>JAWXUP010000018.1:0-38804 GCA_044426345.1 Clostridia bacterium | reverse complement strand
GTTGATGTTGATAGTTTATTAGTTTCTCAACCTGATACTGGTGAACAAGCTTTAGAAATTACTGAAGCGTTAGTTCGTTCTGGTGCGCTTGATGTTTTGGTTATCGACTCGGTTGCAGCTCTTACTCCAAAAGCTGAAATCGAAGGCGTTATGGGTGACTCTTTTATGGGTCTTCAAGCTCGTCTTATGTCACAAGCGTTACGTAAACTTGCTGGCGTTGTTGCAAAAACAAATTGTGTTGTAATTTTCATAAACCAACTTCGTGACAAAATCGGTATCGCTTATGGTAGCCCAGAGGTTACAACTGGTGGTAAAGCACTTAAATTCTACGCATCAGTACGTTTGGATATTAGAAAAGGCGAATTTATCAAAGATGGCGACACTATGATGGGCGCTAGAACTAAAGTTAAAGTTGTTAAAAATAAAATTGCACCACCATTTAAACGTGCAGAATTTGATATTATGTATGGCGAAGGTATCTCAAAAACTGGTGAACTTGTAGATTTGGGTGTTGAATTTGGATTTGTTAAAAAAGCAGGCGCTTGGTTTAGTATGGGAGAAACTCGTCTAGGTCAAGGTCGTGATAAAGCTAAAACATTCCTTCTTGAAAATCCAGATATTTACGAAGGTTTAGAAAGAGATATTCGTGAAGCTCTTAAAAATAATGAACTTTCAAGCTCAAAATCAAAAGGAAAAAAAGCTGAAAAAGCTGCTGATGCTGTTGCAGAAGATAAACCAGCTGACGATAAAAAACCAGCGCCAAAATCATCTGCAAAATCAAAATCTGTGTCAATTGATGCAGAAGAATTTGAAGACGAAATTTAATGGAGCAATTTAAAAGAGCACTGGCAACTTCTTTTAGAATTTTAAGCAAAAAAGCGTATTCTAGACACGAAATCGAGCAAAAACTTATAAAATTCGAGTATGATGAGGAAATTGTCGAGCAAGTCTTGGCAAAACTCGAAGAAATGAAGTTAGTCGATGACGAAGAGTATGCTGATATAATCATCGAAGGTTATACTCAAAAAGGATGGGGAAAACAAAAAATTCGCGAAGAACTTTATAAAAGAGGCGTTCCGTCGGATATTTCAAAAGAGAAATTGACGGATTATGACGCTGATTATGATGTTATTTTAAAGCATTATGAAAATAAATTACGAGGTGATATTTCAGAATATAAAAACGTTGAAAAAGCTAAGGCGTTTTTGTATAGGAAAGGTTTTTCCTTTGATGAAATAAGCACGGGATATTTATTATATAAAGAAAAATTGGAGGACAGTGAATGTCTATAAAAGTAAACTTAATTTCTTTAGGTTGTGCTAAAAATTTGGTTGATAGCGAGCAAATGTTGGCTAAAATGGCTGAGGCAGGTATGGAAATTTGCCCAAATATCGAAGACGCAGATGTCGCAGTAATAAATACTTGCGGTTTTATTGAGTCTGCAAAAAAAGAAGCGATTGACAATATTTTGGATTTATCTGAATATAAATCTAACGGAACTATTAAAGGTATCGTTGTAACTGGTTGTCTTACAGAACGTTACAAAGATGATTTTTTTGAGCAACTACCTGAAGTTGACGCTATTTTAGGTACTGGTAGCTATGATATGATTGTAGATGCGGTTTCTAAAGCTGTAAATAATGAAAAAACATCGTATTTTGGTAATATTGAAAACACTATACTTGATTTATCACGTATGGTTTCTACACCAAAATACACAGCGTATATTAAAATATCTGAAGGCTGTAACAATCGTTGTGCATTCTGTATTATTCCATCACTTCGTGGGAAATATAGAAGCAGAAGCATTGAAAATATCGTGGAAGAGGCTAAGGACTTAGCTAAAAACGGTACAAAAGAGCTTATAATTATTGCTCAAGACGTTACGCGTTACGGTAAAGACATATATAAAGAGTATAAATTAATTGAATTATTAAAAGAACTTGAAAAAATAGACGGAATCAAGTGGATTAGATTGCATTATTTATATCCTGAGCTTGTAAATGATGAATTAATCGATACAATCGTCAATTCTGACAAGATTTTAAATTATTTCGATATGCCAATGCAACACATTAATGACAGAATTTTGAAATTAATGCGTAGACGTGGCGATAGTCAATATTTATCGAATTTAATCGCGAGAATACGTGCGAAAGCACCCGAGGCAGCTATTAGAACTAGCTTAATCGTGGGTCTTCCGACTGAAACTGAAGCTGAATTTGAAGAATTTTGTGAATTTTTAACTCGCGAGCAAATGCAACGTGCTGGTGTTTTTGCGTTTTCACGTGAAGAAGGTACAGAGGCATATGATATGGACGGTCAAGTTGATGAAGAAGTTAAACAAGAACGTCGATTAATTGCTGAAGAAATTCAATCGCGTGTAATTGATGCTTATAACGATAGCTGCGTTGGTAAAACTTTCGAGGTGTTAGTTGAAGGTTTCGACGAGCAATATGGTATGTATTTCGGCAGAACTTACGCAGATTCACCTGATATTGATGGAATTATGTATTTCGATACGCAAAATGAAGTGAAAAATGGTGACTTTGTAAATGTTGAAGTTACAGAAACTTTTGACCCTTACTTAAAAGGTGTGGAGGTTTAATATGAATTTACCTAATATGATAACGATGGGCAGGGTAATTGCCATTCCGTTTTTTATGTATTTTCTTTATACGGAAAACTTCCTTGTTGCGGTGATTTTGTTCACGGTTGCAAGTATTAGTGATTTTGTTGACGGATATTTGGCTAGAAAAATGAATTTAGTTACGAATTTTGGTAAATTTATGGATCCGACTGCGGATAAATTACTAGTTTACTCTGCGTTAATTATTTTTGCTGAGCGTGGACTTATGAGTAGTATTTTCGTAACGATTATCGTGGCTCGCGATTTTATCATTAATACAATGAGAAGTATCGCGGTTGAAAAAGGTACGGTTATTCCAGCTATGTGGTCTGGAAAAGTTAAGACTACTGTACAAATGGTCGGCATTATTTTAATTATGATTTTAGCACACTTACAAGCAAGTTTAGATATAAGCTACAGTATGTCACTTATGCCTATAATAAAGGCTGTGAGCGGAATTATTGCCGGTGTGACGATATATTCAGGAATTGACTATATAATTCGTATGAAAAGTATTTTCAAAGACAATTAATTATATAAATTGGAAGATTTTAAAATCAAAATTAGCAGTTTTGATTTATATAGGAGGAAAAAATGAAATTATTTAACACACTTTCTATGCAAAAAGAGGAATTCGTACCTCTTGAAGCTGGCAAAGTTAAAATGTATTCTTGTGGACCTACTGTTTACAACTATTTTCATATAGGTAACGCACGTCCGTTTATTATTTTCGATACACTTCGCAACTATTTCGAGTATCGTGGTTATGAAGTGAATTTCGTGCAAAACTTTACGGATATCGACGATAAAGTTATTAATAAAGCAAACGCTGAAGGCACAACTTTTGATAAAATAGCTGAACGTTATATCGCAGAATATTATGTAGATGCAGAAGGTTTGGGCGTTAAAAAAGCAACGCATCACCCAAAAGCTACAGATTGTATGGACGAAATCATCGCAATTGTTGCAGATTTAGTTGAAAAAGGCTATGCGTATCCTGTGAATGGCGACGTTTACTTTAGAACGTTAAAATTTAATGAATACGGTAAATTATCTCACCAACCACTTGAAGACTTAGAAATCGGTGCGAGAATTGAAGCAAATTCGCAAAAAGAACATCCTATGGACTTCGTTTTGTGGAAAAATGCAAAACCAGGCGAACCTCACTGGACTTCTCCTTGGGGCGAAGGCAGACCAGGTTGGCACATTGAATGTTCGGCGATGAGCAGAAAATTTTTAGGTACGCAAATCGACATTCACTCAGGTGGTAAAGATTTAGCGTTCCCTCACCACGAAAATGAAATTGCACAATCTGAATGTGCAAACGGTTGTAATTTCTCGAATTACTGGGTTCATAACGGATTTTTAACTGTAGATAACGAAAAAATGTCTAAATCTGCTAATAATTTCTTTATGGTACGTGAAGCTGCCGAAGTTTATGGCTATGAAGCGATTCGTATGTTTATGCTGTCTGCACATTATAGAAGTCCTCTAAATTACTCAGAGGACTCATTGAAACAAGGTAAAACTTCGCTTGATAGAATATATAATTGTATAGAAAATCTTGATTTCAAAATTGAATCTTGCCAAAACGATGCACCATCTGATGTAAGTTTTGAAAACTATAAAGAAAAATTTATCCAAGCTATGGACGATGACTTAAATACTGCTGATGCAATTGGTGTTATTTTCGAACTAGTTCGTGAAATTAATACGGTTGCAAATGCTGATGAATTGAATAAAAATACATTATTATCAGCAAAATCAGTACTTTCAGAACTTTTAGGCGTGCTTAATATTGCTGGTCAAAAAGAAGAAAAATCGCTTGATGCTGAAATTGAAGAGTTAATTGCAAAACGTGCCGAAGCAAGAAAAAATAAGGATTTTGCTACATCTGATAAAATTCGTGATGACTTACTAGCTCGTGGCATTGTATTAAAAGATACTCCACAAGGTGTAACTTGGTCTTATAAATAAAATTAACTGCTATAATCTTCGATGAATTTTACTAAACCGTAATCTGCATCGATGATTATACCTGTTTTTAGCAACTCTTGGTCGGCTAGAGGCAGCGTTTTAACATTGATATCTGTGACTAAGCATGGCAAAATTTCGTCAGGAACAAAAATTGCGATGTAACCGTCTAAATCTCGAGCAACAAAAATCAAAGGCTCGCTCTTTATGGGTTCGACAATATTTTGATCTGAATAATTGGAAACTTGCAAGATTTCTTCTTTTGCAGAATTTTCAGTCGATGAAAAAGTTCCGATTGCAACTATAGATAAAAGTGTCGTTGAGAGTAAAAAGACATATTTTTTCATAAAAACCCCTTAATATGGTAATGGTTTTGAACTTATTTTAAATTTATTTTAAATTTATTTTAACCATTTTTTAAAATACTACACAAAATTAAAATTTTATGTTAAAATACTTAGTAGCAGAGAAATAAAGCATTTACGCTTTTAAAAACTTGGAGGTCTAGTTTGAAAAAGAAAAAAGGGAAAATCAGAAAAATATTCGGCACGATTTCAGATACCGTAATGACACTTATTTTGATAGGTCTTACTACGGCATCGATTTGTGGTGTCGCATTTGCTATGTATATAAATCAAGTTGTAGCACCACAGGCAGATATTGATATCGCAGGGTTAACACTTAATTTAACAAGTAAAGTTTATTATACCGATGAAAATGGCATAGTGCAGGAGCTTGAAAGTTTGCATGGTGAACAAAATAGAATCTGGGCAGAATTTGAAGATATTCCAAATTATTTAAGTGAAGCGTTTGTATCTATCGAAGATGAACGTTTTTATACTCATGATGGCGTTGACTGGATTAGAACGGTTGGTGCTGCAGTTAACTGGATTGTTCCAATTCGTGACGGCAGTTTTGGTGGTTCAACTATCACTCAGCAGCTTATCAAGAACACAACTGGCGATAATGATTTTACCGTAACAAGAAAAATTACGGAAATTTTGAGAGCTTTAAGTCTTGATAAAAAAATGGAAAAAGACGATATTTTAGAACTTTACTTAAATACAATTTATTTGGGAAGAAATGCTTACGGTGTATTTACTGCAGCTGAAACGTATTTTGGCAAAGATTTAAGCGAACTAAACCTTGCAGAATGTGCAGTTATTGCAGGAATTACTAATAATCCATCGTATTATGATCCATTTAGATACCCAGACAATATCAAAAAACGTCAAGAAACGATTTTATACGCAATGTATGAACAAGGAAAAATCACTGAAGAACAAAAAGATGAAGCAATAGCTTATGAACTTGATTATAAAACAGCAGAAAACGAAAGTGAAACTTCATCTACACAATCTTATTTTGTTGATGCAGTTATCGAAGATGTTTTAGCCGATTTGATGGAACAAAAAGGTTATACTAGCCAAGTTGCATCTCAACTTTTATATTCTGGTGGTCTTTCAATTTACTCAACTGTAGATATGTTCGTGCAAGAAACTATGGAATCTGTTTATGAAAATGATGAAAATTTCCCAGATATTTCTGGTAAAGATGGCGCATTGCCTCAGTCTTCTATGGTTGTAATTGACCCATCAAATGGACAAGTTAAAGGCATTATCGGTGGACGTGGTGAAAAAACAGCTGCTAGGGTTTTAAACCGTGCAACTCAAACAACGCGTTCTCCAGGCTCGGCTATAAAACCGGTTTCAGTTTTCGCACCAGCAATTGATGCAGGTATAATTACACCAATTTCTGTTTATGGCGATACACCATATGATTTCGAAACAAGCGCAGCAGGTTGGCCTAAAAACTACTATACAGGCTATAAAGGTCAATTGACAATTTTCCAATCGGTTGCAAACTCGGTAAATACCGTTGCAGTAAAAGTTTTAGCTGATTTAGGAACTAGAGCATCGTTTAATTTTGCTACTACTAAAATGGGACTAGATTTAGTTGAAAGTAGAACTACTTCAAGTGGACAAGTTGTGACAGATATTGCACTTTCTCCATTAGCATTAGGTGGCTTAACAGACGGCATTTCTACTCTTGAACTTACAGCTGCATACGTTCCTTTTGCAAACGAAGGCGTTTATTATGAGCCAATTACTTACACAAAAGTTCTTGACTCTGAAGGAAATGTAATCTTGGAAAATAATGTTGAAGGAATTCAAGCTTTCGAAGATCCAGATACAGTTTATTATATGCGTCAACTTTTAGAAGGCGTTGTAACTTCTGGTACTGGTACAGCGGCGAAAATTTTAGGTATTGATACACTTGGTAAAACAGGTACAACAAACAGCGACTACGATAGATGGTTTGTAGGCGCAACACCTTATTATGTAGCTGCAACTTGGTTTGGTTATGATACTCAACAAACGGTTTCAGGTGTTAGCACAAACCCAGCGCTTGCACTTTGGGAAGATGTTATGGACGTAATACACGCAGATTTGCCAAATGCAACTTTTGAAGACCCAACTAACTTTGTAAGCACTTCATATTGTTTAGATAGTGGACTTTTACCAACAGAATATTGCACAATGGACGTTCGTGGTTCGCGTGTTGCATACGCATCAGTAGCCTCTGGTGACCAACCAACAGAATATTGCAATATACATCAACCGGTGGATATAGATATTTTAAATGGTAATGTTGCAACGGAATATTGTCCAGTAGAAAAAGTTGAAACACGTGTACTTTTAGATCTTACTAGAATGTTCCCAATCGAACTTTATGTAACTGATGAACAATATACGTTTGAGGGAGCAAATCCTGCAATTGGCGAAGGTGAATATCGTGCAATGAGAACTAGTAGTTCAATAACTGCAACCACATATAGTGGTATTGCTTGTACGGTTCATACAGCTGAAAATTCTAATCAATATTTTGGATATGAATATGATTTTGTAACAGGTCAGTGGATAAATGTTGAAACTGGAGAGATTTATGTTCCAGAAACTGATACAACTGTTCCATCAGACCCACTTGAAGACACAGAATTAGACACGAATGTTGACAGTGACATTATTTTGCCAGATACAACAGACGATGTTATAATACCACAAATTCCTGATGTCGACGATACAGCAGTCGATGAAGAAGATGATGATAACGAAAGCGAAGACGAATCAGTTGATGATAGTGCATCAAATGGCTCTAACAGTGGATTTTTCGATCCTGAAGCTTAATATTGAAATGACTTGCAAAATACTGCAAGTCATTTTTTTTTACTTTTTTTAAAAAAATTTACAAAAAACTATTTATTTATTCTGAAAAAATGGTATAATATTATAAGAATAAAAAAAGGAGAATTTTATTGTGAATACTTCAATGTATAAACGCGTCCTAATTAAAATCAGTGGAGAAGCTCTTGCTGGTGATAAAAAATTTGGACTTAATTTCGATGTAATCGGTCCTGTTTGTGATGTGGTTAAAAAATCGGCTGCTTTAGGTGTTGAAATCGGCATCGTTGTTGGTGGTGGTAATTTTTGGCGTGGCGTTAAAGACGGCGGCGGTAAAATGGAAAGAACAAGAGCTGACCATATGGGTATGCTAGCAACGGTTATAAACTCATTAGCACTTGCTGATGCATTAGAACAACGTGATGTTAAAGTTCGTGTTCAAACTGGTATTGATATGCACCAAATTGCCGAACCATATATTAGAAACAAAGCAACTTCTCACCTTGAAAAAGGTACAGTTGTAATTTTTGCATGCGGTACGGGTAATCCGTATTTTTCAACTGACACAGGTGCAGTTTTGCGTGCTGCAGAAATCAATGC
Organism: Clostridia bacterium; assembly: GCA_044426345.1. Lineage (GTDB taxonomy): Bacteria > Bacillota > Clostridia > Oscillospirales > Butyricicoccaceae > CAYJLC01. The sequence continues at coordinate 30,419 of JAWXUP010000018.1, read as the reverse complement.
AGACGTAATTTTACTTGCGAAAAATATCGATGGGGTGTACGATTCAGACCCTGCAAAAAATCCAGACGCGAAAAGATACGACAGCATTACATATATGGACGTATTAAGTCAAGGACTTGGCGTAATGGATACTACAGCGACTTCGCTTTCAATGGATAACAATATCCCTGTGCACGTTTTTGCACTTGAAGACCCAGAAAATATTTATAGAATTTTATGTGGTGAAAAAATAGGTACAATTGTATCTGCTGATTAATAAAGAGAGGTAATTTTTATGAAAGAACAATTAAAACTTTGCGATGAAAAAATGAAAAAATGTATCGCGTCTTTAGACAGAGAATTTGATACAGTTCGTGCTGGTCGTGCAAACCCAACGGTATTAGACAGAATTTCTATCGACTACTTTGGAGCTCAAACTCCACTGAATCAAATAGGTTCAATATCTTCTCCAGACCCAAGAACACTTGTAATTCAACCTTGGGATACTTCTATTTTAAGAGATATAGAAAAAGCTATTCAACTTTCAGATCTTGGTTTAAACCCTCAAAATGACGGTAAAATCATTCGCCTTGCTTTCCCACCACTTTCTGCAGAACGTAGAAAAGAAATGGTAAAACTTGTGTCTAAATATGCTGAAGAAGCTAAAGTTGCGGTTAGAAATGTTCGTCGCGATACAATCGATAAATTTAAAGATATGAAAAAGAAATCTGAAATCACTGAAGATGATTTAAAATCTGGTGAAAAAGATGTTCAAACATTAACTGATAAAAATATTAAAGAAATTGATTCTTTGGCTGCTAAAAAAGAAAAAGAATTGCTTGAAGTTTAATTTAAAGGTGGCTATTGCCACCTTTTTATATAAATGCGAGGTATAGATGAGAAAATTTTTAAAGAAAAAAGAAGAAAATATTGTAATTCCACAGCATATAGCTATTATTATGGATGGAAATGGTCGTTGGGCAAAAAAACGTGGACTTCCAAGAAATACTGGACATAAAGCAGGCGCAAAAGCACTAGAAAATATTGCAGAATATGCTAATCAGATCGGCGTTCATCATCTAACGGTGTATGCATTTTCAACGGAAAACTGGTCACGCCCAAAAGAAGAAGTCGATGGTATTATGGAGCTGTTTGAACAATACTTGGAAGAAACTTGCGTAAAAATATTAGATAAAAATATAAAAATGAATTTTTTTGGGGATTTGTCTGTGCTTTCAGAAAAACTTCTAGCACTTATTGCAAAAGTTGAAGAGCTTTCAAAACAATGCACAGGGAATTCGCTCAATTTATGCATAAATTATGGTGGGAGACATGAAATTGTTTCTGCTGTAAATAAATTAATAGAGCAAGGTAAGAGCGAAATTACTGCAGAAGATTTGCAAAAATCGTTATATACAGGAGAAATTCCAGACCCAGATTTAATTATAAGACCTAGTGGAGAATTGCGTTTGTCGAATTTTTTATTATGGCAAAGTGCATATTCTGAGTTTTATTTCGACGATATATTATGGCCTGATTTTTCAAAAAAACATCTTGATGCTGCTATTTTAAGTTATAGCAAAAGGCAAAGAAGATTTGGAGGTATTTAATATGCTTATACGCTTAGTTGCAACTGCTGTTATGATTGCAATTTTAATAGTTATAGTTTACATAACACCTATTGGATTTTCAGTAATTTTTATGAGTTGGATAACTTTTTTAGCGATAAAAGAACTATTACAAGTATCGAAAAATAAAATTATTCAAAAATATATGAATGTGGTTGCAATTTTAGGTGCTTTGACACCACTAGTGATGTACTTTACTTTAAATACTATGCTTATTCATGTGATTTCAGTTGCATTTGTAGTATTCTTGTATTTGGTTTATCATGAAAAAATGGATTTTAGCGATGTCTCGCTTTTGATTTCTGTGGTGGTAATTTTACCTGTTGCAATAAATTCGCTTACGTATATCTTTTTTATGGAAAATGGCAAAATATTGATATTAATTCCAATGATTGCTGCGTGGGGATCTGATGTTTTCGCATATATTTTTGGCAGAGCCTTCGGACGTCGCAAACTTGCACCAAGCATCAGTCCAAACAAAACCGTAGAAGGTAGCTTGGGTGGTATTTTTGGTGGAGTAGTAGGAATGTTAATTTTTGGTCATTTTTTAGAAAAATATGTTATTATACCAATGATTATTTTGGTAATTATGGGTGCATTAGGTGCTTTAGTTGGTCAAATTGGTGATTTGTTCTTCTCGATGATAAAACGTCAAGCAGGCATTAAAGATTATTCGAGTTTAATTCCAGGACACGGAGGAATTTTAGATCGATTTGATAGCGTAATTTTTACAGCACCACTTGCAGTTGCATTTTTGATGCTTATTTAAGGAGTTTTAATGAAAAAAATTGGTATTTTAGGCTCTACAGGTTCTATAGGTACGCAAACGATAGAAGTTTGTAGGGAACTGGACATAGAAATTTTATCGCTAACTACAAATGTGAACATTGAGCTTTTAGAAAAACAAGCGCGTGAATTCAATCCTAAGGTAGTTGCAGTTTATAATGAAGAAAAAGCTAAGATTTTACAAAAAAACTTAGCTGATACAAATATTTTAGTACTTTCAGGAATGAATGGTCTAGTTGAGTGTGCAAAAGTTGAAGACGCTGATACAATTTTAACGGCAGTTGTTGGTATGGTTGGCTTAAAACCTACCATTGAGGCTATTAATTGTGGAAAAGATATTGCTCTTGCAAATAAGGAAACGTTGGTTTGTGCTGGCGAAATAGTTATGAGGTTGGCTAAAGAAAAAAACATCAAAATTTTACCTGTTGACTCAGAACATAGTGCGATTTTTCAAAGCTTACAGGGTTCTAATGAAGGGGAATTGAAAAAGGTTATTTTAACTGCATCGGGTGGACCATTTCGTGGGTTTACCGATCTCACAAATATTACAAAAGAGCAAGCCTTAAAACATCCAAATTGGGAAATGGGTGCAAAAATTACAATAGATTCAGCCACATTAATGAATAAAGGACTCGAGTTTATCGAAGCATATTGGCTTTTTGGAACAAAAAATATTGAAGTTGTAGTGCATCCTCAGAGTATAATTCATTCTTTAGTTGAATATAATGATAATAGTGTAATAGCTCAGTTAGGGACTCCAAATATGAAGTTACCTATACAATATGCACTAACTTATCCAAAAAGAATAGACTGTAAAGTAGAACAGCTTGACTTGATTAAATGCGCTAATTTATCATTTTTTGAGCCAGATGAGCTAGTTTTTAAATGTTTACGCCTTGCAAAAGAGTGTGCATTTAAAGGTGGCAATTCGGCAGCGATTTTAAATTCTGCAAACGAGCAAGCAGTTGAACTTTTTTTGGCTGATAAAATTAAGTTTTATCAAATTGCAGATGCGGTGGAGTACGCACTTGAAAAAGTAGAGTTTTGTAAAAAAATAACACTAGAAGATGTATTTTTAGCTGATAAATTGGCAAGAAATGCAGTAAATGATTTTGTACAGTTGCGCAAATAAGCGTATTTAAGAAAAGGTGATTTTAATTTATACTATCTTAACAATTATTTTAACAATTTTAGTCTTTAGTTTGCTGATTATCATTCACGAACTCGGACATTTTGCTACTGCGAAATTATCCGGTGTTCAAGTTAATGAATTTTGGCTTGGAATGGGTCCTACGATTCTAAAAAAGACTTACAAAGACACGACTTATATGTTAAAAGCTTTTCCTTTTGGCGGAGCTGTGGTCATGGAAGGTGAAGATGGTGGTTCTACATCTGCTAAAAGTTTTGGAAAGGCAAAAAAATTTAACCGAGCTATAATTCTAGTAGCTGGTGCATTTATGAATTTTGTACTAGGTTTTGTTATAATTTTATTACTTTCTATGCCGATTAAACAGGTTGCATCGACTACAATTGAGAGTTTTGCAGACGGATTTACCTATTCTTCTGAACTAGGTTTGCTTGAAAACGATACGTTTTTACAGATAGACGATACAAAAATTCGTCAAAATAATGATATTCTGCTAGCATTGAACATAAATATTGAACAGATTTATGATATTACTGTTCTACGTGACGGAGAAAAGGTGTTTTTAGAAAGTTTTGAATTAAAACCTGCGACTTTTGTAGATGATGGCGTTGAAAGTTATCGCTATGGATTGAATTTTGCGATAGAAAATATGTCAATATTTGATAGACTTTCTTATGCTTTAGATACAAGTTTAACATACGCAAAACTCGTTTGGCTTGGCCTTGAGGAGATGGTTTCAGGAAATGTTTCAGTTGATGATATGTCAGGTCCTGTTGGAATTACCGTTATGATTGGTGAAGCAGCTAGTGTTTCAATGGCTACAATGTGGAATTTTGTTGCATTTATTTCAATAAATCTTGGTGTTATGAACCTACTTCCACTACCAGCGCTTGACGGTGGCAGATTATTACTGCTTTTTGTTGAGGCAATCCGTAGAAAACCATTAAATCCAAAAATCGAAGGTTATGTTCATGGAGCAGGATTACTTATTTTGCTAACTTTTATGGTTTATGTGACATTTAATGATGTATTTGTAAAAATTTTAGGTTAATTTAGGAGAATTTATGAAAAATACAAGAGAACTTTGCGTAGGAAATGTGAAAATCGGAGGTAATAATCCAGTTTCGATTCAATCGATGACTACTACCGATACTAGAGATGCAAAGAAAACTTTAAATCAGATTACAGAGCTTTTTAACGCTGGATGTCAAATAGTTCGCGTTGCTGTACCAGATGAAGTTGCAGCATATGCACTTGAGGAAATATGTGAAAAATCTCCAATCCCAGTTGTAGCTGATATTCATTTTAACTATAAATTGGCGTTAATTGCAGCCGATATGGGCATCTCGAAAATTAGAATTAACCCAGGAAATATTGGCTCTGAAAGCAATGTTGAAGCTGTTGCAAAAAAATGTTTGGAGAAAAAAATTCCTATTAGAATCGGTGTAAATAGTGGTTCGGTAGAAAAATCAGCTTTGCAAAAGTATGGAGGACCAACAGCAGAAGCCTTGGTAGAAAGTGCATTTTTTCACATAAATCTACTAGAAAAATATGGATTTAATGATATTTGTATATCTATTAAGTCGTCTGATGTACCGACAATGATGAAATCATACATACTAATGAGCGAAAAATGCGATTATCCACTGCATCTTGGTGTAACTGAGGCTGGAACAGAGTATATGGGCACAATTAAATCATCTGCAGGAATAGGTGGATTGCTGGCACTTGGAATCGGAGATACTATTCGCGTGTCGCTTACTGCGAATCCTGTGAAAGAAATTTATGCTGCAAAAGCTATTTTAAAAGCAGTTGGATTAAATGATAGTGGTGTAAACGTTGTTTCTTGCCCAACTTGTGGTCGCTGTAACATAAATTTGATTGATATTGCCTCTGAAGTCGAGCAAAAGGTTAGTAATATTGAAGAAAAAATTACAGTAGCAGTTATGGGTTGCGTTGTTAATGGTCCTGGCGAGGCGAAAGAAGCTGATTTTGGACTTGCAGGTGGCAATGGCGAAGGAATCATCTTTAAAAAAGGCGAAATTGTTAAAAAAGTTCCACAAAATGAGCTAGTTTCACAATTAATGAAAATGATTTATGATGAAATAGGTGAATAATTAATGGTTTATGAGTTGTTTCCTAAACTTACTAAAGATAAAGCTTTCGAAAATGCTAATATTATAGATATAGCAGTTAATAAAAATAAAACGGCTATGAACCTAAATATTGAATTTAATCAGGTTGTAAACCGTAAAAAAATAAAAAAATTTGAAAATAATATAACAAAATTGTATGATTTATCTCGTGTTAGCATTTCTCCGAGATATGCAGATGTAAATTATGAATATTTAGAAACCGTAAAAGAGTACTTTTTGCAAACAAGACCCTCTTACGGTGGTTTTTTGCGTGATAGTGTATGGAAAATAGAAGATAATTGTGTCCAAATTTCCTCAAATTACGATATTATGACCTTTTTTACTAATTTTAGTACGGAAGTGTCAAATTTGATTTATACAGAGACTGCTAAAAATTTCAAAGTTGAGCTTAGCTTGTCATTAGATGTCGAAGAAGAAAAAACTGATGTTCGTAGTGAAACTTTGAAAACAAGCATTCAAAACGCTGAAAAAGCATTTGAAGAGCGATCTAAAGTTGAAAAATCGGTTGAAACAAAACCAAAAATACCATATAAACCTCGTAAAAATGCATTAATTATGCAAGAAGGCGAAGAAATTATTCTTGGTAAGCCAATTGACCAAAAAGTTACTAATATTACGGATTTAATAGAAGATGCTGGCGATTTCCTTATTAAAGGCGATGTATTTTTTGTTGAAACGCGTGAAATACCAAATCGTGATCTTTTTGTAATAAATTTCGATATCACTGATTATACAAGCTCAATTCGTGTTTCGAGAGTTATGAAAAAAGAACTTTTCGAGGAAATTTCACCTCAAATAAAAGAAGGTATGCACTTAAAGGTTCAAGGTATTTTAAATTACAGTACGTTTGATAAAGAGTTTTTGTTTAGACCAGCTGCAATTATTAAGTCAAAGGCAAAAGAACGTATGGATTTTGCTCAAGAAAAACGCGTTGAACTGCATTTACATACCAATATGTCTTCGATGGACGGAATTGCAAATATTAAAGATTACGTAAAACTTGCTAAAAAGTGGGGACATAAAGCTATCGCTGTTACAGACCACGGTGTCGTACAAGCCTTTCCAGATGCGATGAATGCTGGGAAAGCTAATGGTATCAAAATTATTTACGGAGTAGAAGGCTATATATATGATGATGTATCGCCTGTTTCAGCTGTAAAAAACCCAATTGACTGTGATTTTTCTGATGAAATTGTCATTTTTGACCTTGAAACAACTGGTTTAAGAAATGTGCATGAGGAAATTATTGAAATTTCAGCATATATAAGTAAAAATGGCACAAAAGTTTCGGAATATCATACTTATGTCAATCCGAAACGTCCAATTTCGCATAAAATTACGGAACTTACTGGAATAACAGACGATATTGTCGAAAATCAGCCTACTTTAGATAAAATATTTTCACAATTTTTGGAATATATAGGTGACAGACCGTTAGTTGCTCATAATGCGGATTTTGATATTGGGTTTGTTAATGCTGCGTGTAGACGTTTTGGTATAGAAAAAACTTTTTGCACTATTGATACAGTAGAAATGTCTAGGATTTTACTTGAAAATTTATCTAGGCATCGATTGAACACGATTGCCAAGGCACTGAATTTAGGTAATTTCGAGCATCATAGAGCAGATGAAGATACACGTATGTTAGGTCTTATATACGCAAAATTTGTTGGAATTTTAAAAGAAACTTATGGAATTTCTAATGTTTTAGATATAAATTCTAAATTACAAGAGATAAAAGAGCAAAAAAATATAAAAAAACCAACGAGAACTAATCATTTGATTATAATAGCTAAAAATTATGTCGGTCTTAAAAATTTATATCAAATTATTAGCAAATCACATCTAGAAACTTTCTTCAGTCGTCCAACTATTCCAAAATCAGTTTTAAATGAATTTCGTGAAGGGTTAATAATAGGTTCGGCGTGCGAAAGTGGAGAGCTTTTTTCTGCTATTTTATCGTGCAAAGATGATGAAATTATCGAAAAAATAGCACGTGAAAATGATTTTCTTGAGGTTCAACCTATTGGAAATAATCAGTTTTTGGTAGAAAATGGAATGGTTCCATCGACTGCAGAACTTATGAAAATAAACGAGCAAATTATAAAATTAGGTGAAAAACTAGAAATTCCTGTAATTGCATCTGGTGATGTGCATTTTAAAGAGCCGAATGATGAAGCTTTTCGCAGAATTTTAATGGCAGGAAAAGGATTTTCTGATGCTGATAATCAAGCACCACTTTATTTTAAAACTACAGAAGATATGCTAGATGATTTTGATTATCTTTCTAAGGAAAAAGCATACGAAATTGTGGTCAAAAATACGAATTTAATTGCAGATATGTGCGATGATATTCAAGCTGTTCCTTCTGAAACTTTCCCACCAAACATCGAAGGTTCGGCTGAGGAACTTGAACAAATGTCGCGTGAAAAAATGTCGGAACTTTATGGTGAAGAACCAGAACAGTTAATTATTGACCGTTTAGAATACGAGCTTAAATCTATAATTGGTAATGGTTTTGACGTAATGTATATGATTGCACAAAAATTAGTTTCAAAATCGGTTGAAAACGGTTACTTGGTTGGTAGTCGTGGCTCGGTTGGATCATCTTTTGTAGCATTTTTATCTGGAATCACCGAGGTTAACTCACTTCCTGCACATTATCGCTGTCCAACTTGTAAAAATACAGAATTTTATCCAAATCAAGGACTTTGTGGTTGTGATATGACGGATAAAGTTTGTCCAAAATGTAATACTATGTATATAAAAGATGGTTTTGATATTCCTTTCGCAACTTTTCTAGGGTTTGATGGCGACAAAGCGCCAGATATTGACCTTAATTTTTCGGGTGAATACCAAGAACGTGCACATAAACATACAGAGGAAATTTTTGGTAAAAACCACGTTTTCCGTGCAGGGACTATTGGTACAGTAGCTGAAAAAACTGCATATGGATTTGTGAAAAAATACTTCCAAGAACGTGAAATTGTTGTAAATAGGGCAGAGGAAAATAGGCTAACTAAGGGTTGTACAGGCGTTAAACGTACTACTGGACAACATCCAGGTGGTCTAATGATTGTGCCTATGGAAAATTCGATTTTTGAATTTTGTCCTGTGCAACATCCTGCAGACGATCAAAATACAGACACAATTACAACACATTTTGACTATCACTCAATACATGATAATTTGTTAAAACTTGACCTTCTAGGGCACGATGATCCTACGATTATCAAACATTTATATGCGCTTACGGGCATAAATCCGCAGAATGTTCCACTTGGAGATGAACAAACTATGCGAATTTTTACGGATATTTCTGCTCTTGGCATTGAACAAGATAAAATTTTAGGTAAAACTGGTAGCGTTGCAGTACCTGAGTTCGGTACGAAATTTGTTCGTGAAATGCTGAATACTACACAACCAAAATCGTTCGATGAGCTTGTTCGTATATCGGGTTTATCACACGGAACTGATGTTTGGCTTGGCAATGCGTATGATCTTGTTGTTGCAAAAACTGCTACTTTAAAAGAAGTAATTTGTGCTAGGGACGACATTATGAATTTCCTAATTGCAAAAGGTTTAGAACCGAAACTTTCGTTTACCATTATGGAAAGTGTGCGTAAAGGGAAAGGTTTGAAACCTGAGTGGGAAGAGGATATGAAAGCTCACGAAGTGCCAAATTGGTACATAGAGTCGTGCAAAAAAATCAAATATATGTTCCCTAAAGCACATGCCGTAGCTTATGTAATGATGGCATTTCGTATTGCATGGTTTAAGGTTCATCATCCAATTGCGTTTTATTCTGCATACTTTTCTATACGTGCAAAAAGTTTCGATGCGAGTGTTATGACGGTTGGACACTATAAAATCTTGGAAAAAATGGAACAACTTACCGACCAAGAAAAAATGACAAATGTTGAAAAAGATATGTACACAACACTTGAAGTTTGTCACGAGTTTCACCTTCGTGGATTTAAATTTTTACCAATTGATATTTATAAATCAGATGTAAATAATTTTATAATCGACGGAAACGCATTACTTCCACCATTCACATCAATGCCAGGGTTAGGTGAGTCGGCAGCACTTTCTATAATTGAAGAACGAGAAAAGGGTGCATTTATTTCAGTTGAGGATATGCAGATTCGTTGTAGTAAAGTATCAAAAACCGTTATTGATATGCTAGATCAAGCAGGGGCGTTGTCAAATATTCCAAAAACTACGCAAATTTCATTATTTTAGTACGAATTTTATAATTTTTTCAGTGAATACTAACTATGTAAGGAGGTATTACAATGAGAAGATTAATTTCACTTGCAGCGATTTTGGCGATTACGACATCATTGATGTTCGGTTGTTCGTCAACGAAAGATGATAGGGTAGATGATACTATAATTCCTGATGTAGAAGAGGGAATTGATGATTTAGTTGATGATTTTGACTTAGGAATGGACGATTTAGACGAAAATTTCGAGGAAATGTATCAAGACGGTGTGTATCGAGCTGAATTTACTGAATATACGGACGGTTATAAAGATTATGTTGAAATAACAATTAAAGATGGAAAAATTGAGAAAGTTGAACATGACGGACTTAATGAAATGGACGAGTTAAAATCTATTGATGAGGACTTGAAAACTCGTTATTTAGATGAATATCAAACATATCCAGAAGAATTTATGCCTATGTATTCTAGCAGTTTGTTAGACTATCAATCATTAGATATGATGGAAAGTTATAATGGTACTGAAACGGAGTTTGCAAATTTTAAACGTTTGGCAGAGCAAGCTTTGATGAGTGCGAAAACTGGTAAAACCGAAACATCTACAATCGATACAGAAGATAATATGGACACAAGAGCACAATATTAATTTTAAAACCAGCATGAAAGTGCTGGTTTTTTTATACATCAATTTACTTATACAAAATATTGATTGATTTATAGATTCAGATGATGTATACTATAAAGAAGATAAGAAAAATCAAAGGAGAAATAATGATAGAATTAATAAAAAACAGCGAATTTGATGTAATAAATGAAATTATAGAGAAAAGTTTTCCAGAGCATGAAATTCGTGATTACGATAAGCAAAAAGAACTTTTAAATAATCCACTTTTTAATATATATGTTATGAGAGACGTATTAACAGGAAAAATTAAGGCGTTTATATCTATATGGAATATCGAAGATTATATTTTTGTAGATCATTTTGCTGTTTCAAGTGAATTTCGCAACGAAGGTCTTGGTAGTAAAATCCTGCAGGAAATCAAAGATATTTTGAAGAAAAAGATTTTTCTAGAAGTTGAACCACCAAAGTCTGAAATCGATGAACGCAGAATAAAATTTTATCAAAAGAATGGATTTTTATTAAATGATTATAAGTATAAATTACCATCTTTGGTTGAGGGTTTAAAACCTATGACTATGATGATTATGAGTACAGGTGAAAAATTGACATATGAAAAATTTCAAAGTTTAACGCAGGAATTGATGAGAGTGGTTTATAATTAATACTAAAATTTGATGCTTAAAATTATAAGATATAAAAAAATTGTGATAAAAAAGAAAGATATCCACTTATACAAAATATAGATTTTGTATAAGTGAGGGTATAGAATTTTGACAATTCTCTTGTTTTTAAGCTATTTATCTTAATTTCCATTATTTTTAGTTTTTTAGAGTTTTTTATATCTTGAATTTAAATTTGGTTTTTATATAGTAATATTTTTAGGAGAAAAAATGAAAAATTATTTGACAGACTACGAACTTCCGGAATTAGTTCGAAAATTTTTGATTTACACGCAAACGGTTCAGAATAAATCTTACAAGACTACAGAAGAATACGCACTGGATTTGAGATTGTTTTTTAGATACTTAATAATGGTTGAATCAAAATCCAATGCACCTATTGATGAAATTGATATTTCCGATGTATCACTAAACTTTGTGAAAAATATCACACAAGATGATATTATGGAGTTTTTAGCATATCTTGCTACAGAACGTGTACGTTTCCATAAATCTGAGCATAGTGAACTCGGCATTTCAGCAGCGTCACGAGCAAGAAAAATCTCTTGTTTACGCTCATTTTTTAAATATTTAGTTGATAAAGTGCATATTTTAGAGGTAAATCCTATTGCGAATCTAGATATTCCTCAAAAAAGTAAGCATTTACCTAAATATCTTACACTTGATGAAAGTGCTCAATTGATAAATTCGGTAGATGGAACTTTTCGTGAGCGTGATTTATGCATAATTTTGCTATTTTTGAGCTGTGGATTACGTGTTTCTGAACTTGTTGGAATAAATATTGCAGATATAAAGGATTTAGCGCTTAGAATTCGTGGCAAAGGCGATAAAGAACGTATGGTTTATCTAAATGATTCATGCGTTTCTGCTATCGAAGAGTATATGAAAGTTCGTATAAAGCCAAATGAGGCTGATAAAGATGCATTATTTATTAGTCGACAAGGAAATCGAATTAACGTACAAACTGTAAAGTGGATTGTCAAGAAAAATATTGAGCATTCTGGCATTAATCGAGATGATATCTCAGCACATAAATTACGTCATACAGCGGCGACTCTTATGTATTCTAATGGTTTAGATATTCGTACACTACAAGAAGTCCTAGGGCATAAAAATCTTGATACTACAATGATTTATACACACATAGATAATGCGAACCTACGTTCGGCTGCGGCTATAAATCCTATAGCACGTGTTGAAATAAAGTCTAATAATAGCGATAAAAAACAAGATGAAGAATAAAAAACGTCTGCAACCTTTTAATTGGTTGCAGACGTTTTTTGTAATATAACTGACAATTCGTAAATGCTATTTAAATTAGAGTTCATCAAAAAGAACATCTATAATGTCGATAAAATCTTGCTTGGTAAGAGAAATTGCTTTTGCTGTAAGTATAATTTTATCTAAATCTTTCTCTAGCTTAGATATCGCAATGTCACGCATATTTTCAACATTATTTGACGACACAAAATATCCTTTTGCAGGAATAGCTTTTATAAAACCGAGTCGCTCTAAATCTTCGTAAGCTCGCTTAACGGTGATTACGCTGACGTTAATTTCAGCAGCTAAATTTCGTATAGATGGTAAAGATTCGCCAGCGATAATTGCTCCTCGCAAAATATTATTTTTAATTTGCTGTGTAATTTGTTCGTATAAAGCAACACCACTTGTGTTAGACAAATTGATAATCATTCCTATTTCACCTCAACTGTATATACTGTATATATACAGTAACATATAAAATGAAAAATGTCAAGAATAATATATAAACTTACTGTTTTTCTGCTATTTTTAAATACAAAATGTTTATATAAAATCTTAACTTTATAAGTTTAACTGTATTACATTTAGTAATATTCGTTGATAAAATAAAAAAAGAGAAACGCAAAATTACGTTTCTCTTCCCTATTTTATTATTAATTTATAATGCAAATTTTATTGCATCGCTTATAGTTTTTGCTTTAAAAACTTCAATTCCATCTGGAATTTTAACATCTGTAAGATTTTGATTTGGCACGATACACACCTTAAAACCAAGTCGGTATGCCTCGTTTATTCTTTGTGAAATACCTGAAACTGCACGCAACTCCCCTGTTAAACCCACTTCTCCGAAAGATACTAAATTTTCTCTCACAGGCTTATCCATATAGCTTGAAGTTACTGCTAAAGCAATCGGTAAATCGACTGCTGGTTCGTCTATTTTTAGTCCACCGACTACATTTAAATATGCATCGCTAGTGCTTAAATACAGACCAACTCGTTTTTCTAAAATCGCTAAAAGTAAGACCATTCTGTTGTAATCAACGCCAGCTGATGTTCTTCGAGGTGTGCCAAACGCTGTTTTTGTGACCAATGCTTGAATTTCAGTTAAAATTGGTCTACTTCCCTCGATGGTGCAAGCGATACAGTTTCCAGAAGACATTTCTGGTCGTCCAGCTAACAAAACAGCCGATGGATTTTCAATTTCAATAAGTCCTTTGTCAGACATTTCAAACACGCCGATTTCATTTGTAGAACCAAAACGGTTTTTTTCGGCACGTAACATACGATACGAAATATTCTTTTCGCCTTCAAAATATAGCACACAATCGACCATATGTTCAAGGATTTTAGGACCTGCAATTGCACCATCTTTGTTAACGTGACCTACCACAAAAATAGTTGTATTTTTAGATTTTGCGTATTGCATAAGTTCCATTGAACACTCTTTTATTTGCGTTGTATTACCAGGTGCAGAGGAAATATCGCTTTTATAAACGGTCTGAATTGAGTCAATAATCACGACATCTGGCTTTAAAATATCCATTTCTCGAACGATTGATGCCATATCTGTTTCAGCTAAAACAAATAGATTTTCACTGCTAACAGACAATCTTGAGGCACGAAGTTTGATTTGTTTGAGTGATTCTTCTCCTGAAACGTACAAAACTGATGCTGATTTGCAAATATTATCACAAATTTGCAGCAAAAGTGTTGATTTTCCTATACCAGGCTCGCCGCCAACCAATACGAATGATCCAGATACTGCGCCACCACCAAGCACACGGTTTAGTTCTTTCATACCTGTATCGAAACGAGTTTCGTTATCGGTGGTTATGTCCTTGATTTTTGTAGGCTTGTTATTTTCGTTTGTTGACGCCAGAATACCTCTGGTTTTTTTCTCAGGAGCTACCTTGAATTCTTCAAGTGTGTTCCAAGCTCGGCAGGCAGGACATTGACCTTGCCATTTTATCGTCTCGTTGCCACATTCAGAGCACAAGTACACTGTTTTTTGTTTCATTTTCAAATTCCTCTTGTATTTTTAAGTATGATGACACCGCGCAAATAGCGAGTTTGGTTTGGTAACCATCATTTGATAGCAATTGTTCTTCGGTTTCGTTTGATAAAAAGCCACATTCATAAATCACGGCTGGGCAATTTGCGTTTTCAATTAAGTACACACTACTCGGTGCTATTAAAGCTTTGCGTTCATTCGCGTTGTCGAGATGCAGTTTAATATCAGATTGTAAAATATTTGCGTATTGTTCGCTAAAAGAGTAGTTATTATAGAATATTTGAGCACCATAATACTGCTCATCTGTAAAGGAGTTTAGGTGTACACTTATCAAAAAAGCGTTCGCTGTTGAGTTTACAAGCTCGGTTCGAGCTCGTGTGTCGGCTACTTTGTTTTCTCGAGTATTGGACGATAGATTGTAGTCCAAGCTATTATCATCTTCACGAGTTAACATTGAGTTTATACCTAAAAAACCACATAAATAGTCGGCTTTTTTGCTAATGCTAAGAGTTATATACTGCTCGCAGACACCAGTAACGCCCACTGCTCCCCCATCTTCGCCACCATGACCAGCGTCCCAAATAACTACTTTTTCGTAAGTTTCCTGTTCTTTCCATACAACTCGGCCGAGTTTGCTCTCGGAAATACGTGACAATATGAAAATTATAGCAAAAACTACAGCCATTATTATGTATTTAATCCTCATAAAAAACACCTCCGTATAAAAACGATATGACGTACAAGATGCCTTTTATTACTTATATTATAGCAAATTTTTTTTAGTTTGTACATAAAAATAAATCCTCCGAAATTAATCGGAGGACTGTAATTTTAAGAATTTTTTCTAGATTTAGCACGTAAATGCTTGTCTAAAATTGATTTACGAATACGAATACTTTCAGGAGTTACTTCTAAGATTTCATCATCAGAGATAAATTCCATAGCGTCTTCGATGCTCATATTTCTAGGAGTAACTAAACGCATACTGTCATCACTACCAGATGCACGCATATTTGTAAGTTGTTTTCTTTTGCAAACGTTAACCATTAAATCTTCAGCTTTTGGTGAGAAACCAACAACCATACCTTCATAAACTTCAGTACCAGGTGTGATAAATAATGTGCCACGTTCTTGAGCGTTGTATAAACCGTAAGTTACAGCTTCGCCAGATTCGAATGCAACTAGAGAACCAGTTAAACGTTTTGGAATATCACCTTTGTATTCTTGATATTCGTAGAAAACTGTATTTAAAATGCCTTCACCTTTTGTATCAGTTAAGAATTCATTTCTGTAGCCAAAAAGACCACGAGAAGGAATGTAGAATTCGATTTTCATACGGTCTTCGCCTTGTGGAGCCATTGTTACAAGTTCGCCTTTACGAGAACCCATTTTTTCCATAACAGAACCCATGCTGTCAGATGGAACGTCTACAACAAGGTGTTCGATTGGTTCGTGACGAACGCCATCGATTTCTTTATAAAGTACACGAGGTGCGCCTACTTGGAATTCGTAGCCTTCACGACGCATATTTTCGATTAAAATAGATAAGTGCATTTCACCTCTACCAGAAACTTTGAATGTATCAGTATTTGCAGTTTCCATAACACGAAGAGAAACGTCTTTTAAAAGCTCTTTCATAAGTCTGTCACGAATTTGACGAGTAGTTACGAATTTGCCTTCACGACCAGCGAATGGACTGTCATTTACCATAAAGTTCATTTCAACTGTTGGTTCTGAGATGTCAACGAATTCAACTGGTTCAACTCTTGAAGATGCACAAAGCGTTTGACCGATTGTAACGTTTTCAATACCAGAAAGACATACAATGTCACCAGCTTGAGAACTTTCAACAGGGTTTCTACCTAGGCTGTCGATTTCGTAAAGTGTAACAACTTTTGATTTGTAAGGTTTGATATCGCCGTTGTAATCACAAACAGTAACTTCTTGGCCAACTTTAATTTCGCCACGTTCAACACGTCCGATAGCGATACGACCAACATATTCGTTGTAGTCGATTGAAGAAACTAATACTTGAAGTTCTTCTTCAACATTAACTTCTGGTGGGTCGATGTGGTTTAAAATTGTATCGAAAAGTGGTTTTAAATCTGTACCTACAACGTCCATTTCAGTAGATGCTGTACCTGCTTTTGCAGAACAGAAAACGAATGGGCTGTCGATTTGTTCGTCAGTTGCATTTAAGTTCATAAATAATTCTAAAGTTTCATCTTCGATTTCAGGAACACGAGCGTCAGGACGGTCGATTTTGTTAACTACAACGATGATTTTATGCCCAAATTCAAGCGCTTTTTGAAGCACGAAACGAGTTTGTGGCATAGGTCCTTCAAATGAGTCTACTAAAAGTAAAACACCGTCTACCATTTTAAGAACACGTTCAACTTCACCTGAGAAATCGGCGTGTCCAGGTGTGTCAACGATATTTATTTTTACATCTTCATAATGTACTGCTGTATTTTTTGCAAGGATTGTAATTCCGCGTTCTTTTTCAAGGTCGTTACTGTCCATTACGCGTTCTTCTACGTGTTGATTTTCACGGAATGCGCCACCTTGTTTTAACATTGCATCAACTAGTGTTGTTTTACCGTGGTCAACGTGTGCAATGATTGCTATATTTCTTAAATCAGTTCTTTTCATAAATCCTCCAATATGTTTCCATTATTTCTATTATACACCTTTTTATGCTTTTATGCTATATGTTAACTCACAAAGTTTTGCGAAATTTGCACGATAATTTAGGGTAAATGCACAACATAATTCATATTTTAGTTAAAACGCTTTATTTTATGCAAGTTTTAGTGTATAATAAATTAATAACATTTACATTTTAAAGAGGAGAATTTTATGATAATAAGGCAAGAAGTTGCTGAAGATTATGCAGAAGTTTACAATATAGTCAAAATTGCATTCAGTTTTGCCGAACATTGTGACGGAAATGAGCAAGATTTAGTGTGTAAACTGCGAAAAAGTGAGAGTTTTGTACCAGAATTATCGCTAGTTGCTGTCGATGGTGACAATATCATAGGACATATTATGTTTACAACAGCAAAAATTTGTGAAACAACTGTTCTAGCGCTTGCTCCACTTTCGGTTTTGCCAGAATATCAAAAACAAGGTGTCGGAAGTAAACTTGTACTGGAGGGTCACAAAGTCGCAAAATCTCTTGGTTATCAGCTTTGTGTGGTTCTTGGAAGTGAAATTTATTATCCTAAATTCGGATACACTCAAGCTTTGAAATTCGGAATAACAGCACCGTTTGATGTTCCTTCTGAAAATTTTATGGCTATTGCCTTAGATGAAAATTTTCAGAAAATATCTGGTGTTTTACAGTACGCGAAAGAATTTTTTGAAATGTAAAAATATTATTAAAGGAATAAAAAATTGAAAGAATTTATTATAACAAAAAATGATAGTGGTCAGCGTTTAGACAAATTTGTGGCGAAAGCCGTTCCTCTGCTCCCAAAATCGCTATTTAACAAGTATATTCGCCTAAAACGTATCAAATGCAATGGTAAAAAGTGCGAAATTTCATACAAATTACAAGAAAATGACGTTTTACAGATGTATATTAATGACGAGTTTTTTGAAAATAATACAGAAGAATATGCGTTTTTGAAGATAAAATCAGATATAAAAATCGTGTATGAGGATGAAAATATTCTGCTTGTCGATAAAAAACCAGGTGTTGTTGTACATTCAGATAAAGATGGTGACTTAAATACATTAATTACGCATATTAAAGCATATTTATACGAAACTAAGCAGTATAAACCACAAGAAGAATTGTCTTTCACACCGTCACTTTGCAATCGAATCGATAGAAATACCGGAGGTATAGTAATCGCTTGTAAAAATGCCGAGGCACTTAGAATTATGAATGACAAAGTGAAATTTCACGAGATGGAGAAAAAATATCTTTGTATTGTAACAGGTGTTCCACAACATAAAAGTGGTACATTTTCAAATTATTTGTTAAAAAATGAGAAAGAAAACAAAGTTATGGTGTATAATAATCAAGTTAGAGGGTCGAAAACTGCGATTACTCACTATAAAGTTTTGAAAAGCAAAAATGATTTATCTTTAGTAGAGTGTAATTTAGTTACTGGTAGAACCCACCAAATACGTGCTCAATTTGCATATGCTGGTCACCCACTTTTAGGAGACGGTAAATATGGTGCTAATAAAACGAATAAGGAGCATTCGAGGTTTCGCCAAGCTTTGTACTCATATAAATTGAAATTTGCGTGGAAAAATGATGCAGGTATATTAAATTACTTAAATAATCAAGAATTTTGTGTTGAAAAAGTTGATTTTGCAGAAAACTTCTAATATTTATGGGAGCGTCCATATCAGACGTACACTACGCTAGGAAATAAGCTGAAGAACAAAAAAGCTATGTATAATTATACACAAAACTACACTGCTTTTATACGTACATATGCATAAATACTTTATCTTTTGTTTGAAAATATTCATTTTCTATTTACATTTAAAGTTTTTTTTGCTATAATTATAATAGAAAATTATGGAGATTATATTATGAAAAAACAAAAATTGAGCTTAAAAACTATTGTATATAAAGAAGTTTTAGATTGCATAATCAGAGGTGAGTTTAAGGCTAATCAAATTTTGAACGAAAAAGAACTTATTGATCGTTTTGGGTATAGCAAATCACCTATTCGCGAAGCATTGATTTCGCTATGTAATGAAGGTGTTTTGAATAATATTCCACGTTATGGTTATGAAGTTGTGAGATTAACGAGTAAGGAAGTTAGTCAAATTTTAGAATATCGTTTGATTTTAGAAGGTGGTCTTTTACGCAAAGGCTATTCAAATATTACAGATAAGCAAATCGAAGAATTACGCAAATTAGATGAACTTTGTCAAGCTTCGGTGGACGATATGTGGCTTCACTGGGAGTATAATGCGAATTTTCATCTTGCTCTGCTTAAAACTTGTGAAAATCATTACGCTTGTGACCAACTTAGAAAATCACTTGATATTTTAAAGCGTGCTTATGCCCAATTTTATATAGATAAGTGGGATGGTGAATATAATCCATCGGATATGAAATATCATAATAATATACTAGAATGCATTAAAAATCGTGATATTGAAGGTTGTATTGCAACTTTGGAACTTGATTTAGCTGATTTTCGTAGCATTTCGTAGATTTTTACAAAATTTAGACTGCAAAGCTTTTATGCCTTGCAGTCATTTTTTATGCTTTTTGAGATTCATCAAATTTTGCACGTACAGCAATTGCTAGTTGGTCAGTGCAAGAAGTTTTATTCTTTCCACATGTATTTCCTTTTAAAATCCCCTCAATTTGACACACCGTCATGCCTTCGACGAGTTTACCTATCGCTTTTAAATTTCCGTTGCAACCTTTCGTGAAAGACACATTGTGAATAACATCTCCGTCAAGGTCGAAAGAAATCTCTGTTGGGCATACATTTTGTGGTTTTACTATAAAATTCATCAAATTCTCCTTATAAATCTTGTATTAAGTTGAAATTTTGTAGTTTAGTTATTAATATCAGTTTTATTTAGCATAATATTTAAAATTTCTACGTCAGTAGTCTTCATACCAACACGACCAATATAACCTATGCTTTTGATAGTTTCTTCAAGATTTTCTTGAATAATTCCCTCTCCAGACTTGAAACTATTGTCCTTTATGCTCATATGATGCGCTAAAATCGCAGCCTCAACTGAAGAAGAAATTTTGGCTGCACACGAAGATTTTGCTCCGTCGCAGATAATTCCACCAACATTTCCGATGGTATTTATTATGGTTAGACCAATTTGCTCCTCAGTGCCATTATGTAAATATGTAATTCCTGCACCAGCTCCACAAGCAGCACTAACAGCACCACAATATGCAGAAAGACTACCAATAAAGCGTTTTTGGTGTATTGCAACGAGATTACTAAGCACAAGAGCACGAAACATTTTGTCTTCGGAAACATTCATTTCTCGAGCGTATTCGACAACTGGAATAGATACCGTCATACCTTGATTTCCACTACCGGAATTAATCACAACCGGAAGTGAGCAACCACCCATACGTGCATCAGAACCCGCCGCTGCATATGCCCTAGCTCTAGTCTTTATATCGCTTCCGTAAGTTTCAATTAGCGTTTTCCCTACTTGCGCTCCGTAAGAATTTTCCATACCTTCTCTACTAATTGCACAATTCATATCAATTTGGTGTTGTATAACATCACGTATATCATTAATTTCTACTTCATTTGCAAAAGTCAGAATATCAGAAATATTTAGCAATGATTTATCAGCATAATCTGGTGAACTTGAAGAGGCTTTGTGACTAAATAAAACTTCACCATTTTTTTCTATTTTTGTAATCAAAGTGTGACGATTTATAATTGTAACTTCAGCGTATTCATCATTTTTTATAACTTTTGCCACTATATATAAATTTTCAACATCTTCTTGTAGTCTACAGGTGCAAAATCCTTGTGACATAAGAGCTTTTGTGCGTTCTATTTGTTCGATTGTTATATCTTCTAAAACTTCAAGTTCTCGTTTTGCATCTCCACCAACAGCTCCTAAAATAGCAGCAGCTTCAATGCCACGAAGTCCTCCAGAGTTTGGAACGGTAACACCTTTTACGTTTTTAACTATATTTCCACTGCAACACATTTCGATTTTTTCAGGGAAATCTCCCAAAATTTCAACAGCTTTAGCAGAGGCATATGCAATTGCTATGGGTTCGGTGCAACCGAGTGCAGGAACTAATTCGTTATGTAAAATTTTAACATAATTTTCGTAAGTTGTTATATTCATAAGACCTCCGTAATATTTTTATATACTAATAATACCACTGATAATACCAGAAGTCAAGAGGCACTTTTTTAGAAATAAAAAGAGCAGGCATTCACCTACTCTCAATTCGAATTAGAAAAATATTCGTGCTAGAATTGCAATTACTGGCAAAGTTACCAGTGTTCTTTGTAGAAAAATTATAAATAGCGATTTCAAAGATACAGGAATTTTACTTCCCATAATGATACTTCCTATTTCTGACATATAAATTAGTTGCGACACGCTTGTTGCAGCTACGACGAAACGTGTAAGTTCAGATTCTATGGAACTTGCAATTACAGATGGTAAGAACATATCAGCAAAACCGATAATAACTGTCTGAGATGCTAAATTTGCCTCTGGAATACCTAAAATATTATAAATTGGTATGAAAGGCAAGCCTAAAATCTGTAAAATCGGCGTGTATTCTGCTATTATAAGGGTAATTGTACCTAAACCTAAGATTATAGGTAAAACACCAAGCCACATTTCTATTACGTTTAAAAGTCCTTCTTTGAGAAAATTTTTCAGATTTGGAGCATTTTTCGCTTTGTCAATTCCAAGCTTTAAACCATAGCTAAAAGTAGTATATCCTTGAGGGATTTCTTCGCTAATATCTTGTTTCTTGCAGTAAGTATCAGGAATTTTGCTAAGTGGTGGCAATTTTGGAACAATTATTGCAGCGATAATTCCAGCGACGCTTACGGTGAAATAAAAAGGTAAAAACATATGTTCAAGAGCAACCTCGCTGATTACAACCAAGCAGAAAGTGATACTAACTGCTGAAAAAGTTGTTGCAATTACTGTTGCCTCACGTTTTGAGTAATATCCACTTTCGTATTGTTTACTCGTAAGTAGCACGCCAATAGAACCATCTCCAAGCCAACTTGCAACGCAATCTAAAGCACTTCGGCCTGGTAAATTGAAAACAGGACGCATAATTTTGATAAGTAATGCACCAAAAAAGTCAAGTAGACCAAAATTTAACAAAAGTGGCAGTAAAAGTGCTGCTAATAAAAAAACGCAAACCAAAATCGGCATTAATGAGTGAGCTACCAAACCACCTGTGTGATGTCCGATTATAAATTCTGGACCAATTTTCCAGAATATCATATTTACAACAACAAATGCAACTGAGCGTATAAAAAACCAGAAACCTTTTGTGCTTAAAAGTTCATCAATTTTTGCGTTCTTTTTTATAAAAGCTATGCAAAAAAGTTTGTTCAGAATGGTTAAAATATAACTTATATTTATTATGCAATAAATAAAGTGCAGTGAATATTCTCCCATAATATCGAGTAAATAATTTGCTACTACAGCTATTAATACGGTGAATTGTCCATCACACTTTAATGGTGTAATGAATAAAAGTATGCCTAAAGTTGAGGGTATAGCAAATTTTAATATAGATTTTGTGGTATATTTCTCCATAAAATCTCCTTTTTTCAAAAACTTCACTAGACAGTGATACTTATACATTTTACACTATTTTGGATTTTTATGCAAGTATTATTTTATAAAAATAATAAGATTTGTATATTTATGAATAAAAATTTAATGTTTGTTTTCGAAAAATTCACAAAAAAAACTACCGTCAAATTTTGACGGTAGTAAATTTATTAAGATTGAACCATTTCTTTGGTGATAGTAATCTGTTTGATATCAGGATTTGACGGTGTGTCAAACATAATATCGCTCATAATTCCTTCTAAAACAGCTCGCAAACCACGTGCACCAGTTCCACGTTCGATAGCTTTGTCAGCGATAGCTTCGATAGCATCAACATCGAAATCAAGTTCAACATCGTCCATAGCGAGTAATTTTTTGTATTGTTTTACAATTGCGTTTTTCGGCTCAAGTAAAATTTGAATTAAAGCTTCACGATTTAGATTTTCAAGTGAAACTATAGATGGTAAACGCCCGATAAGTTCTGGTATAAGGCCGAATTTAAGTAAATCTTGAGGCTCAACTTGTTTAAGCAAGTCTTGATTTTTCTTATCTTCTTTTGTTGCAATTTCAGCACCAAAACCAATTCCGTTTTTACCAATTCGTTTGTCTATCATTTTTTCGATACCATCAAATGCGCCACCGCAGATAAACAAAATATTTGCAGTATTGATTTCGATGAACTCCTGATGAGGGTGTTTTCTACCGCCACCTGGAGGAACGTTTGCTACAGTTCCCTCTAAAATTTTAAGAAGTGCTTGTTGAACTCCTTCGCCAGAAACATCACGAGTTATTGACGTATTTTCGCTTTTACGTGAAATTTTATCAATTTCATCAACATAAATTATGCCACGCTCAGCTAAATCAACATCAAAATCAGCAGCTTGAACAAGCCTCAAAAGAATGTTTTCAACGTCGTCACCAACATAACCAGCTTCGGTTACCGTAGTTGCATCAACGATAGCAAAAGGAACTTCAAGGATTTTTGCAAGCGTACCTGCAAGCAAAGTTTTACCACAACCTGATGGTCCTAGCATTAAAACATTGCTTTTTTGAAGTTCAATTCCATCATCTTCGACTTCTTTGAACATTCTTTTATAGTGATTATAAACTGCAACACAAAGAGTTTTTTTAGCAGATTCTTGACCAATAACATATTGATCAAGAATTTCTTTCATTTCTTTTGGTGTCGGAATATTAAAATCACCTGTTCTAGTAATTTCTGTTTGCTCTATAACATCATCAAATTTAACATCTGCAACAATTTCAACACAAGCTTCAACGCATTCATCACAAATATAAACACCATTACCGCCTGAAATTAATTTTGAAGCGAGATCCTTTGGTTTGCCACAAAAAGAGCATCTTATATTTTCTTCATACTTCGACATTATATACTCCTAAGCTTTTGAAATAACTTTGTCGATTAAACCATATTCAGCCGCTTCAGCTGCTGACATAAAGTTGTCACGTTCAGTATCTTTTGAGATAACCTCGATAGGTTGACCAGAATTTTCGCTTAAAATATTGTTTAAGTGTGAACGCATTTTTATAATTCTTTCAGCGTGAATTGCAATGTCAGTAGCTTGACCTTGTGTTCCACCTAGAGGTTGATGAATCATAATTTCGCTATTTGGAAGTGCGTAACGTTTTCCTTTTGCACCAGATGATAGCAAAAATGCTCCCATAGATGCCGCCATACCAATACAAATTGTAGAAACATCAGGCTTGATATAATTCATAGTATCATAAATAGCCATGCCTGCCGTTATAGAACCACCTGGGCTGTTAATGTAAAAACTGATGTCTTTGTCTGGATCTTGTGCTTCTAAATATAACATTTGCGCCACAACTAAACTAGCGGTTGCGTCGTTAACTTCTTCTGATAAGAAAATAATTCTGTCATTTAAAAGTCTTGAAAAAATGTCATAAGAGCGTTCGCCTCTGCTTGTTTGCTCAACGACCATAGGTACTAAACTCATTGTATTCTCCTTTCCATATCTATAAAAGATATGTAAATTATATATTGTTTCGGGCAAAATTATTCACTAATTGCTTCTTTTTTTGCAACAGCAACAGAATTTTCACGAATGAAAGCAGCTGCTTTGTTCATAAGAAGGTCGCCTTTTAAAGCATCTGCAGGAACAGCTGCTTTGATTTGGTCGATTTCCATATTGTAAGTTTTAGCCATCATTTCGAATTCAGCATCTAAATCAGCTTCTGTAACTTCGAATTTTTCTGCAGTTGCAACAAGTTCTAAAGCAAGTTTAGTTTTAACTTGTTGGTCAGCTTGGATTGAGAATAATTTACGGAAAGAATCCATTTGCATATCATTCATTTTTAAGTAATCATCAAGAGAGATACCTTGCATTTGAACTCTGTATGCGAAATCTTCAACGATTCTGTCAGTTTGTTGTTCGAACATAACTTCAGGAATTTCACCTTCAAGGTTTCCAGTAAGAACAACTAAAGCTGCTTCTTCAAATCTACGAGCAACGTCAGCTTGGTTTTTAGTGTTGATTTTTTCAGCAACGTCAGCTTTTAATTCTGCTAATGTATCAAAGTCAGAAGTATCTTTTGCGAATTCATCGTCGATTTCTGGAGTGATAGTTTGTTTAACTAGGTTGATTGTACATTTAAATGTAGCAGGTTTACCAGCAAGATCTTCAGCGTGGTAAGCTTCTGGGAAAACAACGTTTACATCTAAAGTTTGTTCAGTTTTAGCGCCAACTAATTGTTCTTCAAAACCTGGGATAAATTGACCAGAACCGATTTGTAAATCGAAACCATCAGCTTTACCACCTGGGAATGCAACGCCATCAACGAAACCTTCAAAATCAAAGTTTACAGTGTCGCCAACTTGAATTTCGCGATCTACAGTTTCAACGCGTGCTAATTTTTTAGCCATTTCAGCAACTTCAGCGTCAATAGCAGCATCGTCAGCAACGATAGCGTCCATTTTTTCAACTTCTAAACCTTTGTAAGCTTTAAGAGTCATTTCAGGGTATACTGGAGCTACGATTGTGAAAGTTAAGCCTTCTTCAGTAAGTTCAGAAACATCAGTTTTTGGTTGACCGATAGGTGTGATACCAGCTTCAGCCATAGCTAAATCGTAAACTTCAGGGTAGCATATATTAATTGCTTCTTCAAAGAAAATTTCTTTGCCGTACATTTTTTCGATTACTGCACGAGGAGCTTTACCTTTACGGAAGCCATCGATATTTAATTTTTTTGAGTTTTGAGCGAATGCTTTAGTATTAGCAGCCTCAAATTCTTCTTTAGATACTTGAACAGTTAGTGTTACCGTGCTATTTTCGGTTTTTTCGTGTTTTAATAATTCCATTTTTCTAATCCTCCTAAGATTTATCACTTTATTGTAACATATTTAAAATAAAATTTCTACTCTTTTTTTTAATTTTTTAATAAAATTGGCATAAAATCCAAAAAATCTGCTGAAACCAGCTTATATTCAATGTTATCGATGTCTCCAGTTAGGGCATATTTCAAGCTTTCGCTGTGTAAATGACCGTAAATACATTTTGAAACATCGTATTTTTTCATCAAATCAATAATTTCTACGCAGGTATAATTACTGTAAATTGGCGGATAATGTAAAAAACAGTAAATCTCTTCAAAACCAGCATCTTTTGCCTGTTTTAACGAATTTTCTAGCCTCAAAAGTTCTCTTTTGTAAACTTTTTCATCACCAGATTCTTTAAAATCTTTTTCATAAGTCCAGCCACGAGTCCCACAAATTGCAATATTTTCGTAGCTATGAAAATTGTTGAACAAAAAATCTATCGTCGTAATTTCGTTTTCTGCAAAAAAATTACGCATTTTGTTCATCGTGCACCACCAAAGGTCGTGATTCCCTTTTAAAATTATTTTTTTACCAGGTAAATTTTCGATAAATTTAAAATCTTCTAGACTTTCGCGAAGATTGATTCCCCACGAAATGTCGCCACCGATAACTAAAACATCATCATCGGTAAGCAGTTTATGTAGATTTTTATTAAGTTTTTCTTGATAACCTTGCCATTTGCCACCGAAAATATCCATTGGTTTTTCTACGCCTAGTGACAAGTGAAGGTCGGCAATCGTGTACAGTGCCATTAAAAATCTCCATTTTTTTCCTATAATATTTTTTTGAATTTCGCACAAAATAAGCTTGTAAAGATTTATAAAGATATAAAAAGGAGCTTAATTTATGGAAAATCATATCTCTTGCAACGTTAAAAATTGCAAATATAACAACAATACAGCTGAAACATGTACTGCGAGCAGCGTATCAGTTGCAAATTGTGGTTGTAAAGACACACAAACATCTTCTGAAACAATGTGCAACACTTTTGCACCAAAATGCTAGACAAATTTTGGGTGGCGATATTCGCCACCGGTACATATTATATTTATAATCCGAATTATATAAATAAATAACCCAACAACGCAAAACAAAACATCAAAATAAACCCAGTTATCATAAAAAATAAAGTTTTTGAGTACCCTTTTGGCGTAATTTCTCCGAATTCGTCCATTTTTTTTATTATAGGGTGTAATCTGAAAAAATACGTCGCAATTGATAAAATCATCAACAAAACTGCACTAATTTTTAAAATTTCGCTGCCTAAAAATAAAATAACTAGCAACAAAACGATAAAAATCAACTTAGTTCCAGCTACCCAATTCACCATATATTTTGCAAAAAGTTCTTGTGATTTATCATTTTTAGCTCTAAACCATTGATTAAAAACAGCGACACCATTTCCAATATTTGAATCTGGAAAGATATACAAAATAATAACATTTGCACTTTCAACAACGATGAAAAGCAGAATCGATATGTCTAAAACACTCATAATTAACCTCTAAATAGTAATTTTACGGTAATTTTTATTTAAATAATGATAAAAATTATTCGTAATATTATTATTTGAAGAAATTTCTTTATTTATACTTAAATTTGACAAAATTGCATAATTTAACAGATGTGTCAGTATTTTGCAGACACATCTATTATTATCAAGCTGTAAATTATAAGTTAATAAGCGTTAAAGCCTCGTCTAAAATTGTTTCTTTTTTGATTGATTTAGTGAAACGAACTTCTAAATCTTTTAGCTCTGCAAGTGATTTTGGAGCTGCTAAATTAGTGCGTTTTGCAAGTAAATCTAAGTTTTCTAAACCATTTTCTGAAATTTCTTCACCAATTGCAGAAAGTACGCTATCTGCAAATTTAAATGGAGATGCAGTTGATGCGATAACTGTTTTAGTTGTGTCGCCAGTAGCCTCTTTGTAGTCTTTATAAACTTTAACGGCAACTGCAGTATGTGTATCTAAAAGATATCCTGTTTTTTCTAGGTACTCAGCAATTGTAGCGTTAGTTTCTTTTTCATCACAGAAACCAGCATCGAAATCAGTGCCAATTTTAGAGAAAATTTCAGCAGGAACTTTGTATTTTCCATCGGTTTTAAGTGAGTTCATCATATCACAAACGAATTCAGAATTGTATTCAGAGGCGATAAATAGTAGTCTTTCAAGGTTGCTTGAAATTAAAATATCCATAGATGGTGAGTTTGTAAGGAAAAACTCGCGATTTTTATCGTATTCACCGTCTTTTTTGAAGAAATCAGTTAAAACGTTGTTGCTATTTGATGCACAAATTAATTTACCTATATTAATTCCCATATTTTTTGCGAAATAAGCAGCTAAAATATTACCAAAGTTACCAGTTGGAACACAAACGTTTATAGCGTCGCCGATTGCAATTTCACCAGCATTTACCATATCGCAGTAAGCTGAAATATAGTAGATGATTTGTGGTACAAGTCTGCCCCAGTTTATTGAGTTAGCACTTGATAAGAACAAGCCTTCAGCATCTAGTTTTTTCGCAATTTCATCGTCTGAGAAAATAACTTTTACAGCAGATTGTGCATCGTCAAAGTTACCATCTATTGCACAAACTGAAACATTAGCACCTTTTTGAGTTGCCATTTGTAATTTTTGAACGTCTGAAACACCATTTTCTGGATAAAACACCATAATTTTAGTTTGTGGAACATCTGCAAAGCCTTCTAGTGCTGCTTTACCAGTATCGCCAGATGTCGCAACTAAGATACAAGCTGTACGTTGTTCGTTAGTTTTTGCAAGAGAGGCTGTCATTAAATGTGGTAACATTTGAAGCGCCATATCTTTAAATGCGCAAGTAGGACCTCTGAAAAGTTCTAAAATAAACTCAGTATCGCCAGTTTTTACAACTGGTGCGATTTCTTTTGTGTCGAATTTTTCACCGTAAGCATTTTTTGCAAGATTTGCAATTTCATCTGCTGTGAAATCAGTTAAAAATTTGTCGAAAACGTACTGCGTACGACCTTGGTAGTCGGTTTTGCAAAGCATTTCTATATCACCAGCTTGCATTGCAGGAATTGATTCAGGGCAGAAAAGTCCGCCATCATCAGAAAGACCTTTTGCAATTGCTTGCGCTGAAGTTAGGTCGATTTTGTTGTTTCTTGTGCTTAAATATCTCATTTTTTCCTCCTAGTTGCACTCAAATGCACTTTTTATGTGATTAATTTGGTTTTTATAAACTTCTATAATATCAAATCTCGGTTGCAAGTCTAAATTATGTTTCATTAAGAATAATGTTGCAGTTTTTATGATTTTCTGCTGTTTTTTTAACGTAACATACTCAGATGGTTGTCCAAAATCTGTATTTTTTCTTTTTTTCACTTCAATAAACGCTAAAATATCATCTTTTATAGCGATTATGTCGATTTCCCCAAAGCGACTGTGATAGTTTCTGTGGGTGATTTGATAGCCATTTTTTGCTAAAAAATCACACGCTTGGTCTTCACCGTCTTTACCAATTGCAGTTGTTTTTTGCACGAAATTTCCTCAAATAAAACATTCTATGTATTGGGCAAGGACCAAACTCCAAAAGCGCTTGCTGATGCTGTTTAGCACCACCATAACCTTTGTTTTTCTCAAATCCATACGCCGGATATAATATAGCCTGTTCGTTCATATAGTTGTCACGAGTTACTTTTGCTAAAATTGATGCCGCAGAAATTGATAAACTCAATCCGTCACCACCAATTACGCATCTGCCTTCGAAATCATCGAAGTTACGATATAAATTACCGTCTATAAGTAGATAGTCAGGCTTAACTTTTAGCTGTTCAACAGCTTGGCGCATCGCAGAAAATGTGCAAGGTAAAATGCCTTTTTCGTCAATTTCGTCGTGATGAACCATACAAATACCGAAATCTATAGCTTTTTCTTTGATTTCTTCGTATAAAGCTTGTCTTTTTTTCTCAGATGTGATTTTTTTCGAATCATCTAATCCTTTAATTACAACATCTATAGGTAAAACTACTGCAGCTGCGGAAACTGGTCCTGCAAAAGGTCCACGTCCAGCTTCGTCGATGCCACAAATCGTTTTGTAGCCTTGGTTTATTAGTTCGTGTTCTAAGTTAAAATTGCTCATTATTCACCCTCGGGCATTTCTAAAGTGATTTTTCCTAGTACACCACCACGATATTCGTCAAGCAAAATTTTCGCTGCACGTAAAGTATCAGCCTCAGCTCCACGCATTAAAAATCCACGTTTTTTGGCAAGGTCGATTAATAGTTCG
>JAWXUP010000098.1:0-7803 GCA_044426345.1 Clostridia bacterium | reverse complement strand
TTGCTTCCGGCCATTCGCTTGGTGCTTTTGGATTTCCACCGTTGAATACTTGATTGTCAAGCACTCTTGAAATGCTTTCTACTGCAAGTGGTTTGATTTGTTCCCAAATGTCATAACTTGAATCGTCAATGATTGCGTCCGGCACTGGAATAATTACTGCGATTTCACCAGCAACAAGGTTTTTCTTTGCCCATTCTGCTTTTGAAACTGATTTAAGCCCACTGTCACCGTTTACAAAATCAGCCATTGGAAGTGCTGAAAGAACTGGTTGTGAGCGTACACCTGTTGACATATTCGGTAATTTTTTTGCTAACTTCATAAAAGTTGAACTTTGACGTACTCCGTTCAAAATGTCCGTTGATACATCGTCTGGCATTAACGCTAGTGCATTATCTCTGTTAATCATAATTTAATTTCTCCTAAACATATTATTTACTGTTTCATTTACTGTTTGATTTGTAACTTTAGTGTTACCCATTCTTGGTGCGCTGGCAGCTTTCTTTTTTTCTTTTGTTCCAAAATACTGCTCGTTTTCTTCTTTTAATTTTTCAGCGTTGGCAACTACGTCTTCACCTTCCATTTTGTCAAGTTTTGACGTTAAAAATTCTATGAATTCTGCTTTTGCTCCAAGTTTCGTCAATGCAAGTTCGCTTTTTAATGCGAATACTTCATCATCGCGTTTGTTTTCCGTTGGTTCTGTCTGTTCTTCTTCTGTTGATTTCGTTTGTTCGTCTTTCCATTGTTTGAAAGCTTCCAACTCGTCTTTTGAAGGGAACTTCTTCAACTCACGCGCCATTCTTTTCTTGATTGTATCATCAAGTTCGGCTTGCGTGAATTTCTTTTCTTCCTGCTTGTCAGTGGGTGCAGTTCCCACATCATTTGCAACGTCTTGTTCGTCTTTTTCAACTTCATTTTCAATTGCTTGGTTTGTATTATCCATATTAACCCCCATTTTAAGCCTGTCGGCTATTTCTTTTATTATATCAAAAGTTGCATATTTTGTCAATTTTAACGCAACCTTGTTGGTTCTATTTCTAAATTAAGCTTGCTGCTCATATTTGTATAATTGTTCATCAAGTTTGATTTTTGCGCTTTTGCTTGGTTGTATGTAATATCAGCACCCATAACGTCAGCAATTTTCATCACGTCATTTTGGTATCGTATTTTTGTTTCAAGCCGTCTTTGTTCTTGAGTCCACTCATAAATCGTTTTTTCTTTGCCACCATATTCGTGTTTCTCTTGGCTTTTAATGATTTTAGCTGCTCTTTCTTCGGTTGTCATATTCGGTACACTTACACCAATAATAACTGGAATCGCTCGGTGGTAGCAGTTCAATTGTCCGATAGGTCGGCTTGCTGTGTTTTGGAATGTTTCAAACTGTGCATTGCTCATTGTTGCGCCGTCAATAAATAAATGGTCTGGCGCTGGATTGCTGTGACTGGTAATTTCTACGCCGTCAGTTCCGAACTCTTTCCCTGTTTCAAGTCCTACTTGCATTGTTACCGTGTGCATTGCGTCCATTACATTCATTCGGACTGCACTGTCAAGCCTTCTTACTGCTCCACTTGCATATTCCACCGACTGCGTTTGAACTCCAAGCGTTGCTTGTTCTCTTATTACTTTCGCCATTGCTGTGTTGTAATCGGTCAAACCTGTTGTAATCGCAACCACTGCGTCATCAATTGCCTTTGTGTAGGTCTTGCTAATTATCGTTGACTTTGATAAATTCGCCATTGTATTTGCCGTTTCTTTTGCAACTGCACTTATTAACGCTTGAATGGTTTTGTTGTCAAAATAATCAATTTGTTTTATTCCGTTTGCTTTGTAATATTTTAAACTATCAGCATATTGCTGACTCCCAGCTTGTAACAATACTTTGTCTAATTCTTCTACCGAAGCGTTGACGGCAATAGTCAGTTGTTTATTAACATCTTGAATATTACCGTTCATTATTGCGATTTGTTCCAACCTGTTAATTTCTGTTGATTTCAAAGTGCCAATCTGCTTTAATTGATTGGCTACTTTTTCCAGGTAGTACGTTTCAACACTTCTAAAGTTTCTGTAAAATGTATCGGCTATTTCTTGTTGTTGCTCAATACTCCACATTTTAGTCACCTAAATTTGCTGTAAAATCGAAATTGATTTCGTTATCTTGATAAACATCAGCAACTTTTTCTTTTGCGACTTCAATATCTTCACCGTAAAATGCAACTCTATATTCAGCTTTTGACATAATACCTTGCGAAACTTCCATTAACGCTTTCTCACGGCGTTTATCTTCATCATCGATAATTTTATCATCAAACGTTATTTTTAAGCCGTCAGCGTTGATATTCTGCGTATATAGCACGGCTGAAACAATATCAAACAAAGCACTTTCTAAAACGATTTCGTGTTTTTTCTTTCGGCGTATCAATTTTGAGTTTTGTGTCAATATTCCAATTTCTCTTACTTGACCTGCTGGGTCTAGTTGATAATACTGAACACCAAAGCCACATTTATCTCCAAGCATTGATAAAGAAGATTGTAAATCTGCTGTCAGTTCTTGAACTCTCAAGCTGCTGCTTTCGGATTGTAACAAGTCTTTGCCATTAAATCCTTTAGGTAATAAATAAATTGATACATCGTTTGTATCGAAAATTTCTCTGCTTTCGCCTGTTGTTTCGTCAGTGTATAGCATACTGTCGCGAACAAATATTCTTTTACGTCCAAGTTGGATTTCGTTTTGCATACTGTCGAAGGTTTCATCAATTCTTTGTAATACGTCTATTGCTTGCGAGAAATAAGGCAATCCGAACGGTAACTCTGGATTTATGTTATTTGTTCCAGCTGGTTTTAAAATTGCAAACCAACGCAAAGGTGAACCTGTGTCATAACTTTCAAAAATGTTCAATTCTTCCAACATATCGTCAGCAATTTCCAAATCATCATTATTTGTTGCAGCAAAAACTACGTTATCAATAACCATATTGCCCACTTCGTTAAACCTGTGAACTGTCAACAGTACGTAAAATTGACCTTTTATCAAACGTTTTGATACGAACGCACATTCTGTTATTGATCCGTTATTCCAACTAATAGGATATATATTATTTACGTCAATATAGTCTAAATTAGTTGTGGCACTTTCAAAACTTACAATTTCATCATCAGTAACATCTATATTTCCAACCGAAACAATTACTGCTCCTGTTCCTATTGAACCAGAACGCTCAACGCTTGCATTCATAAAGTGCCAAAAATCTAATCCTTGCAGCACATCGAACAACTGACCTGTTCTTCCTTCGTTGTCTAACTCAATTTTCACTCTATCATTAAACAAAATATCTGCCCAGTCTTCACAAACTTTCTTTGCCATTTGTAAAGAAAGTTTGGTTTTGTGGATATGCTTTCTGCCGTTATAAATTTTGTAATCGTGAAAGCTTGAAACTTTGCCTTGATACCACGAATTCCATAGATTTGTGTATTTGCTCCAGTTGCTAACAATGTTTTTATCAACATTATAATTTTGTTCTAAATAATCTGTAATTTTCATTAACTACCCCTTTTCATTAAGTTTTCAGCGAATGGATATATTGCATATTCAAAAGCGTCCAAACTGTCAATGTCACTTGTTTTATCATCATCAAGCCTTGTATCTACTGTGCGAGTATCCCACACTGCGTCCATAAAAGCTTGACGCATATATTTACAATTTTTGTTAACGTATATTTTTTTACGCGCCATAAGCGTTGTTGTTAGCTGTATACGCTCTAAAATTCGCCCCTTTTGACAATTTTGAATGTTCGATATTATACCATTTTTGGCACAATATGAAATTAACCCATTCGTTATTATATCACCTAATCCACCCCAGTCAGCAAAAGTGTAGTTTACTTTGCCATACTTTGATTTGACTAGATTATAAAACTTTTTGTAGTTTTCGTATAATTGGTTCGGTTCGTGTGTATTGTGCATATCAAATTCTTCAAGAACAATTACTTTTTCAAAATTCCTTGTTATTCCAACTGCTTTGAAACAAGATTTTGCACGGCTCGAACCATAGTCAACTCCAATAGAAACAAGTTGTAATGCTGGGATTTCTTTTTCTTCAATCAAGAATTGTTTTTCGTTTGCGTTGTATTCCTGGTATATAACACCTTCGGCGTTACACCATTCACCCATTATTAAACGTTTGTACCAGTGTTCCCCTGCTGATGAATATTCTTTGCACAAATTTTGCACAAATTCTTCTGGTAAAAATTCATTGTCAAATATTGTGTAATGCTGAACGTATACGTCCAAGTTATCAACATCAACTTTATCAAGAAAATCTTTTTTTAGCCAGTGCGAATTGCTTTCTGGATTCAACGCACCGTCAAAACACGAGTACGGTTTATCCAGACAACCCTTTACCATTTCAAATACGTCTTTGTGATAGCGTGCTAATTCATCAGCGTATAAATATTTAATACTTGTTCCCTGGACTTTTGATACTTGGCTTATTTTTTCAGCCCCTAAACAATATACGTCTTCACCGAATAAAACGGCAACGTTACGGCTGTTGATTGTTCCAACAAGTTCTGCTGAATATAGTTCTCTCATCGGTTGTAAAACGTTTCTCTCTATCGTTTCTTTTGATACACCCATTATAACGTTTAACCCTTTTTCGTCCTTTAGGCTCGTTATTTTCTTCGGTATTCTGTAAAATATATCAAGAAATGTTTTACCACAACGCCGTGCGCCGATTTTAATATTGTAACGGTGATTGGCATTTTTTACAAATTCTTTTTGCTTGCTAGTCAATATCATTTTCGATTTTTTCCAATAATTCGTTTACTTTGTTTATAGCAACATCATTTTGCACTTGGTATTTATCAGTCCAGCCGTGTACTGGTTGTTTTAATTTGAATATTGCCCACGCTGGAGCAACTTTCCCTAGCACTGCCATTTTTTCGTAATTGACTTCGGCTTGATCGTAAATTCTTTTTACGGATTGGGATAATATATCATTCTTTTCTTTTAACTCAATAACATAATCATAACTCCAATTGTTTATTAAGCAGCATTCCTTTAATATCGGCACACTCTTTTTTGTTATCTGTAAATATTCTTCAATCTTATTACACATTGTTTCAATATCATACTTTGGTTGTCCGTCTGCGTTTAACTTTGGTGGTCTTCCTGGTTTCATTTAATCACCTACTTTATATGTTTTAATTATATATAAAAAGAAAAGCTCCCATTAAAGAGAGCTTGGAGCATTGTAGTCACATTGGCTAGTGCTATTTCCCAACAGGAATGTTAGGTGTTTTCATTAAACTAACAACGCATATTTCTTTTATATTATAACTCTTAATTATTTATTTGTCAATGGTTTTCTGTCTTCTATACTTATCTTTTCGCCTTTATACATTTCAGCGCCCATTTCAGTTATTTTACTAAATGGTAAAATAGGAACTGTTAAATTCTTTTCGCTTTCTTTATCAATAAAATAAATATATTTTAATTGGAAACCTTCGAGTTTTTCTGCCTATTGTTTTACCACCTCATATATTGCATTCCCATTACTGTTTTCATTTCCAAACGTTTCTGTTATTACAGGTTTAACTTCTCTTAATGCTTGGTCTATAACTTCTTTTTGTTTTTCGTGCAAAGTAAACGTCATTTGTCCAATAGGAGATTTTTCTTCATCGTTCAAACTAAAATTTTCACCAAATCCGACCATATCAACACCTAAATCAAAATTAAACTCGCTCATATCAATATCATTGATTTCGTCTAAACTTTCTGCAAGCAAATTAAAATCCCATTCGCTTTCGTTTGTCTTGTTATCAGCCAATCTTAAAGCTTTGATTTGTTCTTCGTTTAATTCTTCGGCTATTACTGCTGGTATTTCTTGAAAATCTAACTCTTTACACGCTTCAAGTCGACAATGTCCAATAATTAAATTAAAGTCACGGTCTACCACCACTGGTTGAACCATTCCGAATTCTTTAATACTTTTAGCTACCAAGTTTATCTGCTCCCTGGTGTGAATTTTCGCGTTCAGCTTGTACGGCTGAATTTTAAAAATGTTTATTTGTTGCACATTCATTTTAATATTTTCCTTTTAATAAAATATACTTTAATTATACCATATATATTAAAAAAATGCAAGAAAAAACCACCTTTTACAGTGGTTTTAACAAGAAAGGAAGTACACTAAATGTCAAAATGTACCCTTTTATTATACAACATTTTAATATATTGTCAACTTTATCTTAATCGGTCTGGATCAAATATCAACACGTATAAAATAAATAAGTTTATTATTGGTATAGCTGAAATAATTAAAAAAACTATCATTAACGCACTTCTTGGTTGTTCTGGCATCCCACGAGTTTGCAACTATTTCTGATAATACAGCAGGTATGCTACTATATAAATTTATGCCTAAGTGATTTAAAACATTCAAACTTAGTGACATGGTATATTTTTCGTTCATGATAGATCTCCTTATCTTAATCCATGCGAATTTAGATGATTGTTTATTGAAATACCAATAACCTCACCTAATCTAACTGGTACTGCGTTGCCGATATGACGGGCTATATCTTTTAAAGAAAACTGTCTATCAGGATTTATGAAATTATAGTTTTCAGGGAAAGTTTGAAGCAAAGCACCTTCTCTTAAAGTAAGAGCTCTATCTTGCTCAGGGTGTCCGTATCGACCAGTGCCATAACAATAAAACTGAGTTGTGATGGTTGGACCGATTTGATTCCATCGCATACGTCCGTATACGGAGCTGAATGTTTGACCACTTTCTTTTTTGTGGCAGTCACATAATAATTCTTCAGGCCAGTCGCGCCAAGTTCCACCCGGTACAGATGCTTGGATACGTTGCATATTTTTATCTGATAGGCGAGCAGTTCGATGCATTGGATCGTTTGGGTGAACTTCACCTGCAGCGATTGGAGGAATGTTTGCTATAAAATCTGACACAAAAACCTCGTTGCGATTATGTGTAGAAGGTACAAGCTCAATATCACCGTATCTAGAAGCGAGCAACACGAAGCGTCGTCTAGATTGAGAAATACCATAATCAGGACAATATACGATTTGTGCAGAATATGAGTAATTTAATTCTTCTAAAATATTTATAAATTGTGTATAAACGTTTGTTTTCATGATTTGAGGAACATTTTCCATTGAAATAATATCTGGTGTTGTTTCTTGAATAATTCGACCGAATTCTAAAAGTAAGTCATAGTTCTCGTCAGCTTGGTTAGCTTCTCTAAGCTTGAATCTCATAGTTGAAAATGGTTGACAAGGAGCACATCCAACTAAAACCTTAATATTATCATCTCCGTAAACAGCATTAATTTCATCACCAGTGATGTCGCGTATGTTTCTGCAATGAAAAGGAATTTGATTATTCGCATTATATGCATATTCACATGTCGGGTCATTGTCAATTCCGGCAATAACGTTTAAATTAGCATCTAGTAGCCCTCTAGTTAAACCGCCAACGCCACAAAATAAATCTATAACTTGTACAGGCATAAAAACATAACTCCTTTCATTCTGTGTTAAATTTCTATAAAAAGTTCAGCTAACGATATGTTGAGACCGGTAGCGATTTTTTCCAGATTAATAATTGAAATATTACGTTTACCTAGTTCCACGCTTGCAAACCTTGTGTTAATCAGGGTTTGTGGCTTTCATCACCAAAAATAAACGCTGTCTTGCTGTACATGTGGTCTGTAAAATATGGTTTACCTTTCACCATAGTAAAGAAATTTTTACCACTTTTTAATTCTATCGCAAATTTTAAATTACCAT
>JAWXUP010000097.1:0-7805 GCA_044426345.1 Clostridia bacterium | reverse complement strand
CGTCCCAAAGTATCAGCCACGCGGCGAGCGACTGCCGAGAAAAAAGGTAGCACTAGCTGTAAGTGGTAGAGGCACAAAATAAAAATTTATATTTTTTGATAAAAAGTCTATTTTGAAAACGAGTTTTTCGACAAACAAAAAATACTACAACCTATTTATTTTCACTCCAAAACTTTCGACTTAGACTCAATTATAAGTAAAATCATTTTTGTGCTTGAGCATATGCAATATTTAAATTATTATGTAGTTAAGCACATTGTACTTTTTTTCTTTTGTTGGTATTATCTAAATCCACACTTTATTTTTTCGACAAAACATCTATAAAATACAAAAAAAATTATAGATATTGCAAAAACAAAGTTGCAATGTTATAATTAAGCCACAAAGAAAAATAGCAAACGGACAATGGGGTCAATCAATTAACACCCTATCTGTCTGTTTTTTTATTTTCAAAAAGGAGATATTATTATGAAAAAAAGATTTTTAGCATCAATACTTGCAGGTTGTATGGCACTTTCATTGGCAGCTTGTTCTAGCTCATCAAGTTCTGGCGAGGCAGAATCAATCAAAATAGGCGTACTTTTAAGTACAACAGGTGGTTTCTCAATTTCTGAAACACCAATGAGAAATGCAGCAGAAATGGCTATCAATGAAATCAATGAAGCTGGTGGTATTAACGGTGTTCAAATCGAACCTATTTATATGGACTATAACTCAGACCCATCAATGGCCGCTGAAAAAGCACAAGAACTTATCTTAAAAGAAGAAGTTGTTGCAATCATCGGTACAAACTCATCTTCAACTCGTCTTGCAGTTGAACCAATCATTGAGCAATACGATTCACTTTTAGT
The DNA here is from genome assembly GCA_044426345.1 of Clostridia bacterium. GTDB lineage: Bacteria > Bacillota > Clostridia > Oscillospirales > Butyricicoccaceae > CAYJLC01. The sequence continues at coordinate 6,954 of JAWXUP010000097.1, read as the reverse complement.
TTATAACACATTCTACGAAGGTGAAGCTCCATCTGATAATGTTTTATACACAAATACAGTTCCTAGTCAACAAGTTGATGGTTTTATGCCTTTCATCTTAGAAAACTTAGGTAAAAAAATCTACTTTGTAGGTTCAGACTACGAATTCCCAATCAATACTATCGAATATGCTAAAGCACTTCTTGAAGCATCAGGTGGCGAAATCGTTGGTGAAGACTACGCTCCAAGTGGAAGTACTGACTTTTCTTCTATCGTAAATAAAATCAAAGCTGCTGAACCAGACGTTATCTTCTCTGCAGTTGCAGGTAATGACTCAGTTTACTTCTATGATGACTGCGATAAATACGGTATCGACGTTGATGACATCGCACTTTGCTCAGTTGCAGCACACGAAGCAACAGTTAAAGGTTTAGGCGAGGCTGCAATTGGTACATACGCTTGTTTCTCATATTTCAACACTCTAACTTCTGATGAAAACCAAGAATTTGTTAGTAAATATGTAGACCTTTTCGGAACTGATACAACAGTTAATAACGGTGCAGCTTGCACATACTCTGGTGTATATCTTTTAGCCAATTCTATCGAAGCTGCTGGTTCTTATGATGCAGCTGATATCGTAGCAGCGGCTGCTGGTATGGAAGTTGACACTCCAGCTGGTACAATTCAAATGGACGAAACAAACCACCACGCTTGGCTTAACACTTACGTTGGTAAAGTTAACGAAAATCTTGAATTTGATATCGTTTCATCTTCTGACGGCTTAGTTGCTCCAATCGTAGACTAATTTTAAAAATAGCACGTATATAGGCGATGCCAAACTTAGCATCGCCTATAATTTATTAAGGAGGTTACTATTTTTATGGAACTGTTATTATCTCAATTAATAACTGGTTTAAGCAGCTCGGCTGAACTTTTTTTAACCACAATAGGTCTTGTTATTATATTCGGTATGCTCGACGTTGTAAATATGGCGCACGGTGAATTTATTATGCTTGGTGCATATAGCGTTTGTGTATTTAACAATAATTTTGGCATACCTTTTTTCATTGCTGTAATTTTAAGCTTTGTTTTTACAGCTTTTCTAGGCTGTTTATTAGAGCATTTCGTAATTCGAAAATTCTATGGAAAGGTCGCAGAAACCTTGCTTGCCACCTTTGCATTAACTTATATTTTACCAGAAATAGTTAAATCTTTCTTTGGCCCTGAAAACCAAAAAGTATCAACTCCAATTCCTGGTAATATCTCTTTCGGTCACATTACAATACCATATTATGATATGTTTATCGTTTTAATGGCAGTAGTTTTCCTACTTGGCACGCTAATTTTATTCTACAAAACAAAATTCGGCATACAACTTAGGTCTATCACACAAAACAGACAAATGTCACAATGCTTAGGATTAAACTCTGGCAAGATTGATAAAATGACATTTGCTTACGGTTGTGGACTAGGTGGCGCTGCTGGTGCTCTTTTAGCTCCTGTTGTCAGCGTTACTCCATCTATGGGTACAGAATATGTTGTAGATAGTTTCCTTGTTGTTATATTAGGTGGTTTGGATTCTATTATTGGTTCATTCTTCGGCTCTTTCGTAATCGAAGAATCAACTTCTGCTATGTCTAGTGCTATGAGTATGGTTAACGCAAAATTATTAATTTTTATCATCATAATTGTGCTTATCAGATTTAAACCACAAGGTTTATTTACTGCAAAAGACAAAAGATAGAAAATTTATTAAGGAAAGGGTTTTAAATTATGGGAAAATTACAAAAAAATCTTCCTTTAGAGAAAATGCTAGCTATAGCTTTATTACTAGTTTTAGCAGTAGTTCCTCTAGTTACAGATTTATATACAACACAGCTTACAGGAAAATTTATGACATATATGATGGTTGCATTAGCACTTGACTTGATGTGGGGATATACAGGGCTTATGAACTTAGGTTTTGCTGTATTCTTTGGACTTGGTGGATACACAATTGGTATTTCGCTTGCAAGTCAAAATGGCATACCAGCATTTATGAAATCAGGTGGACTAGAAACTCTGCCTTGGTTTTACGCACCACTACAAAATGGTGTAGTCGCCGTTGCTCTATCAATTTTAGTACCAGCACTAGTTGCATTATTCTTAGGTTATTTTATATTCACAAGCAAAATCAAAGGCGTATTTTTCAACCTAATAACACTTGCATTCGCAGCACTTTTTGAAGTTTTCATCAAAACATATCAAACCTATACCGGTGGTTCATCAGGTGTAAATGGTATCGCAAGTGGTCTTAATGATGTAACTTTCTTCGGACAAAAAATGGGTATTACATCGTGGTATTACGTGATTTTTATATCACTTTTAGGTGTTTATATGTTATTGGTTTGGCTTACCGAAGGACGCTTTGGAAAAGTTATCAAATCAGTTCGTGATAACGAGGCTCGTCTTCAATTTTTAGGCTATAACCCAGCGATTTTCAAACTTGCAACATTTGCAATTTCTGGTGGTATCGCAGGTTTTGCAGGCGCACTTTATATTCCAATGACATCGTTTATTTCAATAGAAAAAGCAGGTATTACATTTTCAACAACAATTTTAGTTTACCTTGCAGTTGGTGGACGTGGCAATCTTGTTGGTGCTATGTTTGGCGCGCTAATAGTTAACATCTTACAAAGTAATTTATCAAGTATTCTCGGCGACACTTGGACTATCGTTATCGGTGTTATCTTAATTCTAATCGTTATGTTACTTCCACAAGGTATCATAGGTACAATCATCGACTATCGTTACAACAAAAATACTACAAAAAAAATGGAACTTCTAAAATCTAGTGAAGCAGAGGTGGTTTAAAATGGCATTTTTAGAACTTAAAAACCTAACTGTCGAATTCAGTGGATTTAGAGCAGTAAACGAGGTTGATTTATCAATAGAAAAAGGCGAACTTCGTGTTATAATCGGTCCTAACGGTGCTGGTAAAACTACTATCATCGATATGATAACAGGTAAAACTAAGCCAACTTATGGTTCGATTATGCTAGATGGAGAAAATATCGCAGGTAAAGATGCATATAAAATTTCTAGTAAATACAAAATCGGCAGAAAATTCCAAGGACCAAACGTTTTTGACTATATGACCGTTTACGAAAACATTGAAGTATCACTTTCTGGATATTCTTCACTAATGAAAACGTTTTTCTTTAAAAATAATGCAGATACTCGTGCAGAAATTGATGATATATTGAAAAAAATCAATTTATATGAACAAAAAGATATATTCCCTACCTATTTATCGCACGGTCAAAGACAATGGCTTGAAATCGGTATGGTGCTAGCTCAAAAACCAGAAATCATCACACTAGATGAACCAACTGCTGGTATGACAGCCGATGAAACTTACAAAACAGGTGAACTAATCAAAACTGTAATGAAAGACAAAACCGTTATCGTTATTGAGCATGACATTGATTTTGTAAAACAAATCGCACAAAAAGTAACCGTTTTAAGCCAAGGCGAAGTTTTAGCTGAAGGGTCTTACGAAGAAATCACGTCAAACCCAGAAGTTATTCGTGTATACTTAAAATCTGACGACGAGGAGTAAGAATATGTTAAACGTAGATAATATTTCTGTAAGTTACGGAAAAAGCAGAGTTGTAACTGATGCATCATTCGAACTTAAACAAACCGACAGACTGGTTATTTTAGGCAGAAACGGTGTTGGTAAAACAACTTTGCTAAAAGGAATCGTAGGTATTTTACCAACAACTGGTGGTGTAATAACTCTTGAAGGCAATGATATTACCAAGAAGAAATCTTTCGAGAGAAGTCGTAATGGCATTGCTTACGTTCCTCAAGGAAGAGAAATTATCCCACAACTTACAGTTAAAGAAAATTTAGAAATCGGTGCACTTGCACATAAAATTGATTACGCAAAAAAATCAGAGGAAATCTTTGAATATTTCCCCGTACTTACCCAACATTTAAAACGTAAAGGTGGCGTACTATCTGGTGGTCAGCAACAACAATTAGCTATTGCAAGAGCTCTTATGAGCGACCCTAAAATGCTTATTTTAGACGAACCAACCGAAGGAATTCAACCCAATATCGTATCAGAAATTGCAAGCATTCTTTTGAGATATCACGAGGCAAAAAAAGTTCCGATTATTTTGGTTGAGCAAAATTTAAGATTTGCAAGAAAACTTGGTAATCGTTTTATGATGGTTCAAAAAGGTATTATTGTAGCTCAAGGACCAATGGACGAGCTTACTGACGAATTAAGTACCAAATATTTAAGTGTATAGCGAGGTGTGGATATGAATAATTATATTATAACTATCGCCAGAGGTTTTGGTAGTGGCGGAAAACAGATTGGAACACAGGTTGCAAAAAGACTTGGTATTCCTTGTTACGAGCGTCAAATTTTAACGCTTGCATCAGAACAAAGTGGACTTAATGTGGCTATGTTCAACAAAGTTGATGAGCGTATCAAAAAAACATTTTGGACAAAAAAATTAGCATCGTTGCCATTTTCAAATGTATTAGACCCAAAAGATAAAAAATTTGAATCTGATGTCAATTTATTTAACATTCAATCTCAGATTATAAAAGAGCTTGCGCAAACCCAGTCTTGTGTTATAATCGGCAAATGTGCTGACTACGTTCTTAGTGATTTCGATAACGTTGCAAGTTTTTATATCGAAGCACCAAGAGAGGCTTGTTTGAAATCAATTACCGAAAAAATGGGTGTTTCGGTAAAAGAGGCGAATAAAATAATCTCAAAAACTGACAATTATCGTGCAGATTATTACGCATATTATTCTGGTGGTAACTATTGGACAAACCCTATAAATTACGATTTAACTATAAATAGTGATCGTGTTGGACGTGAGCGTTCGGTTGATTTAATCGAGGCTTATGTTAAAATGAAATTTAATATCGAATAATTTTAGTCATATTTTTCTTCGTGATTATCAAAAAAACAGCTTAGAATTTGATGTTCCACTAGAAAATGTTTTGGCAATGGATGAAGCTTTCAAAAATCAAGATAAATTTTAATATTCAAAATGGGCTGTGATACAACAAAACGTATCACAGCCCATAATTTCCTAATCTTTTATCTCTTGATTATGCGCTATATCTATGATAATATAGATATACAAATACATTTTGAATATAGAGGTGTTTTATGATTTATGTAACAAGTGACATACACGGTGATTTCAACAAATATATACGAATTTTTGACGAAATCAACCTCAAAGACGATGATACCCTGTTTGTTTTAGGCGATATTGTAGATAGAGGAGATAATTCTATTAAAATTTTGCTTGATATGATGTACCGTTTTAATGTTATTCCTTTGCTTGGCAATCACGAATATATGGCGATGAACGTTCTCTCTAAACTTACACAAGAAATTACAGATGAAAGTTTAACCGATTTCGATGATGATTTTATGACAGGTATGCTAACTTGGTTTGAAAACGGAGGTTCATCAACTCTCGAAGAATTCAAAAAGCTATCACCAGATGATAGACAAGCAATTTTAGACTATTTTGATGAATTTTCAGCATACGAAGAAATCGAAGTGAATGGGCAAGAATATTTACTAGTTCACGCTGGTTTAGATAATTTTTCTCCTGAAAAAGAACTTGATGAGTATAAACTTCACGAGTTAATTTGGTCTAAAGCAGACTATGACAAAATTTATTTTAACAATAAAATTTTAATTACAGGTCACACGCCTGTTGCTGTTATATTAAAAGACGAAAATGCCGATAAAATCTTAAAGCAAAATAATCACTTCGCTATCGACTGTGGATGTGGTTATGGTGGAAAATTAGCTGTTTTATGTTTGGACACAATGAAAGAGTTCTATTTTTAGGGATTTTTAGATTAAGATAAGTTAGCTTTGGTGCAATATTTTTGTGCATACCTCGTTTTTGACAAACTTAAACCAGTCACTTTTTTTGTGACTGGTTTTCATTTTCTATTCAAAAGAATTTATTTATTACTACGAATTTGTTTTCTCTACGATGTCTAAAAGCTCGCTCATATGATTAATAATTGTGTCTGCACCATTTTTTAGCAGAACTTCTGTAGGACGAAATCCCCAAGATACTCCCACGCTATAAAGATTAGCATTCTTACCCGTTAATATATCAACGTCAGAATCTCCAACAAAAATCGTTTCCTCTGGCAGACTGTTTAACGTTTCAAGTACGCTGTAAACTCCGTCAGGAGCAGGTTTTTCTGGTATACCAACAACTTGTCCTCGTGCAAAATCTATAGTCCCTTCAAACACAACGTTTGCAAGTGGTTTTGTTTGTTCATCAGGCTTATTCGACAAAATAGCAGTCTTTATACCAGCAAGTTTTAACGCTTTCAAAGTCTGTAAAACACCGTCATATGGTTTTGTATTATCATTGCTATGTAATATATAATACTCCATATATTCTGCAAAAACCGTATTAAATTGCTCTTCTGTATGATTTTCTGGCATAGCACGTTTTATAAGTAATTTCGCACCATTACCAACATATGTCTTAACTTCATCTTCTGTATGAATAGGAAAATTACTCTGTTGCAAAGCGTGATTAACGCTGTTTGTTATATCTGTAAGCGTATTAAGCAATGTTCCGTCTAAGTCAAAAATAACTGTAGTGATTTTTTTCATATTTGAATTCATTTTATAGCTCCTTTTGATTTATATGAAATTTAAAATTTCAAGTTGGATAATAATTATCGATACAAAAATTATAGCATACATTTTCAAATCAAACAAGCCTTTGTCTATAATAAAAATTGCTATTCACGTTATGTAAATAGCAATTTCAACCTGTCGAAAAACTCATTTTCAAAATATACTTTTTAAATATACAAATTTTTTATTTTCAGCCTCTACCACTTACTGCTCGTGCTATCTTTTTTCTCGGCAGTTCGCTCGCCGCGTGGCTGATACTTTGGGACGTCCCA
>JAWXUP010000096.1:0-7847 GCA_044426345.1 Clostridia bacterium | reverse complement strand
AATAATATTCGTATTCATGGTACTTTGGGCTATCTTGCACCATCAGAATTTGAAAAAAGAAATTTAATTATTGAAAAGCTATGAATTGTACTATTTTGGGTTGACATATCCCTTGAAAACCTAATAACAAAGCTATATGAAGAAATGGTTCTTGGCGATATCCCTCGTGATACAGTGCTATCTATGATTGACAAGTACAAAAAAGAGCAGACCAAAAAGTCTGCTCAATTAAATGAACTCACCGAAAAACTAAACGTTTCCAAAGAAATGGATAACGATATTAAGGCTTGGGTTAAGCTAATTAAAGGCTGTACTAACATCGAAACTATCGACCGAGAACTTATGATAAAGCTGATAGACAAAATTATCGTCGGTCAAAAAACGATAGTAGACGGCGTTGCAAAGCAAGATATTACGATTGTTTATAATCTGCTTGGGGAGGAGGTTGAGTTGGGTTAACTTGCGTTATCAATAAAGTTTAGCACCAATATCTCTATGCTAATTTTTGCAATTTATAATAAAAATCATTGGCAAACTACACATTATGCCCTATTATATAAAACGTAAATACACAAAACGTGTATATTTAATATATAATAAGGAGCAATTTAATGAGTACAGAACTAAAATCAAGTGGTGAAATCGTAGGTAGTCAGAGGTATTTCTTCACAATAAACAGCAAATATTTCATCAGTAAACTAATGACAAACAGTACAGGTTATGACTATAAAACCGCAACAGATAGAATTTGTAATTATATTTCAGATGTTTTGTCCGAAATGTATGATGACCTAAGTAAACATTCACAAATATTGCCATACGTAGATTCTGATGACAGAAAAAATACAGCAAATTTTGTTAGAGGACTTTCTGAAGTACAAGCAAATTATGGTTTTATAGGTGGCAGAGCCAGTGATTGTATCTCCTTGCTTGAACTTAATAGTTTTAGCATAAAAAGGAACTCAAGGGCTAGTGATAACGAAATTAATGAAGGCGCGCGAAAAGTAAATAATAATCGTTACTTATCAACAAGTAGTAGCGTCGATTTGATTAATAAAGTTATAAATAACGGTATGTATTCTTTCCCAGAAACCGAAAATAATTGTAACTGTTTGCTTGAAATCTTAGATAAAAATGATACTATAGATTTTTTGAAAGATGTTATGGTTAAGTATAATTACCAAAATAACGAACGTAATTATACTGGTAAAAACGGCAAGCAAATATGCACAAAAGACTATATCGAAGACCTCGAAAAACGAATTTTCTACACTGAATTATCAAAAGAATATTCTATGAGCAATAACCCATATGTATTTAAAATGTTTATTGATAATGCTTTTATTGGAGTTTTTGACCAATTAAGAGACGACTTAAATCAAGGCGTTCGTGACAAATCATACGTAACTCCTGAAAACAAAGACAATATAAGAAAATGCATAAAATCTCTAGAAGAAGTTAATATAAAGTGTTATAGTTTAGAGCCAGAGCTTGAAGAGTTAATACCGAGATGGGAGGTTTATGATATCGTATCTAAACTTCCTACTATAGCTTTTGATGGTATTGCTCCAATTTTAGTAAAATATGGTTATAAAATAGGAAGTGATTTGACAGATGCCGATACACTTTTTTCGATTGCTAAAATTCTAAATACTGGTATTGATAACGGAGTGGGGAGAGAACTTGCAGAAGAATTAAGTAGCTTTGGCATTAATCTTGCTATAAATAAAAGTGGTACTGCAATTGCTGTGAGCTTTACAACTGGAGCATTATCCAAAATTGGTTCTGGTATATTAGTTGGCACAGCTGTAGGAACAGCGCTTACTGCTGGCTCTGGTATCGTAGCATCATTTGCAATTAGCTATGCTTCCGAAAAATTTGTCGAAGGCATATCACGCTTTATGTAAAACTTTACTTTTGTATTATCTCAATATTAAAAATTTCGATTTCATTACGAAATTTGCTTAAAATTTGATTTCGAATAACAGGAACATCTTCGTTTTCGTTACAAAACAATACTACTTTAGTTTCGTCTTTATCGTTTAATGTAATTGTTATTTCTTCTGCAAAACTGATACCGGAAATATTATTCCAATTATAATGCACACCTTCTTCTTTAGTAAGAAGAAAAAAAACATTCCCCTTATATATGCCTTTCTCATTTGCAATTAACATCGGTTTTTTTGAAAAATATTGTGTCAATAAACAAATCGTAACTATAACAAAAATTATAAGACATGCAATCGAAGAAATTCTTAGCCCTAATGTATAATCCAGCCCTATAGATACCCCTCGGAAACTACAGAAAAACATAAATATCAATATAGGTATTCCAATTATGTTAGCTAAAAATACTTTTTTCAAATACGCAGAATTTAAGTATACTTTAATTTCATTCTCCATTCCATCACCCCACAAAACATAAGTTCTTTAATTTTACCACAAGTTCACACTAAAAGCTACACCTGTTTTTAATAAATGGGTGTAGTTTTATCATTAATTTAAAATAAACCTATTAATCATTTCACTGCACTTATGCAAGTATCTTCTGGGATGTGATTGGGGTATAAACAAAGACTGTACTACTCGGTACAGTCTTTAAACTAACTTCAATAACATCTGCGAATCAATATAAACAAATTATAATTCATTTATATCTAAAATCTGAATCTAGAGAATTTTTTATTATATCCCCAAAACAGTATAGTTTCAATCTGTATCAAGTTTTTTCTTAAAATATTTTAACAGCTGGCTGTTGACAGTTAGCTTTTGATGTGTTATACTTCTTAGTATTGGGGGTGAAAGCATGACAGATGATATTATTCGTATCATAAAAAAAGCATCAGATGGTATTGAAAAAAAGGCAAATAATGACTTGAAACAGTATGGTATCACGTTAACGCAATGTGGGATTTTAGTCTATCTATCAAAGCTAGGGCATCATACAGCACCAATTAAGCATATTGAGAAGACATTTGAAGTTTCTCAAGCCGCTATGCAAGCCAATATACAGCGTCTTGTCAAAAAAGAATTTATCATTTTAAATGGTGACCCTAGTGATAAACGCATTAAAAATGCCACTCTGACCTCAAAAGGATTGTCCACTTTGGCGCAAACCCAAACTTCACGAGTTGCAAATGAAACTTATATATTTTCTGAATTTACAGATGATGAAACTGAAATGTTAAAATGCTTACTAAAGAAATTAAATAGCAAATTAGATTAGCTCCTATATTCAAATAGGAGTTAAATCAAAGATTATTCAACAGCTAACTGTTAAATTTGCAAAGTTAAGCAAATATATAAATTTACAAGCTTAGAAGTATCAATTCAAGAATTAGTGTAAAATGGTAACGGAGGGCATATGAAATTAGGAATAGATATCGGTTCAACTACGATAAAATTGGCGCTTATTTCGCAAACTAATGAGGTAATATATAAATCTTACGAAAGACATCACTCAAAGATACACGAGAAATTGCACGCTTGCTTAGAAAAGTTAAAAAACAAATTTTCAAATATAGGACCAATCGCAGTATCCATCACAGGTTCAGCAGGAATGGGACTTGCTGATGGGCTTGGTATCGGATTTGTACAAGAGGTATTTGCAACAAAAGTAGCCGCAAATACATTAATGCCTCACACAGACACTGTCATTGAACTGGGTGGCGAAGATGCTAAAATATTGTTTTTATCCAACGTATTAGAAGTGCGTATGAATGGCACTTGTGCTGGTGGAACAGGCGCATTTATTGATCAAATCGCAACCCTTTTGAGCATTACACCAGAGGAGATGAATGTTCTTGCAAAATCAGCCGAAAAAACATATTCTATCGCATCTAGATGCGGTGTTTTTGCAAAATCTGATATACAACCACTCTTAAATCAAGGTGCTAAAAAAGAAGACTTATCAGCAAGCATTTTTCAATCAGTGGTAAACCAAACAATTATCGGATTGGCGCAAGGCAGAAGAATCACAGGTGAAATCTTATATCTTGGTGGTCCTCTAACCTTTATGTCGGAGCTTAGAAAATGTTTTGATAATACGTTGCATTTAACAGGCTCTTGCCCTGAAAATTCACTCTATTATGTTGCCATTGGGGCAGCTATCTGTGCAGATACAATGACCGATATAGAAAAGCTTATTGACAGAGTTGTGCATTATAAATCCAATCAGAATTTTGAAAAGATAGAACCACTATTCAAAAACCAAGAAGAATATCGCTTGTTTTTAGAACGTCATGCCAAAAACGATGTGACCGTGCGTCAAGAGAACAATTATAGCGGAAATGTCCATATTGGCATTGATGCAGGCTCTACAACCATCAAAGTTGTGGCAATTAATGAATCGGAAGATATTATATTTTCAAGATACCAAACCAACGGTGGCAATCCAATCCCTCCTATTAAAGCAATTTTAGAGGAATTTTATGATGCAAATCCTCATGCAAATATTCTCTCATCTGCTGTCACAGGCTATGGAGAAGATATGATCAAAAATGCCTTTAATATTGATTTTGGTCTTGTAGAAACAGTAGCTCATTATACAGCGGCAAAAAAATTCAATAAAGATGTAGATTTCATCATTGACATCGGTGGGCAAGATATGAAGTGTTTCCGCATTGTAGATGGTGCGATAGACGATATTTTTCTTAATGAAGCCTGTTCGTCTGGTTGTGGCTCATTTCTCCAGACTTTTGCTAATATTTTGGGATACAGCTCGCAGGAATATGGCAAATTAGGTCTTTTTTCAGATTCTCCAGTTGATTTAGGCTCTCGCTGTACTGTGTTTATGAATTCTTCCGTCAAGCAAGCACAAAAAGACGGTGCTTCTGTGGAGGATATTTCAGCTGGACTTTCTATTAGTGTGGTAAAAAATGTAATCTATAAATTAATTCGTGTAAGTAGTGCTAGCGAATTAGGTCAAAACATTGTTGTGCAGGGTGGCACGTTTTTAAACGATGCAGTACTACGTTCCTTTGAAAAAGAAATTGGTGGTAAAGTAATACGTACTAATATTGCTGGTATTATGGGTGCATACGGTGTTGCTCTTTACGGAAAAAACAAAGGACTTAAATGCTCTAGTATATTAAGTCCAAAAGCACTAGAACATTTCACACATACCATATCATATGCAAACTGTAAAATGTGTGCCAATCACTGTGCCTTAACCATCAACACATTTGATGGAGCAAGAAAATTTGTCGCCGGAAACCGATGCGACAGACCGACCATACGCTATAAAAATAATCAAAGTAATCTAAACTTATATGAATACAAAAGAACATTATTAGAAGACTATATGAACAAGGTTGTTCCTATGCCTAAAGGCAGAATTGGAATTCCGTTGGTTTTAAACATGTACGAATTACTTCCTTTTTGGACAACATTTTTCAATGAACTTGGATTTGAAGTAATAACATCAGGCTTTTCTGATAATGAAACATATTTAAGTGGGCAAGATTCAATTCCCTCTGACACGGTATGTTTCCCTGCCAAACTGGTTCATGGCCATATCGAAAAGTTGCTCACACAAAAAGTAGATGCGATTTTTTATCCTTGTATGACTTATAACATCAACGAGAAGCGTGGTGATAATCATTATAACTGCCCCGTTGTGGCATATTATCCTGAAACAATAGTCAACAATATCGCTTCTATGAAAAATGTGCAGTATATCTATGATTACATAGGTTTGCACAGACCGAAGGATTTTATAGGAAAAATCCAAGCAATTCTAGGTAGATGCTTTTCCGATATTTCTAAAAAAGATATTCAAAAAGCTACCGACAAAGCATTTGCCGAGCGAGAATTATTCCTTAAAAAAACAAGGGAAAAGGGTGCTGAAATTATTCGCATAGCAAGAGAAAACAATCAAAAGATTATTGTGCTTGCTGGCAGACCTTATCATCTTGATCCAAAGGTAAATCATGGTATTGATAAGTTGATGAGTAGTTATCAAGTTGCCATTGTAACAGAAGATTCTATTTGTCATTTGGCAAAAGAAAAGTATCAAGCAAATGTGCTAAATCAATGGACTTATCATGCAAGGTTATATGATGCAGCCAAATATATTACAGACAAGCGTGATATGCAACTTGTTCAACTAGTGTCTTTTGGGTGTGGAGTTGATGCGATTACAACAGATGAAGTAAAAGCAATTTTACGAGAAGGCAATAAAATATATACTGGATTAAAAATTGATGAAATTACTAATTTAGGCGCAACAAAAATAAGAATACGCAGTTTAATTGCAGCCATAGAGCAAAAGGAGGTTTAAAGTGAAACGAATAGAATTTACTCGCGAGATGAAAAAAGATTATACTATTTTAGTACCCAATATGCTACCTATTCATTTTGGAATGGTAAGTACTATTTTTGAAAATGAGGGATATCATTTAGAAATTTTACATAATGACAGCAGTACTGTTGTAGAAGCTGGTCTTAGATATGTACACAACGATACTTGTTACCCGGCTTTGTTAGTGATTGGTCAATTCTTAGATGCTTTAAGTAGTGGTAAATACGATGTCAACAAAACAGCACTTTTAATTACACAAACTGGTGGTGGGTGTAGAGCATCGAATTATATTCATCTATTGCGAAAAGCTTTGGTAAAATCTGGATATGAGCAAGTACCTGTTATTTCATTAAATCTTTCTGGACTTGAGAAAAACTCTGGGTTTAAGTTTACACTTCCGCTCATTAGAAAAACAATTAGTATCATTGGATACGGAGATATGTTAATGCTCCTTAAAAACCAAGTAAAACCTTATGAAGTAAAAAAAGGCTCTACCGATCAACTTGTAAAGCAATGGCAAACTCGACTTTGTGAAGATTTTAAAGAGAACAAAGGATTAAGTCTATCTCAAATGAAAGTGAATTTCAAGGAAATCGTTCAGAGTTTTTCTAAAGTAGAAACCCAGAAATCTGAAAAAATAAAAGTTGGTGTTGTCGGTGAGATTTATGTCAAATATTCTAGTCTAGGCAATAACAATCTTGAAGATTTTTTACTTTCACAAAACTGCGAATATATGATTCCTGGTCTTATGGGATTTGCTTTGTTTAAGATTGATAATAGACTAGAGGACATTAAGCTATATGGTGGAAGCAAACTAAAATTCGATGCTATCAATGCATTATTTCACTACATAGAGAAGATTGAAACAATGCTTATTAACGCAATAGAAGAAAATGGCAAATTTTTAGCACCAAGTACTTATGTACATATGAAATCCCTTGTTGGTGACGTTGTAGGGTATGGCAATAAGATGGGCGAAGGTTGGTTGCTTCCTGCTGAAATGTTAGAACTATGCGAGCAAGGATTTGAAAATATCGTTTGCACACAGCCATTTGGGTGCTTGCCAAATCATATTGTAGGAAAAGGAACAATTCGTCCTATCAAAGAGTTGTTCCCCAAAGCAAATATTACAGCCATAGACTACGATCCTGGTGCTTCAAGGGTAAACCAAGAAAATAGAATTAAACTAATGCTTGCAATCGCTAAAGAACAAAGTATGGATATTTCAACTATTAAATCAGACGACAAACAGAAAAAGAAAATTTCTACGTTGCTCTCTGTTGCATCAGTATTGTAAATATATCAGTTATATCAACAATTTTCAAAGGCAATTACGTCAAAATAAGAAGGAGAATTTAATATGAAAAAGATTATAGCAATAGTACTGGCGAGTTTAATGATTATGAATACTACAGCTTTGGCTGCTTCAGCATCGCTTGACAACTTCACAAAAGTGAATACTTATGAAACTGGAGTTTATTCAGATGTTTTAGATGATATGTGGTACACACCGGGCATTCAAAATGCATATGAATACGGATTGATA
>JAWXUP010000095.1:0-7862 GCA_044426345.1 Clostridia bacterium | reverse complement strand
GTACCTGATTATATAGAACAAAATGTATCGACCAAGGTTGTGAAAATTATTCAAAGCTACACTGGTGTTGTAGATAAAATGGTATGGAGGAAATAATGGAATATAATTTAAATATAAAAAATATTTTTTGGCACATTGTCAGAAAATGGAGAGCAATTTTAATATGTATGTTAGTATTTGGTGTGCTATTGGGTGTGTATAAATACTCAAATTACACTAAAATATTAAACGATGAAGATTTAATGTATGATTATATGCTAGAAAACTTCCAAGCAAGTAAAGATTATATTGATGAAAAAAATTCACTAACAAAACAGGTAGAGACGCTTACAAATAGTGTTGCAAATGATACTAAGTACTACGAAGAAAGTATCTTAATGCAAATTAACGCTCTTAATTATTACGTAGGGAATTTAGAAATTTATGTAGATTCGCTATATCAAATTCAACCAGATAAAACCTACCAAGATACGGATAATATATATAAAATTTTAAAAGCGTACAGTTCTAGTATTGAGTATGGTGACTTGTATGATACTATTAGCGACGAATTGGGATATGAGGCTGATAAGAAGTACATAAAGGAAATTGTAACGTATTCTTCTAACTCTCAAACTGGTTTTATTACATTTACAATTAAGTCAAATACAGTTGAAGAGAATACACAAATAGCAAATATTATTGCAAATTACATTGATGGTAAATATTATACAGTTGTAAATGAAATTGCAGAACATCAGGTGTTAATTTATGATCCAAGCGTATCTTCATACATAGATACAGCATTAAATGAATTTCAAGGACAATTTATTATAGATTTAAATGCTGATAAAAGTGATTTGGAATATGTAGAGTCAAGTTTGCTATATTTAAAAGAACCTGAAATTATAGAAATAAATGAGGAATATATTGTGCCTATAACTAGAAATTTTGCAATTTTAGGTGCAATTTTAGGTGCTGTTTTGGCAGTTGGATTTATAGCAATTTATATCATTTTCTTAGGGAAACTTCAAGATGAAGAAATTATTGAAGAAAAATATAAATTGTCTGTTTTTGGTGTTAGACCAGTCTTCAATGAAAAAAGAAATTTTATCGATAAAATTATCTATATATTAAGCGAACAAAGTCAAATTAAATCAAATGAAGAGTTTAGCAAATATATTGACACAAGCGTAGATGCATATTTAGACACTAATAAAATAATTCATATTACAGGAACTATAAAAGAGGCTGAAATTCAAAGTGTTAGAGAGATGCTCAAACATTGCAAAACTATTACTGCAGGTAGTTGTGTTTTAGAAGATGCAGAGTCATTGTTAAACCTCAAAAGTGCAGATACAATTATTTTTGTTGAAAAAAAGTTTAAAACTAATATGCTTGAATTTGACAAACAATATTATGCAGTACAAAAACTCAATAAAGAAATAGGTGGAGTTATTATCTTGTAATTAGGAGAATTCGATGAAAAGTAAAAAAAAAGTTTTGCCTATAATGATAACGATTTTGCTGTTTATGTCGTTTGGATATACTTTGTTAGATAATAATATAACATATAAAGTGTTATCGTTTGGTATTATTGTATGTGCGCTTATATATTTGTTTATAAAAAGAAAAATTGCGAGTTCTTCAAATCCAGTGGTTTTATCAGTATTTACATATGCTATATTTGCAGGAATTTCAACGCTTTACGCAAACTCTGGTAAATTTGCTATTAATGAGTATATAAAAATATTAGTTGCGTTTGCGGTACTTTTATGTATAATAATATATGCAAAGAAAGATAAAAAAACATTAAATGTAGTTTTGTGGTGCGTAACAACCTTAAGTTTTGTGACGGCGATGCTAACGATTGAAGGGTCTACGCTTGGAGTCATATCACCTATTATTGAGAAATTCATTTATGGTTCTGATGTTAGTAGTTACGCAAGTTGGGGAGTTAATAGAATTTCTAGTATTTTTGGCAATTCGAATGTTTTTGCATCAATGTTAGGCGTAAATCTAATGCTATCGTTATATATATATGCAACAAGTGCAAATATTAAGCTGAAATGTGTGCAGGGGATATATTTAATAACAGGAGCAACCTCGTTTTTATTAGCATTTAGCATAGGAGGAACTATAGCTCTTTCTGTAGCGACTATGCTTATGTTGATAATGGTGAATAAAGAAGATAAATACAAGTTTTTAACATTGGTGCTAGAAGTTCTTTTATTTTCAGGAGTATTGGTAGCTGTGATGTTGTATTTGTACACATCACAAAAGTCAAGTGGAAGTTTTTGGCCTATGATATCAATTATGGTGGTTGGTGGGGTATTTGTTTACATAGATATGCATGTTGGTAGCAAAATTGTTGGATTTGCAAAAAAATACAACAAGCTGAATAAAGTTGCTTTGATAGTATTTTTTTTATTAGCACTATTATTTGTTATAATAGCCTTCAACACTACATCAAGTAAAATTATATATCAAAATGAATATTTTGTACGTACAGTTTATCCTAATGAGTATGAATATAGTATAGATATTGAATTTGAAAATGAGTATAGCGACATATCCGTATTAATATACTCAAAAAATCGACAAGAAATTATTTTAAGTCAAGAAAGAATAATTTATAATGTTATTTATAGTGAATACACGGATATGCAATTTGTCATACCAGAGGATTCGGAAGAAATTAGCATTAGAATATTGAATAGAAATGATAACGATATTAAAGTTAATAGTTTGAATTTAGTCGGTAAAAATGAAAATATTGAAGTTGCATTAAAATACACTTTTATACCAGATAATATTACGGCACGTCTACAAGGTCTACGCACCAACAACAGTTTAATAACTCGTCTGCAATATTTCCAAGATAGCTTTGCGTTATTCTTACAAAGTCCTATTATAGGTCACGGACTAGGTGGTTTTGAAAATGCAATACAAAGCGTTCAAAAATACCAATACGAAACAAAATACGCCCACAACCACTTCTTCCAAGTGATGGTAGATATGGGGATTTTGGGTTTAGCATCGTACTTATTTTTACTAATTTCGTGCATAATAGCACTAATAAAATCTCGAAAAATAAACGATTTAGCACCAATGCTTTTTGGCGCGCTCATGATGATAATAGTCCATGGTGCGAATGAATTCTCGATGTCATCTGGTGAATTTTTACCGTTTGCGTTTGCGGTTTTCGCATTAATCGCTGTAACTTGCGATGTGAAAATTAAAAAATTAGAGCCATATAACGGCAAAATATTAATCGGAACTATTGGTGCAATGTCGTTGTTCACTGTTTTCTTAGCAGGCAATATCGTTGCAAATATCAACATAAACAGTGATTCTGTAACGCTAGATACGCTTACAACCAACGCATCAATCGATATTTACGAGAAAAACGACTACAAACTTAGCTACGTATTAGCAACCAGTGGTATCGATGACGCGACAATGATAGCGACTAGTAATAAGTATCTTGCATCGCTTGAAAAAGCCAAATCTAACACTATCAGCTTATACCTTGCAAAATATTATGTAGAAAATTTCAATCCCGAAAAAAGCTACGAGCAGATTGTAAATTACATAGACTACTCTCTTTATGACCCAGACACTTGGAATATGGCGTTTAACCAATACATCGGAGCACTTCAAGACGCAAGCAACGTTGAGCATTTTTATCAATACAAAGATGAGTATATTGAGATAATTAATGATTTGCTTGTTAAGCTAGATAAAACAAATGAAAGTTCAATTAGCAAAATTACGCTTGATGATTATTCGTTGATGTATGTTAGAAATATTTTAGCGAGCGAGGATATTGAAACTGCAGAAGAGTTTTTGGCGTATGTTGATATGGTTATTTATGATTCTCAGTATGATACAGACGTTAATGATAATGGAACTTATGATGCACTGAATTCATCATATACTAATTTTGATATCAAAGACAATACAACAAATTCTGGAAATAGAGTCAGAATAAAAGTGCCGTATACGTATTATGCGATGTATAAAATCGAAATTGAAAGCGAAAATGTATCGAAAATTACAATTCCTACAGATGAGGTTGCATTTACTGTGACTGATGAAGGAAAAACGGTTGCATTTCTTGATACAACGAGCTCTACGGATGGATATGTTGATGTTATCATAAACTTTACAGGTGACGAAGCAGAGTTTGGCGGTATTAAAATTAGTAGATAATAAAGACAATTAAAAGATTTAATAAGCTCACTGCTAATGGTAGTATAAAAAATTTATTGAAGTTCAACACTTCAATAAATTTTTACACACAAATGTCTAAATGTATACGACTAAAAACATAAAAATTTAAGTACCAAGATTCATTTTATTCCAAAAACAGCAAAATTTTCTGAAAATTGAACAAAAAACCCCCTTGACAATTACCATTTGGCAAAACAGCCAAGTCAACTCTTATCTCTTGTGGTGTGGTTAATATTCTTCAAAGCACTGAAAATGTACTTATTAAATCTGCAAATTCAGAACTTGAATTGCAAACATCAACTAAAAACTGAACCGTAATTTGCAAAAAAAGCAGTTTAATATGGGCATATTTCAATGCTCGTGGGCATTTGTGAAATCACATCATTGCTATACTTCAACATCTAAAACTGCAAAGTGATAATTATTGTGATTACCTGAGTTTTAATACATAAGTTTTCTGCCAATAATATACGTTATGAATGTAAGTTTCATTATTTTATTAAAAATATAACTTGATTAATATGTAAAAATGCGTTACTATCAGTGATAGAAAGAATGTTGGTGGCAGAAGGGTAACAGTATGAAATTTACAGAAAATGAAAATACAGAATTAAAAGAAATTTACATATTAGAACTCAAAAAAGAGGTCGTTGCTTTTGCAAATACTAATGGTGGAGAAATATTTGTTGGAATTAATGATGATGGCGAAGTTGTCGGAGTTGATAATATAGACGAAACTATGTTGAAAATAACTGATACTATCCGTGATAGTATAAAACCAGATGTTATGATGTTTGTTAGTGTTCGTGAAATGGATATTGAAAGAAAAAATATTATTAAAATATCAATTAGCGAAGGCACGCGAAAACCTTATTATTTATCTGATAAAGGAATGAAATCGTCTGGTGTTTATGTAAGACAAGGTACATCGAAAGTAAATGCATCTGAAGATGCAATTCGAAATATGATTAAAGTTTCTGATGGAGATAAGTTTGAGAGCAATCGCTCGTTAGAACAAGACCTGACGTTCGAAACGCTGACAAAAGAAATGAAAGTTCGAAATTTAGAGTTCGGAAATATGCAAAAAAAGAACTTAGGAATTCTAAGTCAAGATGGAATAATTACAAATCTCGGACAAATTGTTTCGGAACAGTGTAAATATTCAATTAAGCTTGCTGTGTTTCAAGGAACTGACAAAACAGTTTTTAAGAGTAGAAAAGAGTTCACTGGTTCTATTTTCAGTCAATTAAACGATGCTTATTATACGATAGATTTGCACAATAATACAAAAGCTACATTTAATGATTTAATAAGAGTTGATCACAAGGATTACCCGCCTGAAGCCATTAGAGAAGCCTTACTAAATGCAATTATTCATCGCGATTATAGTTTTAGTGGTAGTATTTCTATTAATATTTACAGCGACAGAATGGAAATTATCTCGCTTGGTGGTTTGGTTGCAGGACTATCTATTGAGGCAGTAATGATGGGTGCGTCACAAGCTAGAAATGAGAAATTGGCGAATTTATTTTACCGAATGGAATTAATAGAATCTTACGGAATTGGCATTGGTAAAATTATGAGTTTATATAAAGAAAGCGAAGCAAAACCGATTTTTGATAATGCTCAAGGTGCATTTAGAGTAACTTTTCCAAATATGAATATCGCATCGAAAGTGCTTACAGAAAGCCAAAAAAAGGTTGTTGAATATTTAGAAATTAATAGCGAAATAACAAGAAGTGATATAGAGAAATTGCTCAATATCAAGACTACAAGAGCTAATACGATAATTAAGGAATTATTGAGTTTAGGTATTATTTTGAAAATTTCAAGCGGGAAAAATAGCAAATATGTAAAAGCATAATATTTTGGTATTTAGGATAAAAGAATCTTGAAATAACACTGAACTTTTTAGTGATGGCATTTATGTTTAGTAAGCGCTAAATGGTACAGCAAATGACGTAATAAATGACACAATAAGTGGTGTAATAAACGATAAAGAAAATTAAAAAACTACTAGAAAAGAAATTAGTTGAAACTGCAATATATCAACTGCAACTCTTGGCTGGACTACAAGTGAGCGGAGATAATTTGGAATTTTAGAAAGAGTTGGTTATGATAAAGCAGGTTGTTGGACCCATCCAAAGAATATGTAAGCAATAAACATGATTAGATATTATCACATATTATTAATTGAGGAGTATAAGTGTAATAAAAGCTTGATTTAGAAAGTATTTCGTGATATAATAATTTTGTAATAGATAGGTATAGATATAATTTAATATTCAAGAATATATTAAGGAGGTGTTTTTTATGGCAACAAAGTCAATTACGAAACAATACAAAGTAAATGATGTTGAAATGTATAAAAAGATTGAAAAAGAATTTCAAAGTAGGCCTCTTAGATACGCAGTGAAAAAAGAAAATTCAAACATTGATAGAGGTAGACAGAAATTAAAAGAATTCTCATTTCGCTAAGTGATTTATTGAACAAAGCTAATGACGAGCATAGTTTATCGTGCTTGTCAGAAGCTTTGTCTTCATTTAAATGTGACTTAGACTCGGATATTGAAACATTTCTACATACTAAAGCTATTGAATTTTTGGAAAATGGTCTATGTTCTACATATTTAATTTTAGACGAAGAGAAATTTGAAAAAGGCGAAATTTTCATAGAGGCCTACTTTACATTATCGCATAAGACTATGATTAGGCCTGAATGTGTTAGTGGCAGTAAAATACAAAAGGTCAGTCGGTTTAGGAAATCAACATCTCTTCACTTTGTGTTAATTGGGCAATTAGGAAAATATATAAGTGTGAAAAATGATGTAGAAATAGTTAAATCCGAAATCAGTATTAATGAAATTTTAGAATATGCATTTGAAGTTATAAGTGAATCATCTGCTCTTATTCCATGTAGATGTGTTTTGGTTGAATGCCATGATGCTGTGAAGGATAAATGTATATATGAAAAAAGTGGTTTTACATATTTTCAACAAGATGAAGACTTGCATCAATATTATAAATTGTTATAGCTTCGAAGTTCGAGATTATCAACCGATAACATTTTGATAACAAAACCTCATAATAATCCAAATACTCACGATAATACAAAGAAAAAACACCACATTTTAAGCCGATTTTAGACCAAAACGCACCCAGTCTACATCTAAAAACGGAGAGTGGGAATAGGTAGTAAAATGCTTAAAAGTGGCTTAAACACTGGGTTTATGACACATGGAAAAGCTTCGTGATACTGCTATGATACTAAAAATTATTTTGACCGATAAATTATAGTATCACCACAATTAAATAAAACAAGAGAAAACCTCCTGTTTTAAGCTAAGTTTTATATCTTAGTTTAGACAGGAGGTTGTTTTTATGCCATTTTTTTAATGGAGCTAATTGTAACCGTCACCCATAACACACCTACTCAAACACAAAAAATCATGCTACACTAAAGAAAACTGGAGGTGTAACATGAAATATAAATCTGAAGAAAAAACAAAAATGCTAGAAGAATAGTAAAGGTAACCCCAAGCACACCTTGACAAAAACAAAGTGTTCAACTTGAACACCAAACAAAAACCCGCCTCATTTTTCTGAGACGGGTTAATTAATTTTATGTCATTTTAATATCTTCGGGC
>JAWXUP010000094.1:0-7951 GCA_044426345.1 Clostridia bacterium | reverse complement strand
TCTGAATTGATTTTTTCAGAAAGTGTTCCTAATGGACCTTTCACAGTAACTAAACCAGTTTCGATTTTAACATCTACTCCAGCAGGTACTGTAATAGGTGCTCTACCTATTCTTGACATATATAGTACCTCCTTACCAAATAAATGCTAAAACTTCGCCACCTACGTTAAGTTCACGAGCTTTTTTGTCAGTTACAACACCTTTAGATGTTGAGATGATAGCAGTACCTAAGCCGTTTAAAACTTTTGGTAATTCTTCTTTTCCTGCATAAACACGTAAACCTGGTTTTGAAACTCTTTTTAAACCAGCGATTGCTTTTTGTTTGCCTGCATTGTATTTTAATACGATGCGGATAATGCCTTGGCCGCCGCCTTCGATTAAGCTGTAGTTTTTGATATAGCCTTCGTTTAATAAAATTTCAGCTATAGCTTTTTTCATACCAGATGCTGGTACGTCTACAGTGTCGAAGCGAGCATTGCTTGCATTTCTGATACGAGTTAACATATCAGCTATTGGATCTGTAATTTGCATTTGCTCCTCCTCAGAAGTTAGAAAGTTATCTTTCCACTTTTCTCAAGCTTAACGCTTGACCTACAGGCTTCGCCCTTTTGACGAATACTACCATATAGGGTTTTTTATATTAAGTTAATAATATAATAAATTTAAATATTCTGTAGGGGCGAACTGTGTTCGTCCGAAACCACAAAATATGTGCAAACCTTGTATTTTCGGACGACCGCAGGTCGCCCTACAAGTTTTTGCTAAAGGTCTAGCAAGACGTTTTCATTATCTTGCATTTTCGTTCGGATTTAAAATATAACATATTTCACATTCCGGCGAAATTACATATCGGCGTCGCCGATTACCAAGATGCTTTACGCACGCCTGGAATTTGACCTTTGTGTGCTAATTCTCTAAAACAGATACGACAAACGCCGAAGTCTCTTAAATAAGCGTGTGGTCTACCACAGATTTTACATCTGTTGTATGCACGAGTAGAGAACTTAGGCTCACGTTGTTGTTTTAACACCATTGCTTTTTTAGCCATTTTTAAATCCTCCTTACGCTTTGATAAAAGGAGCGCCAAGCTTAGTAAGTAAAGCTCTTGCTTCTTCGTCAGTGTTTGCTGTAGTAGTGATAGCAATATCCATACCACGAAGTTTATCTATTTTATCGTATTCGATTTCTGGGAAAATTAATTGTTCTTTAATACCAAACGCATAGTTTCCACGTCCGTCGAACGAGTTAGGATTAATACCTCTAAAGTCACGTACACGAGGAAGTGCCACGTTGAATAATCTGTCAAGGAATTCCCACATTCTTTCACCACGTAAAGTAACTTTAACGCCGATTGGCATTTCTTCACGAAGTTTAAAGTTTGCTACAGATTTACGAGCTTTAGTTTTTACAGCTTTTTGACCAGTAATTTTTGTAATATCAGTAACTACTGCGTCTAAAACTTTTGAATTGTCTTTTGCTTCGCCACAACCAACGTTGATAGTAATTTTATCAATTGTTGGGATTTGCATTACGCTTTTATAACCAAATTCAGTCATAAGAGCAGGAGCAATTGAAGCTTTGTATAGGTCTTTCATTCTAGCCATTTTCTACTCCTCCTTCTTAGATTTCTTTGCCGCTTTTTTTAGAAATACGGATTTTTTTACCGTCTTCTACTTTAAAGCCGACTCTTGTTGGTTTACCAGTTTCTTTACAAACTAAAGCTACTTTACAAGCTCTAATTGCAGCTTCTTTTTCTATGATGCCACCAGTTTCGCCTTGACGACGAGGTTTTGTGTGACATTTAACCATATTAACGCCTTCAATGATAACTGTATCTTTTGCAGGGTTTACAACTATAACAGTACCTTTAGCACCTTTTGAGCGACCAGAAATTACTTGTACTGTGTCACCTTTTTTAATTCTTAATTTACTCATTATGTGACACCTCCTTATAATACTTCTGGAGCAAGCGATAAGATTTTCATGTAATCTTTATCACGTAACTCACGCGCTACTGGTCCAAATATACGAGTTCCTCTTGGGTTTTTATCTTCTCTGATGATAACTGCAGCGTTTTCATCAAATTTTACATAACTACCGTCAGCACGACGCATACCAGAAACCGTTCTCACGATTACAGCACGAACAACGTCGCCTTTTTTAACCACGCCACCAGGTGCAGCTTTACGAACTGAACACACTATAACGTCGCCAATGTTACCGTATCTACGAGTTGAACCACCTAGAACACGGATACATTTTACCTCTTTAGCTCCTGTATTGTCAGCAACACGAAGGTATGATTCTTGTTGTATCATGTTAGTTCCTCCTTATTTTGCTTTCTCAATGATTTCAACTAAACGCCATCTTTTATCTTTTGATAAAGGACGAGTTTCCATAACACGAACTCTGTCGCCGATGCCACATTCGTTCATTTCGTCATGAGCTTTTAGTTTATATGTTCTTTTTACAATTTTTTTGTATAAAGGATGTTTTACTCTATCTTCAATAGCAACAACAATTGTTTTGTCCATTTTGTCTGATACAACTAGACCTACTCTTGTTTTGCGGAATGCTCTTTCATTCACCTTGCTTTACCTCCTAGCTTATGCTTTATCCGCAAGTTCGCGGATAACAGTTTTAACTCTAGCAATGTCATGCTTTACGTCAGCTATTTTATTTGGATTTTCAAGCTGGTTGGTTGCATGTTGAAGTCTTAGATTAAAAAGATCTTTTTTAAGGTCTGCAAGCTTTACGTTAAGTTCAGCTGCGCCTAATGTTCTTAATTCATTTGCCTTCATCATTATTCACCACCTAACTGCTTTTCTAGGGCTTCTTTAGTGTAGAATTTTGTTTTAATTGGAAGTTTGTGTTGAGCAAGACGCATAGCTTCACGAGCTAGTTCTTCTGAAACTCCTGCAATTTCAAACATTACTCTACCTGGTTTAACTACTGCTACCCAGTATTCTGGAGAACCTTTACCGGCACCCATTCGAGTTTCGGCTGGTTTTTGAGTAATTGGTTTATCTGGGAAAACTTTAATCCAAACTTGACCGCCACGTTTGATGTAACGAGTCATAGCGATACGGGCTGCTTCTATTTGATTAGAAGTGATCCATGACGCTTCTTGCGCAACGATACCAAATTCACCATGTGAAATTTTGTTACCTCTTAACGCACGGCCTTTCATACGGCCTCTGTGTACTCTACGATATTTTACTCTTTTTGGTAGAAGCATTATTTGTTCACTCCTTCCCTTTTAAAATTATTGTTTCTGTTATTATTAAATCCACCTTGACGACGATCGTTGTTACGAGGACGACGATCACGACGGTCACGTCTGTCACCAGCTGGACGTGGAGCTTCAATGTTACGGTTCAAACGAGGACCGCCTTTTAAAACTTCACCTTTGTAGATCCAAACTTTAACGCCGATTTTACCGTATACAGTATCTGCTTCAGCAAAACCGTAGTCGATGTCAGCACGGATAGTTTGTAGTGGGATTGTGCCTTCGTGATAGTGTTCAGTACGTGCGATTTCCGCACCACCTAGACGACCAGAACAAGCAGTTTTAATACCACGAGCTCCTGCTTTCATTGTTTTGCCCATTGACATTTTCATAGCTCTTCTAAAAGAGATACGTTTTTCAAGTTGAGCTGCAATGCTTTCTGCTACAAGTTGAGCAGACATATCAGGATTTCTTACTTCTACAATGTTGATTGCAACTGGTTTACCAATCATTTTTTCAACTTGTAGTCTTAATTTATCGATTTCTGAACCACCACGACCGATAACGATACCAGGGCGAGAACAGTGAATAAATAAGTTTACTTTAGCATCTGTACGTTCGATTTCAATACGTGGAACGCCTGCTGCATAAAGTTGTTTTTTTAGAACTTTACGAATGTTATAATCCTCAACTAGAAGGTCACCGAATTTGTCATCACGAGCAAACCAGCGAGAGTCCCAGTTTTTTATAACGCCAACACGTAAACCGTGTGGATGTACTTTTTGACCCATACTTTACCTCCTATGATTATTGTTTTTCTGAAAGAACTAATGTGATATGAGAAGTTCTTTTTAATATTCTGTATGCACGACCTTGGGCACGTGGCATAACTCTTTTCATTACAGGGCCTGGTGTTGCAAATACTTCTGATACATAAAGCTTAGTAACATCCATGTTGTGGTTGTTTTCAGCATTAGCTGCACAGCTTTTTAGTAGTTTTAAAACTACTGGAGATGCAGCTTTTGGAGTATTCATTAGTATAGCAGCAGCAGTTCCAACATCTTTTCCACGGATAATATCGCAAACGATTTTAACTTTACGAGGAGCGATGCGGATGTGTTTTACATGTGCTGTAGCTTTCATTATTTAGTCCTCCTTGTTTTATTTACCGTTATTAGAAGTTTTGCTACCTGCGTGACCTCTATACGTTCTTGTTGGTGCGAATTCGCCTAATTTATGTCCAACCATATCTTCTTGTACATATACTGGAACGTGTTTACGACCATCATATACAGCGATTGTGTGTCCGATAAATTGAGGGAAAATTGTGCTTGAACGAGACCAAGTTTTAATAACTTTTTGTTCGTTAGCAGCATTCATAGCTTCAACTCTTTTGATAAGTTCTGGAGCTACAAATGGTCCTTTTTTTACGCTTCTTGACATAATTTATATGCTCCTTTCTTATTTACCGTTACGACGTTTAACAATGAATTTATCAGTTCTATGATTTTTCTTACGAGTTTTGTAGCCAAGTGCTGGTTTACCCCAAGGAGTAACAGGACCTGCTCTACCAACTGGTGATTTACCTTCACCACCACCGTGAGGGTGATCGCAAGGGTTCATTACAGAACCACGAACTGTAGGACGGATACCCATATGACGTGTACGACCAGCTTTACCGATGTGTACATTTTCGTGTTCGCCATTACCAACAGCACCGATTGTAGCTTTACAATCAAGTCTGATGTAACGAACTTCGCCAGATGGAAGTCTAACTTGA
The DNA here is from genome assembly GCA_044426345.1 of Clostridia bacterium. Classification (GTDB taxonomy): domain Bacteria; phylum Bacillota; class Clostridia; order Oscillospirales; family Butyricicoccaceae; genus CAYJLC01. Next base: position 2,942 of record JAWXUP010000094.1, on the reverse strand, counting down.
GCAACACCGTTTTCTTTAGCCATAAGTTGAGCCGAAGTACCAGCAGAACGAACAAGTTGTGCGCCTTTACCTGGGTATAGTTCAACGTTGTGGATTACAGTACCAACTGGGATATTAGCGATTGGAAGACAGTTACCAGGTTTGATATCTGCAGTTGCAGAACTGATTACTGTATCACCAACTAATAAGCCGTTTGGTGCTACGATGTAAGCTTTTTCGCCTGTTTCATATTGAATTAGGGCGATATTAGCAGAACGGTTTGGATCGTATTCGATAGTCAAAACGCTTGCTGGAACATCGATTAATTTACGTTTGAAATCGATGATTCTGTATTTTCTTTTATTACCGCCGCCACGGTGACGAACAGTAATTCTGCCATAGCTGTTACGACCTGCATTCTTTTTTAGAGGTTCTAATAAAGATTTTTCAGGTGCGACCTTAGATAGACCCTTGTTTGACAAAGTTGTCATATGACGTCTAGAAGGGGTCGTTGGTTTAAAGGCCTTTATCGGCATGTTGTTTCACTCCTTTTGCTTTCGATTTGGTATTATATCATACCTTCAAATATTTCAATTGTTTTAGATTCTTCTGTAAGTTTAACAATAGCTTTTTTGTACTGAGCTGTTTTACCAACGTGTACGCCTTGTCTTTTCATTTTACCAACTTGGTTGATAGTGTTTACAGATTGAACTTTTACTCCGAAGATTTCTTCGATAGCTTTTTTAATTTCTACTTTGTTTGCAGAACGCAAAACTTCGAAAGTGTATTCACGGCTCATAGCCACACCCATCATTGATTTTTCAGTGATAACAGGTTTTCTAATAATATCGTATACTGATTTCATTATGCATACACCTCCTGGATTTTAATCAAAGCGTTTTTATCAACGATAAAGTTTTGAGCATTTAAAATGTCATATACATTTAAAGTTGAAGAAATTGTAGTTAAAACGTTTGGAATGTTTGCAGCTGATTTAACAACATTAGTTCTAACTTCTGGAGTTACTACTAAAGTTTTACCAGTTACATTTAACGCAGATAAGAAAGCTGCGAAGTCTTTTGTTTTAATTGCTGCTAAATCAAGGTTTTCAATAACGATGATTTGATTTGCTGATGCTTTAGAAGATAAAGCTGAAATCATAGCAAGTTTTTTTGTTTTTTTGTTTAGACGGTAAGAGTAGCTTCTTGGTTTTGGGCCAAGTGCGATACCACCGTGTGTCCATTGTGGAGATCTGATAGATCCTTGACGTGCACGACCAGTACCTTTTTGTTTCCAAGGTTTGATACCACCACCACGTACTTCAGCACGAGTTAATGTTGATTGTGTACCTTGTCTTTTGTTAGCTAAGTGGTTTTTAACTGCTGCGTGAACAACAGCTTCGTTTTGTTCTGCTGCGAATAATTCTGCAGAAAGTTCGAAAGTACCAACTTCTTTACCGCTCATATCGTAAACTAATACATTAGGCATAATTTATAATCCTCCTTCCTCAAATTCTAGGCGTTTTTTACAGTGTTTTTAACAAACACAATTCCGCCCTTTGGACCAGGAACCGCGCCGCGTACTGCAATGTAATTTAATTCAGCGTCAACGTGAACGATGTCTAAGTTTTGAATTGTAACTTGTTCAGCACCCATGTGACCTGGCATTATTTTACCTTTAAAAATTCTAGATGGACTAGAACATTGACCCATTGAACCTTGGTGTCTGTGCATAGGACCGGCACCGTGTGTCATTGGTAATCTTGAAGCGTTAAATCTTTTGATAGTTCCGGCAAAACCTTTACCTTTAGAAATACCAGTTACGTCGATTTTGTCGCCATTTGCAAAGATGTCTGCAGTAACAACGTCACCTACGTTTAGTGATTCACAGTTTTCAAGTCTAAATTCTTTTAGGTATTTTTTAACAACGTCCCCAGCTTTTTTAAGATGTCCAAGCTCTGGTTTGTTAAGTTTGCTTTCTTTTACGTCAGAAAATCCTAGTTGAACAGCTTCATAACCGTCTTTTTCAAGAGTTTTCTTTTGAATTACTGAGCAAGGACCAGCTTCTATAACAGTTACTGGAATAACTCTGCCCATGTCATCAAAAATTTGAGTCATGCCAACTTTTCTTCCGATGATTGCTTTTTGCATTTTTGTTTTCCTCCTTGTTAGGTTATTGGTTGACTTAGTGCCAACTTGACCCATCTGGTTTACCAGATAAGGGCTATATTTATCTCAATCCGCTCTACTATATATAAGTAACTTTATAAGTAGTTTGGAATATCAATCTATTTTACTAGATTTTGATTTCGATTTCTACACCAGCTGGAAGGTCTAAAGTCATAAGAGCTTCAACTGCTTCTTTAGATGGATCTAAGATATCGATTAGACGTTTGTGAGTTCTTCTTTCGAATTGTTCACGAGAGTCTTTGTATTTGTGCACCGCACGTAGGATAGTGATTACTTCTCTTTTTGTTGGAAGTGGGATAGGACCAGATACTTTAGCACCTGTTCTTTTAGCTGTTTCAACAATTTTTGCAGCTGAGCTGTCGATTAATTGGTGATCGTAAGCTTTAAGTCTGATTCTGATTTTTGACATTTTTCGTTCCTCCTAATAATTGTACGTTTTGTCGTTTTATAACGTACGGGAGCGAGATGCTTGGGTTACCACCCGCCCGTGTGTATCACGTTTTGGGCATAAAATTAACCGGTCTATGCAGACATAGATACCCCGGTCGTGACATGAGTTGGTTCTTTTTTTGGCTTGTCTACTAAAAACGCAGATAGTACCAAAACATTTTGCAGAACGCACATGTTTTAAACATTCTCGACCGCCCGATTTACGGACATACTCCACCGAAGTGACCTAGTTTCCTAGCAATCTCCAGCTTCATCGCATATTTCGCTTTAACGCGTATATATAGTATACTTCATCTAAAGCTAATTGTCAAGCACTTTTTTAAA
>JAWXUP010000093.1:0-8232 GCA_044426345.1 Clostridia bacterium | reverse complement strand
GACAACGATAACTTGATCCCCTTTTTTGTATGTATCGGTAACAATTTCTGCAACATTTTTAATTCTATCAGCATTCGCTACAGAAGATCCTCCGAATTTTTGTACTATTAGTGCCATTTATTTGCCTCCATAATAAATTTATTACCATGCGATTTTAATCACAAGTTTTATAAAATTTCACAACAAAATAATATTTATAAATATTCAAATCGTTATGATTATTTTTTAATAAAAGAAAATATTCTAGTAAATTCTAAATTTTTTCAACAATTGCGCCAATTTCGTCAGAAGTTAATTGATATGGCGTCCAATTTGGGTATTTCTCTTCGCAATACATCTTCGCGCGACTTAAATATGTCTTGTCTTTTTTGTCTACCATCGCTATAATAGTAGGCCCAGCACCCGAAATATAAGTCCCTAATGCGCCTAAACCTTTTGCAACTGTAGAAATTTCCTCACCTTGTGGTATTAAACCATAGCGATAAGGTTGGTGCAGACAGTCACCCACTGCTACTCCTATATTATGCAAATCACCAGTAACTAGTGAACCCGCAAGAAGAGCCGCACGAGATAAATTAAAAACTGCATCTTTGTGTGCTATCGTTTCAGGAAGTGCCATACGAGCTTTCTCGGTTTTAAGCTCAAAATTTGGTACAAACGCAACAAAATCAAGCTTATGAGAAATTGGAACTCGAACATGAGAAACCTTGCCATATTCAAGCATCGCAACACAAAAACCGCCTAAAATTGCTGGTGTAGAATTATCTGGATGACCTTCCATCGAGCCAGCCAAATCAATAATATTTTGCTTTGTAAGTGGATTTCCAAGTAATGCATTAGCACCAATTATACCTGCAACAATGCAAGCTGAAGAAGAGCCTAGACCTCGTGCTTGTGGAATTTCGCATTCAGAAATAATTTTTAGCCCTTTAAGCTCTTTTCCACACATTTCGTAAACTTTTTTTGCACATTGGTACACTAAATTGCTATCATCTGTAGGAATTTCTGGGTCATCGGTAATTATTTCAATGCTATCTTGCTCTTCCATATAAAAAACATTGTACATAGAAAGTGCAATACCTATACTATCAAAACCCGAACCCATATTAGCGCTAGTCGCTGGAACTGTAACTTTTATCATTTATTCACCTTATAAAACTCTAATATATGAGTATTTTTCGAACTTATTTAATATATTTTCTAATTGTGCAACACTCATTTCCTCGGTAATAAATGCAACTTCATTTTTACTATCATCAGATAAATTTTCAACATTATCAAATGGAATTTCTTGAGTATTTTCAATTTTTACAAAGAATTGACACACAAATTCTTTATAGTCTGCAATAAACGAACCTTGGTTTGTCCAAGCAATATCTGCTCTTTCATAATACTTTGCACTATCAATAATATCGGCAACCACAGCCGATGCCGTAGCCAGCTGACCTGCACCTTTACCATAAAACATTACGTCATCAACCATATTCCCGGTAACCATAACAGCATTAAATACACCGTCAACACCTGATAACATATGTTTTTTACTAACGAAATGTGGTGCTACAAAAGCAAAAGTTTGTCCATTTTGCACAATCATACGAGCTAAAAGTTTGATAACTTTATTGCTTTTTTCAGCATACGCAACGTCCTCAAGTGTAATTTTTGTAATTCCCTCAGCATAAACTTCGTCTGGGTTAACTTCTTTTTTAAACGCAACATCGCTTAAAATACATATTTTTCTTTGAGCATCAATCCCACAAACATCTGCAGTTGGATCTTTTTCAGCATATCCAAGTTCTTGAGCTTCTTTTAATGCTGTTTCGAATGTTTTGTTTTCATCAATCATTTGAGCTAAAATATAGTTCGTAGTACCATTCACAATGCCTGAAATAGCTGTGATTTCATTTGCAGCTAAGCAGTTTAACATTGGACGAATTATCGGAATACCGCCACCAACAGACGCTTCAAACATATAGTTAACGCCTTTTTCTTTCGCTATAGCTAAAAGTTCTGTACCATGTGTCGCAACAAGTTCTTTATTTGAAGTTACAACGTGTTTTCCTGCTAATAAAGCTCTTTTCGTAAAATCATAAGCAAAAGTTGCGCCACCAATAACCTCTGCAACTACTGAAACTTCTGGGTCATCTAACGCAATTTGAATGTCATTTATAACAAATTTTTCAAATTTTGTACCAGAAAAATCACGAATATCTACAATGTATTTAACTTCAAAGTCAATACCTGTGTTTTTCTTGATAATTTCTCTATTTTGAGTGATAACTTCAAACGTGCCAGAACCGACAACGCCAAGTCCTAAGATTGCTACTTTCATAAATTCCTCCACCTTACATACTTGATAATACATCAAATTTTATAACTCCATCAATGTCCATTGCTCTTTTGATTAACGTTTCAATCGGATATTTCATATTTGCTGTTCTTGCTGAAATGCTAACAACTGCAAGTCCATTTGATGGTATATTTTGGTTAATTGTTAAAATATTCGCCCCACATTTAGCGAAATTTGTTAAAATATTAGATAAAACACCTGATTTATCATAAAGCGTACAACTAAATGTAACAATCGTATCGCTTGCCAATTGATTAAATGGCTTAATTTTATCTTTATATTTATAGTATGCACTACGACTAATGCCAACTAATTCAGTTGCTTCCGAAACATTTTTTATCTTGCCAGAAAGCAAATGTTCGTTAACTTCCAACACTTTAAGAAAAACCTCTGGAAGTGCATCTCCATCTATAATATAATACTTTTGATTATTCCTCATATTGTACTCCTTACAAAAACAATTGTCTTTACAAATACAAATGTCCATATTATAATAGCACAATTAAAGCTAAATTGCAACAAAAAAATAAATTTAAAAAAAGATTGGTAGAATTGAACCAACATCAAAGATTTTTTCATTAGTTAAGTAGTCAATTTGTATATTATTCATCGTTATAAATTCTACAATTTTATCGTAACTTGGATGATGGTCTAATCTTCCTGTAAAACATACTGTATTTTCATCTGATAAAAACCCTGAACCTCCGATAAAACCATAATCATAACCTTGCAAATCTACATAGCCTTCATCTATTAATAAAGTTTCGATTTGTGCATCTTTCAATGCTTTAAACATCCCTTTATCTGCAGTTATTGCTAATTTTTCACCCAAAACCAGAGTTGAACATTTAGAAAATCCTTGTTTTACATTATGTAAGTTTATGTCTTCGAGCTTTTCTAATATTTTGCAATCTGTACTATCCAATTTATGAAAAAAATGATTTCCAATCAACAATCCATTATATGAAATATTGTTTGGATATCCTTTTTTTAACATAGTTTCTCCATAAATCACATCAAAGTCTACATTTATGCTCGGTTCACAAACAAAAATATTATCTTTTATATGAATAATTTGAATATCAGCGTGTGAATTTAACTGCCATTCTACACTTTTATTTTTGGGTATCGTAATGCATTTAATTCCTCTAGAACTTAATGGTTCTTTCAATATTCTATAATATTTTTCACCTATAATTACATTTTCTACCGTTTTTTTTGGTAAATTCATAAATTTATTCCCTCAAAATATCTATCGGATTTAATCTACTTGCTTTTATCGCAGGAAAAATACCTGACACAATTCCACACACAAACGAAATTAATTCAACCAAAATTACATAACGTAAATTAATAAAAAATGGTAAATTCAGAGTTTTCGTACTAATAAAAACAGTCATTAAACCTATTATAGCACCTAAAACACCACTAAACAAGCATATTATAATCGATTCAGCTAAAAATATTTTTCCAACTTGAATTTTTCTTGCACCTAATGCCATATATATTCCAATTTCTTTTTTTCTTTCAATGGTTGACGACAGCATAATGTTCATTACTCCAATTCCTGCTACAATCATTGAAATTCCAGCCACAAAGCTCAAAATTAGAGTTAAATACAACATAATTTCACCAACAACTTCAATATATGAGCTAATATTTTGAATTTCAAACATTCCTTCAAGGCTTTTATTTTTTGAAAAATAAAATTCTAAGTCACTTTTTAATTCTTCCAAATCACCACTTGATCTTATAGCTATTTTCGTAATATCTTCATTTTCTGTAAAAATTTGCATAGTAGTATAAGGAATATATATAAAACTAAATGAATTTTCACCCAAAAAACTATCAATCAACTCTTTTTGGTTCGAGATTACTCCTATAATCTCAAAATCAGCTATACTTCCCTCCACTTGTAACGTGATTGTTTTACCGATAACATTTACTCTGCCATATAAATCATTTGCTAAGTTTTCATCTATAATTGCAACTTTTTGCGAATATAAAACTTCATTTGATGTAAAACAACGTCCTTCCAACGAACTAATTTGCAATGTTTCATATAAAGAGTCATCTACGCCCCAAACTAATGCTTGTCCATTTACTCTGCTTGAGGAAAATGAACCAAAACTTGAAACAATCGGCATAATTTGTTCTATATCAAAGATGTTTTCCAGATTTTCAATAAATTCAAGCGATAAAACGCTATCAGTATATTTGTTTGATACAAAAAGACCATCAATGCCCATTGAATTTAATTTTTCATTTATTACGCTAGAACCAATATCACTAATTGTAGTAATAATCATTACCGAGCTAATTCCGATACATATAGATAAAAAAGTTAGAAAAAACTTTATTTTTGCACAAAAAATATTCTTTATTGCTATCATAATAACATCTTTATTCTTCATTTATAACCTCTTGTCCATCAAAAACATCACCAGCTATTACAATTTGTTCACCCTGAGTAATACCACTAATAATTTCAATTTTTTCTTCCACTTCATATCCTGATACAATTTCGCGTTTAAAAATAGTATTATTTTCCAAAATATACACGTATTCTTGGGTATTTTCTTGAAATATCGCATCAAAAGGTACAGTTATTGCATCATTTTTCTCATCAACCGTTATTTTTGCCTCTATACTGCATCCAATTATGATTTCTTGTGCGAATTCATCTAATTCTACTATAGCCTCCACTGTAACGGTGTTTGATGAGCTTAAAATATCCAAATTTGTAGTAGTATACGGCATAATTTGTATGATTTCACCATAAATTTCTTCTTCAAATGAATCACCCGTTATGATAACCTCTTGTCCAATTTTTGTTTCCTTTACATTTTTTTCCGAAATTGAAACTCGAGCAATCAAGTTTTCGGTATCACAAATAGACAAAAATGGTACTCCACTTAAAATTGATTCGCCGACATTGGTTGGTATTGATGTAATAACACCGTTTACATTGGAAATTATATCAAATTCACCCACATTTCCAGTGTCTAAAATAGTTATGCTTTTATTACTAAATAAATCGAAAATACTGTTATTTGTCTGATTATACTGCAAGTCATTTGATTTAACCGTCATAAGTATATCTCCGGTAGAAACTTTATCTCCAAGTACGAAGTTCACTTTTTCAACTATACCATTTTGATTTATACATACATAACTTTTATTTTTTTCTTCTATATTACCTTTTGCTATAATCTGATTTATTATTGTAGATTTTTCTGCAAAAATTGTTTGTATTTCCATATTTTCATCTAAATTTGTTCTATTTTTATTTAAAACCAAAAATATTATACTCAAAGTCACTAAAATAAGTAAAATCCCTTTTTTCATAAGCACTCTCCATTTCTGTTATATTTTGCGTAAATTCGGATAAAATATAACCACTGAAGTAAAAAAAGGAGATTTTTATGAATTTAATTTCTTGTACAGATAAATGCAAATTTCAAATTGATGGCTATTGCACCTTAAAAGATGTAACAAAAGTTTCAAATTTCGCTAATTCTACAAGTTCTTGCATATATTTTACTCCAATAAGTTCTAAAAATTTACAAAAAAATATCACGGTAAATAAACCATGATATCTTCTTTATCTATTTAATTTCACTAAAATATTTGCATTATATTAACATCATACTGTCAATTATCTAATTGAATATCATACATAACTATAGCGTGATTTTCGCGAATTAACTCTTTATAAAGTATATTCCCTGTTATCACATCTACACAAGTTCTAAAAACTTTACCATTTCTGTAGATAATATCATTTTCATTGCTAAAAAATTCATCTTCTACTTTAATGTGATATTTTACACTTGGTTTTTTATCTGCCCGAAGTTCTCCTCGCAAATACGTGTCATCAGTATAACAAATTAATTGAAAAGTGCTTTCTGTCGTATTTTTAAATCGATAATCTACATAATTATATGAAATCGAAGTACCTGTACCAAAAGGTATTTTGCGATTAAAATCTGGAAATAAATCAACTTTTTCGTGATGGTGATGTTCAATTATTTGCATAGGTGTATGTAAAACCATCCAGTGAATTAAATTTGTAAACTGACACATTCCACCACCGATACCAGACTTCGCTTGTCCATTAGAAATTGTCAATCCTACTTTATATCCTTTTTGTTCGGTTAAATCCCCTGCTAAATACCAAAAAGAGAAAATCTCGCCTGGTTTTATAAGTACATTTGTAATTTTCGGTGTTGTAAGAGATAGATTCACTGCTTTATTGTCTTGCAATTGCAAATCAACGTTACCAAGTTTTCTACGAATTAAAGAATTATGAGAGTAAATTATAAATTCGAGCTTTTCATCTGATTTCTGCTCAGCAAAATTATTTTTTTCGATAAAATCTTTAAATTTTCTTTGCAAAATACATTTTTTTACTGATATTTTATATGTTAATGGACTAATTTCACAAAATAATTTCCTTTTCATATATTTTCTCCTTAATTTTGCATTATACTAATAATGTGTGATGGGAAATGTATCATCGTAGGTGCGAACAGTGTTTACCCGTTCCATATAATAAATTTACACTATTTTAACTTTAAAACGGACCTATTGTTTTTGACAGACGCTCAATGAGTGCCCCTACTGGTGCATTATTTTTTATTTTGTGGTGTTTTTATAGTACGACGAACACAGTTCGCACCTACAACTGCTCCTTGGAAAACATAAACAACCCTTACAATATTTAGACACAAAACGCCTCAAAAAGTTGCATATTTCAAATAAAAAGCAGTGCATCTCACGATACACTGCTTAAAATTTCACTAAATTATTTAGATTTAATATATTTATCCATTGCAGCTGCAGCGTCTTTACCAGCGCCCATTGCAAGAATTACAGTTGCAGCACCAGTTACAACGTCACCACCAGCGAAAACGCCGTCTTTTCCAGTAACGCCATTATCATCAGCAACAACACAGCCCCATTTGTTAATAGGAAGGTCTGGAGTTGAAGTTGGGATAATTGGGTTTGGAGAAGTACCGATTGACACGATAACGCAGTCTACATCAAGAGTTGTACGTGAATCTGGAACTAAAACTGGACGTCTACGTCCTGATTCATCAGGTTCGCCAAGTTCCATTTTATCACAAACTAAGCCTTTTACCCAGAAATTATCATCTGCAATAATTTCAGCTGGAGCTGATAGAGTTACGAATTTAATGCCTTCTTCTTTAGCGTGATGAACTTCTTCTGCACGAGCTGGAAGTTCTGCTTCAGAACGACGATAAACGATGTAAACATTTTCAGCACCCATTCTTTGTGCAGAACGAGCAGCATCCATTGCAACGTTACCACCACCAAGTACAGCTACATTTTTAGCTTTGTAAATTGGAGTTTTTGAGTCTGGTAAATATGCTTTCATAAGGTTGATACGAGTTAAATATTCGTTAGCAGAGTAAACACCATTTAGGTTTTCACCTGGAATATTCATAAATTTAGGAAGACCAGCACCAGAACCGATAAATACAGCTTCGTAACCGTCAGCGAATAAATCGTCGATAGTTTCTGATTTACCTACAACAAAGTTAGTTACAAAAGTTACACCCAAGTCTTTTAGTGTAGCAATTTCTTTTTGAACGATAGCTTTTGGAAGTCTAAATTCTGGAATACCATACATCAAAACACCACCAGCAACGTGGAATGCTTCGAAAACAGTAACTTCATAACCCATTAAAGCTAAGTCGCCAGCAGCAGTAAGTCCAGCAGGTCCAGCACCAACAACAGCAACTTTGTGACCATTAGCTTGTGGTTTTTCAGCTTTTGTGTGAACATTAGCCATAGCCCAGTCTGCAGCAAATCTTTCTAAACGACCGATTGCAACTGGTTCACCTTTGATACCACGA
>JAWXUP010000092.1:0-8284 GCA_044426345.1 Clostridia bacterium | reverse complement strand
AGGTCCATATTAGTGTGATATTAGAAACCAATAAAATCGTTTGAATAAATGCTTGATTTCCTCCATATAATACAGTATAATTGTATTAGGTGGTGAAAATATGATAAAAAATACTTTTATGTTGCGCTCTGAACTAAAAAAATATGCAAATCCTGACATGAAAATCAAGAGGATGGTAACAAGTGGTGAGCTTATTCCAATCGTAAAAGGTATATACGAAACCGATAAATTTACTAATGGACAATATCTGTCTTCTATTATATATGGTCCTTCGTATTTATCATTTGAATATGCACTCAGTTACTATTCTTTGATTCCAGAGGCTGTATATAACTTTACTTCGGCAACATTTGAGAAAAAGAGGACCAAGCAATACGCAACACCTTTTGGTGTATATGCATATAGAGATGTTCCAAGCAAAGCGTATCCAATGGAAATAGTTTTAAAAATTGAAAATGGTTATAGTTATCAAATTGCAACACCTGAAAAAGCTATTTGTGATATGCTATATAAAACATCACCTCTAAAAAATTTAAGGGGTATAAGATATTTCCTATTTGAAGATTTACGAATTGATATAGATGATTTTTATTCACTAAATCTTGAAAAAATGGCATCTATTAGCAGTCTGTATTCGACAAGCAACCATAAATTATTACGTTCACTATTGAAGAAAGGAAAAATTAATGGATAATATACTAAACCAAATGTTAGAAACTTATGATAGTAACACTATATCCGATAAGAAAAACAGTATAAAAGAAGTTATGCAGGAAATTGTTCTTTGTGGTCTGAGTAGAGCAGATTTTTTCAAATATACTGCGTTTTATGGTGGTACTGCGCTTCGAATTTTCTATGGTCTTGATAGATTTTCAGAAGATTTAGATTTCTCACTTAAAGTAGCAGACACAAGCTTTAATCTAAATAGTTTCTTGCCTACACTTGAAAAAGAAGTTAGAGCTTATGGAGTGAATTTCAGCATTGAGGAAAAAGAAAAAACTGCTGACAGCAATATAAAATCTGCATTTTTAAAAGGCAATACAAAAGAGCATTTGCTAATATTTTATAACGAAAATGTTGGTTCTATCCCTCAAAACGAATTAATAAAAGTTAAATTAGAAGTTGATATAAATCCACCTGAATTTGCTACATTTGAAAACAAATTTAGACTACTGCCAATTCCGTACCAAGTAACATTATATGACAAGCCTTCCTTGTTCGCTGGAAAACTGCACGCAGTAATTTGTAGAGGATGGAAAAGCAGAATAAAAGGTCGAGATTTATATGATTATATATTCTATCTTTCAGGCAACACGTCTTTTAATTTAAAGCATCTTGAAGCACGTCTAAAGCAAACTGCTTTTATTGATGAAAAGACTGAAATAGGATTAGAAGATGTTAAAAAGTTTTTGTATGATAGATTTGCTAATATAGACTTTGAACAAGCAAAGAGCGATGTATTGCCATTTATAAAAAACGCAAGTTCACTAGATGTATGGAGCGAAGAATTCTTTGTAGCCATAACAGAAAATTTAACTTGTAAATAATTGAATATAAAACTAAGTTACCACCGTAGATTTTCTATGGTGGTTTTTTTATGCGAACAAATAAAAGGAGACAGCAAATGAGGAAAATTTATAGAGGCGAAATTTACTACGCAGATTTAGGTTATGGAGAAGGATCCGAACAACGTGGTGTGCGACCAGTTTTAATTTTACAAAACGATATTGGGAACGAGCATAGCACGACAGTTATAGTAGCACCGTTTACTACAAAACGCAAAAAACTTATGCCAACACATATGGAAATATCGTCAGTTGATAATCTGTGTGATATGTCTGTTATTCTTTTAGAACAAATACGCACGATAGATAAAAAGCGACTTAAGATTATGATGGGCAAAATAAGCCAAGATGAACTGTCGCAAGTTGAAAATTGTGTAAATATAAGCTTAGGTCTTAGTGTAATATGACGAGGAGATTTTTATGGAAAATAAGATGAGTTTAATGACATATACAAGGTTTATTAGAGAGCTTGAACGAGCTGTAAAGGCAAATAAGATAAGTATTGACATTGCAAACAAAACTATGCATAGAGTAGCAATCAATAACGACCTTCCTCCAATTTATTTATGGTAGGATAATATAAAATTGTTGTTACATATTGGTATAGCTAATGAACTATCCTTGTGGTATTGTTGTACTTGCAAAAAATAAGAACTAAAGGAGGTGGCAAGATGAATAAAAATATAAATGGTTCTAACGCATTACGAGAAATGATATATATCCCCGCTCGTAAACAGGCTGTGGAAAAAATAAAAGTGGCTGGTTACGCAAGAGTTAGTAGTACCTCAGATGATCAAATAAATTCACTAGCAAATCAGCTTTCATATTATACAAATCTCATTGAAAATGAAGAGAACTACGAAATGGTAGATATATATGTTGACGAAGGTATTTCTGGTGTTTCGCTTGAAAAGAGAACTGAATTTTTGCGTATGATGGAAGATGCCAAACAAGGTAAAATAGATAGAATAATTACTAAATCACTTAGTAGATTTTCAAGAAACTCATTGGACGGAATAATTTGTTTGAGAGAACTAAAGTCGTTAGGCATACCAGTTATATTTGAAAAAGAAGGTATTAATACAGATAACCTTACTAGCGAAAATTTACTAACATTATATACAATAGTTGCTGAACAAGAGTCTATTAATATATCTCAAAATCTTAAAAAAATGAATAGAGAAAGAATGCGTAAAGGAGAATATATTCCATCAAATGCTCCTTTTGGTTACCGACTAGAAAATAAGGAATTTAAAATATATGAACCCGAAGCAGAAATCGTTAGACGAATATTTAAAGAGTATTTAAGTGGTAGTGGTGTTGATACAATAGTTAAAAAACTGAATGAAGAAAATATTAAAAATAAGAACAATGTCGCTAAATGGAGAAAAAATAGCGTTTCTATTATACTGAAAAATGAAAAATATGCTGGAAATATGTTATTTCAAAAAACTTTTAACGAAGACATTGTCCCTTATATACAAAAGAAAAACAGAGGTGAATTACAACAATACTTTGTAAAAAATACTCATCCTGCAATTATAAGCGAAATTGAGTATCAAATAGTGAAGCTTTTGCTAGAAAACAAAAAAAATCAAGTGACTATTTCATCTGCACATAGTATTCTTAATGGAATGATTAAGTGCGATTTATGTGGCAGTACATTTAGAAAGAAAATTTCTAATGAAAAAATATATTGGGTTTGTAGAGATAAAGATAATAATTTATTTAAAGAAAAATGTTTCTCAAATAGAGTTTCGCAAGAGAGGGTGTTTGAAGCTTTCGTAGGTGCTTATAACAAATTCAAAAAACATAATAAAGCAATTTTATTGCCTATGCTATCAGCGTTAGAGAAAGTAGAAGAAGTTAAATATAAAGAGAATCTTGAGTTAAAAGAAATAAATTTAAAAATGGCAAAATTAGTAGAGCAGAATCTTATGATGACAGGACTTATATCCGAGGGCATCTTAGATTCTGCTTTATTTATACAAAAAACAGACGATATAAATGCTGAAATAAAAAGACTCAAAAAGCATAAAACAATTCTCTTAAAAGCTAGAGATAGCAATGAAATCATAGAAAAAACTAATGAGCTAATTGAAATTATCGATAAATCCCCTGAATACATAACGGACATGGATGAAGATATATTTATAGAAATAATAAAAAATATATCTGTCGGTGATGATAAAACAATTAAATTTCATTTGATAAATGAATTAAAACTTACAGAAAGGATTGTGACATGATACAAAACAGAATAATACCATATGGATACTGCAAAAAAATGGGTAAAATCCAAATTGATCCTGTTGAATGTGAAGTTATAAAGCAAATTTATATCGATTATGCAGCAGGTTGCTCATACAAAAAAATAGCTGAAATGTTAACCGAAAAGCAAATAAAGTACATAGAAACGAAATCTGAATGGAATAAAAATATGGTAGCTAGAATACTGCAAAGTGAAAAGTATTTAGGAAACGCTGAATATCCAGCGATAATTAGTAGTGAAATGAAAATAAAATCAAACTGTGCTCAAAAAGTATACACACATACATTAAGTAGTGAGCTGAAATCAATAAAACCACTTTTAAGATGTGAAAAGTGTGGTGGAAAGCTAAAACGTAAAATGAAGTCAAATTCGAGAGAGCGTTGGTACTGTGAGAACGATCCAAATCATATATCTTCTAAATTGTATGATAAAAAAATTGTTGATCTAGCGAAAGATGTAATAAACAAAGATTTTATAAATATTAAATTTATTGAGAAAGATTCAAATCAGACATCGATAGAAATTATTAGACTTCAAAATTCAATAGATTTGGCTATGAAAGAACAAGAGATAGATGTTAAGGGTCTACAGGAAAATATTCTAAAACTTGCAGAACTTAAATATATGATGCTTGAGAATACAACCCACCTTCTAGAAACTGCACTAGAAAATATAATAGATAATCCAACAGAAAATATATCTGAACTTAAAAAAATAGTAACTTCAATTTATATAAATGACAGAGAAATAAAAAAAGTAATTTTTGCAGATGGACAAATGATATAGAGGTGAGAATGATGAAAGAGATAATTGTAATGCCGGCAACGATAGATAATCGTATTTTTGGAAATAAAAACAAAATAATGCGTGTTGCTTCGTATAGCCGTGTTTCAACAAACTTCGAAGAACAATTATCTAGTTTTCACATGCAAAAAAGCTATTATACCGATCTTATACTTAAAACAAAAGGTTGGAAACTTGCTGGAACGTATGCCGATGAAGGCATATCTGGTGTTACAGATAAAAGACCAGATTTTCAAAAGCTTATGCGACATTGCAAAGCAGGAAAAATAGACCTCATCATAACAAAGTCAATAAGTAGATTTTCGAGAGATCATGTTCTTACACTAGAATCCGTTAGAAAGTTAAAATCTATCGGAGTTGCAGTGTATTTTGAAAAAGAAAATATAAATACACTAGAAGAAAACAGCGAACTTGTGTTGGCTATCTTAGCTAGTATTGCTCAAGAAGAAAGTAATTCAATAAGTCAAAACGTAAGACGTGGCATTCAAATGAGAATGCAAAATGGTTACGTTAAGTGGAATTACAAACAGATGTACGGATTTAGAAAAGGCTTGGATGGAGATCCAGAAATAATACCTGAAGATGCAGAAATTATTAGAAAAATATATAATTACTACTTAAGTGGCGAAAGTGAAGGAAATATCGCAAAAAGATTGTCTGATGAAAAAATATTAACACCGAGCAAGAAAAGTAAATGGATAAAATCAACGGTTGAAAGAATACTTCAGAATGAACGATATTGTGGCGATGTAATATTGCAAAAATCATTTGTAGAAAATCACAGAACTAAAAAGGTTATTAAAAATACAGGACAATTTCCTAAAATATATATTAAAAACAATCATAAATCTATTGTTAGCCGTGAAGTTTATGATAGAGCTATTAAAGAAAGAGCTCATCGTAATAATATAGACAAATCAAGTAAAAATGCTATCACAGAAAAAGGGAAATATTCAAGTAAATATGCTTTAGGTAAAATTTTAGTATGTGGAGATTGTATGTCACATTACAAAAGAGTGGTTTGGACGAAGTTAAACAAAGAAAAACTGCCAGTTTGGAGATGCATAAAAAGAGTTGATTATGGCACTAAATATTGTCATTCATCGGTGACATTAGATGAAGAAAGTTTACATAAAGCGATAATGTTGGCAATTAATAATTCTAAGGAAGATAGATATAACATAATTGAGATGGTTAAACGAGAAACAAAATTAACGTTGCTGCAAAATGAAAGTGATGGATTTAATCTCGAACAAGCAGAACAACAAATTAATGAGATTACAAATAAAATAGCAGACTTAGTTGCAAGTGGGAATATTACAGATAACTTGGATGTAATAAGAAAAATGAATGCTAAAGCAGTAGAGTTTAATGCAATGATAGATGCTTATAAGGAAAAACATAGTCAAATTGCGATAGATAAAACAGTTGAAGATCTTGAGGATTTTTTAACCCAAGAAAAAGATAATTATTATGAGTACGACGATGTACTAGTGCGACAAATCATTCATCGTATCAAAGTTGAAAGTGCAACAAAAATTGTGGTAGTGTTTAAAAATGGATTTGAATATGAGCAAGAAATGAAACTAAAAATCAGACAAAGAATATAATAAACAACAAAACGAGCAGTGCCGAAATTGGTACTGCTTGTTTTCTTTAAAGGAAGAAGGTAAAAAATGAAAATGCAAATTTTTGAAAACGAGGAGTTTGGTAGCGTAAGAACACTTACTGCAGAAGATGGAAAAATTTTATTTTGCGCTACAGATGTTGCTAAAATGCTTGGATATTCCAATCCAAATGATGCAATTTTAAGACATTGTAAAGGCATCGTGAAACACGATGGGGTCTCCTTTACTAAGAATCAGCATGGAAAAGTTACAGGTCAAATGTCATTTATGAATTACATACCAGAACCAGATATTTATAGATTGATCTTCAAATCAAAACTTGAAGCAGCAGAAAGATTTGAAAAATGGGTTGTAGAAGAAGTGCTCCCTACGATTAGAAAAACAGGGGCATACATCACTCCACAGAAATTAGAGGATATACTTGCTAATCCAACCAATGCTGAACAGTTATTTTTGGAACTGCGCCAAATCAATGAAAAGCTAGATGATATGACTCCTAAAGCTGAATACTTCAATGCAATTGTTGATACCAACTTACACACCAATATGCGCATTACAGCGAAGGAACTTCATATCCCAGAAAAGTTATTTATTTTTTTGTTAGAAGAAATGAAGCTGGCTTATCGTTCACCACAAAAAGTGTTGCTGCCAAGCGCCTACATGGTAAATAACGGATATGCCACTTTGAAAGAATACACTCGAAACGGTCATGGAGGGGTGTATATGCTATTTACTCCAAAAGGCAGATTGTATCTGATGAAACGCATTAATAAGCGACTAGCTTTAGCTGATAAATAAACGAAATTATTGTGATAAAATATTTGTGAAAAAGATTGAAAAAATAACCGAAAATATTGACAAATACTTATAAATCTGTTATAATAATAAAAAAGATATCAATAATGTTCGGGATAGTTCAAAGTCAAATCGAATAGTCCTAGTACATCATTATTGGACACAGTAGACAAAAGCCCTTAGAGAAATCTAAGGGCTTTTTATATGTTTATTTACGACTTAGCTTTATGCTAGGTCGTTTTTTATGCCCATATGCGACTTTTAATTGACCTATTAGTTTTGAACAAATTTGTATGATTTGTCTGAAATTAATAGGTCTATTTTGATTTAAAACATAGATAAACACTGCATTTCATTACGATTTGCAGTGTTTTTTCTTTTCGTACACTTATTTTTATTTTACCCTAAAATGAAAAGTTTTTTTCGAACTGTTTATTTCGTACACTCGAACTCATTAGGCGTTTTATATCGTAAAGAAGTATGAGGTCTGATGTTGTTATAAAAAGTGATATATTTATCAATTCTTTTCTTTAAATGTGCGTAAGAAGTATAATTATTACGATAAATTTCTTCTTTTTTTAGATTTGCAAAAAAAGATTCCATAACTGCGTTGTGTGTAGGAGTACCTTTTGGAGAATAAGATTGAGTGACATTCATGTTTTTAAGTAAAAGTCTAAAAGTATTTGATGTGTACTGAGCACCACGATCGCTGTGGAACATTAAATCTTGCGGATTATTTCGTGATGTAAATGCTTGCTTGAATGTTGCTGTAATGAGATTTGTGGTGTGTTTTTCAGAAAGCTTATACCCAATAACTTTTCGAGAATATAAGTCTAAAATCACGCACATATAATAAAATTTATCTTTATACGGAATGTGCGAAGTATCAGAAACCCAAATTTGATTAGGTTTATCAGAATGGAAATTACAAAGAAGCAAATCTTCCTTTGGAGAAAATTTTTTGAAATCTTTTTTAGCGTAAGTTCGGATACTTTTAAGTCCTTGTTCTTTCATGATTTTATTTATATATTTTGCGCTGGTATTTATTCCTCTTGAGCGTAATATTGTTTCAATTTTTTTCGAACCAAAAATCTCATTGGTTTCATGGAAAACAGCAATGATGTGTTGGGTTAGTTCTTCTTTATATTTCACATAAGAAGTGTCGTGTTTTTTATTGCGAAAAATATGATTGTAATATGTACCACGACTTATTTATTATA
>JAWXUP010000091.1:0-8306 GCA_044426345.1 Clostridia bacterium | reverse complement strand
ACTATCATGCCCAAATGTTAATTATGAGATAAAAACTATCTTAAAGCTAATTCACTCAAATCTGATATAGACTTAGGTAAAATACTTAAAAAAGACAACAAAAATACTGAATACGTCGTATCAAGTCTTGAATTTGGCAAATGTTTTTATGAAAATGAATACCGAAATTTTAGTTTGGATATTTCTATTCTACGAGAAACATCTGAAAAACTTAGCAAGGCTTTCCAAAAATATGGATATAACCTAATCACGATTACCTCGAAAGTATCTGCGTTAACTGCTTTTTCAAAAATAATGGATGAAAGTTTCGACTCAAGTTATAAAGTAATAATTGATGCGTTAAGCTACCCTCCAAAAAACTACTTTTTATCAAATGATGTGCTGATAAAAGAGAATGTATGGCGTGATTCACCGAGTGATAATGTCAGTGAATATATTGTTGAAAAGATAAAAAATGAACTTAATTTATATCGTATCAAAAATCCCAAAATTCATATTTTAGTAAATGGTGATTATGAAGAAGTTTTGATAAAATTACGACAAAACACGTTTGATGTTTATGACTTAAAAGAACGTATAGACTTTGATGATTTTGATGCATCGTATGGTGTGGCTTTAGGACTCGCTTTGCAAAAATTCTATAAAATTAAATCCAATCTTAAAACCAAAAACAAACATGAACTTTCTAATAAACAACTCAATATTTTAAGTAGATGTAGTTTAGCTTTTGCATCTGCTTTTTTTGTGCTTTCAGCTAGTATGCTTGTCAAAAACTATGTTGGTATATCTGATGTTGATAGCATAAATAGTGAAAACTTGTCACTTCAAAGCGAGATTTCATATAATCAAAACGCACAGACATTACTACAAGAAGAACTAGAATTATTAAAATTAACACAGGACAATAATATATTGGAACAAATAGCGAGTTTATCACTTCAAAGCGAGGACATATTCATCGCTAGTATCGATACTACGGAGATGTTAGCTTCAATTCAAGTTGAAACTGATTTGGAGCTAGATACCGAAGTTGTTATACCAGCAAACAACTATATTATTAGAGGATATTCGCAAAATGCGTCGTCAATTTCAGTTTTTTCCGATAACCTACCTTTTGATAATGTCAAACTAAATGGAATTCAAAAAATAAATGATTTAGATTTTTATGCTTTTGAAATCGAGGTGGTTAAATGAAAAATATAAAATATAAAAAACGTTTGCTATTATCATTAATTTTAGTTGTGTTATCCGTGCTTTTTATATATGGAAACTATTTTGTAAACGCAATGTTTTTGAGTGATGACAGCCAACAAAATAAAACAGATGAACTAATATTGCAGGTCGAGATTTCGCAAAATTCACTTGAAAATATCCAGATGGAAATTGATGATTTTGATATAGAAATTACAGACTTTGACAGTGAGAACTATAATCAGCTCTTGACAAATTTTGCAAACGCAAACAACCTAAGCTTTACAAAATTTAAAAATAACGAAATACTACTCAAAATAGTTTAATGTCAATCACTACGGAGTTTGAAGTTTTTGGAAGTTTAGATGACATAAATTCTTTTCTACAAGACTTTGACGATATTCCGTGCATTATCCAAAACATCAGTTTAAGGCAAGACAACGAACTCTTGTGGAATGCAAGAAGTTATGACAATACTAACGTTTTATCGTGGGTATATATTGAACAAGGTGTGCAAAATTTAGAGGAAGAAGAATATCAAATTACGAGTGAAATTCTTACAAATCAACAAGATATACACCTATTTGTTGAAATTCAATTTATCGGAAGGGAGGTGATTTAGGTGAAAGGAAGAATTTTATCCGAGTTTTTCACTAATTTATCTTTTTTGTTAGAGTCTGGAATGAACGAGCTTACATCTGTTGAGCTTATAGAAAATTCTGTACAGAATAAAAAAGACAAAAAGATAATCGGTATCATAAAGAACGAACTTCAAGAAGGAACAAATCTTGATGAATGTTTTGAAAAACACAGAAAATATTTTGATAAAGATTATTATGTGTACATTAAAGCAGGTATTTCAAGTGGTAACTTGCCTGAAGTTTTAAGAGATTTAGCCAAAAGTTTAAGTGAAAGCTCTTCAATAAAATCTGGGTTATATACAGCAATGATATATCCATCTACTCTACTCGTTGCAACATTTATTGCGACGATTTTTATTTTTACACAGATTTTACCACAAACGGTGACTCAACTTCAAAGTATTTCAGATAGCGAATTGCCGAGCATTACAATATTTTTACTTAATATATCAAATTTTATCATAGAAAACACACTTTTTTTAATTATATCAATTGTAATTTTAGGTTTGGCTATATCTTTGTTCGTATTTTTAAATAGAACACTTATAGACAGACTGCTTTTGAAGGTTTTTATACTAGGAAACATCTTCAAAAACATTGATAACTCATATATTTTTACGAATTTATCAAACCTTATCAAAGCAGGTGTTTCGATATCAGAAGCTCTAGAAATTTGCTACAGTGGTATATCAAATAGGTATATTAAAAAAGAATTTTACAAGAAGATACTAGTTAAAAGCAAACAAGGTTATGACTTTGCTGATTGTATTTTAAAATGCTCTTTTGTGTCAGAACTAGATGCAATGTGCATTTATACAGCAGAAAAAAGTGGTAAAACAGCTGAGGTTTTATATCGAATATCTCAAAAATTAGAACAAGAAACAAGGCTTAAAATCAAAGCTTTCACAGGAATTTTAGAACCAATTTCAATGATAATTTTAGGACTCGTCATTGGAACAATAGCGATAGGCGTGTATATGCCGATGTTTAGCGTCGGATTTTAACAAAAAAACAACATTTTAAAGGAGAACAACAATATGAAAAATTTAATTAATCAAATGAAAAAAAGAAAAGGTATGACACTAATTGAAATTATGGTGGTACTAGTTATCATTGCTATTTTATCAGTAGCTGTATTTATTGGTGGTAACACATATATCAATAAATCTCGTGAAACAAGCGTTAGAGAAGACTTCGGTAGCTTCGAAATTGCAATACAAACGATGATGTTAGAAAACAATAAATACGCAACAAATGGTATTGATGGCGCTCACGAAGATTTAGTTAAACTTATGAATGTGTACCTTGCAGATGAATTACACATTACTGGCACTAGCAATTCTGATACTTTCTCAGTAAAAGAAGATGCTTGGAGCAACCAATACAAAGTAGTATTTAATGCAGATGCAACGAATACAGAATTTAAAATTCACATCATTTCTTACGGTACAGACTCAATTACATCACAAACTGCTGAAAATATTGATGAAAACGACTTAATGATGGTAGTTGAGCTTGAAAAAGGTCAAATTACAACAGCATATACTGGTTTTAGTGAAGAAAACTTTGGAGATGCAGAAATCGTTATAGATGATTTTGAAGCGATCGCTGACTAATATTAATAGAGCGAGCCTAGTAATTTAGGCTCGCTTTAACTTTGATGAAAGGTGGAAAAATGAAGAAACGAAAAGGCATGCTTTATGCCGATATAATGCTGTCATCTGTCCTTGTGTCTTTAGTCTTTTTATTCGCACTTAATGTGTATAACCACTCGCTAAGTTTCAAAGCCTTTCTCACTGACTATTCGACAATTACTGATACAAGCATGAATATCATAAGTACCTTGAAATACGAAATGTCTATCAGAAATGAAATAGAAAATTTTGATTTTTTCGACTTGCCTTCAAATTCCGAAGTCACAATATATAAAGACTATATTTATGACAAAGAAATTTATATGATACAACTAGATTTATCTTTAAACGACGCCGAAATTAATGAAAAAATCTATATGGTGAATATGTATGATTAGACGAAAAGGCTTTAGCCTTATAGAAACTACAGTATATATCGTAATTTTAAGCATTTTGATGTTGTCAGTGATGAAAATATCAGATTTGTTTTATCAAGCAACAGAAAATGTAAAATCATATAATCTATATAATGAAATATATTTATTAAAGCTTGATTTAACTGCCGAAATATCAAATAGCGAGAGCATACAAGTGACACAAAATAGACTAGTTTTGAACTTAGATGATAGCATAATTATTTACGAGATATATGATGACAAACTACTTAAAAACAATGAATTTTTACTAGATATTGAAAACGGATATTTTTATGACGACGAAACTTTAATATGCGTATATCTCCAAAACGAGCAACGCATAGTAAACTTTAACGTATTTTGGAGGTATAGTTATGACTAAACGCAAAGGTTTTTCGATGATTTTAACAACTTTGATGATTTTTGTTGTAGGTTCGTCGCTTTTTTTCTCTCAAATTATCTTTATATCTAACACAAAAACCGATGTGGCATCTAACAGTCTGGTAAGTGTTTTTAACGACGAAGCTACTGCTGACATTACAGCATTAACGTGTGTCAAAGATTTAGAAAATTTGACTGTAACAGTGCCTAAGACCATGCTTACGACTACGATATATGACTATGATGAGTTTAATATGCAAAATTTACAGTTTTCATCAAACGATTCAGATATAAAAGTTTTAGGTATAAATATAATCTGCGATTTTTCTAATACAGAAAATATTCTTGATTTTTCATCTAATGACGTGATATATATTTCCAATATTAGCCTTGAAGTTTATGTAAATAACACCCTATACAGCTATAAGATTTCGGATTTATATTTTGAAATAACACACAAATACGATGAAATGTCAGCAACACTCAAGACGGATAAATCAAACATAGAAAGGACTGCACAATGGTAAAAAGAAAAGGATTTACATTGCTTGAAATATCAATAACGCTCGTCATAGCATCGATACTTTTTGGTATGGGAACATATGGATATTCGAGTTATGTAACCAAAGCAAGAGTTACAGATATTGAAACTACTTCGCAGATATTTTTGAGTGATATGCAAGAAGTCGTTTCAAACAAAGGTTTTCTGACTTTTGAGCTTGAAATTGACCACGATGAAGTTATATATTATTTAAGTGAAATAGAAGATAAATATTTGAGTTTCAGCTTAGACATCGACAATATAGAGTATCTAGACAATGGGTTTATTGTAAAATCAAAAGACAACTTTGACGGATACCAAAATCCGTATCACATATATTTTGCTACAGATATTAGTAATCCACGAGTTCTATTTATATCACCCGGAGTAGATGGGAAAGTAGATTACGCAAACTATATTAGTGGAGAGTTTGGCGACGATATTGTAATGTTAATAAAGGAGAGATAATATGAAAAAAGTATTAAAAAAACTATCTTTTGTGGCACTTATGATGTTTACTATATCTTTTGGTGCTTTTGATAATACAGCATCGGCATCTACCCTACTTGAAGTTACGTGTTGCGAAGGGCATTCAGCTAGTTTATATTATGTATCAAATAAAAATGCGAAAACGACTTTTGATATTAATTCATCGGTTTATGTGGATACTAGTAAAGCGTATGTTTTGTCAAACACATCGACCTCAACTACCGTATATGTTCCAAGCATTGATACTGAAGCATTTTATTCTGAAAGTGCAAATATAGCTTACACAGATGCGTATTCGACTACAAATGGTTATTTTTTTAAATCAAATCTTGTAGGAGAAATCACAGCATCATCTAGCACAATAGCTTCGTATTGTTGTTCAAATCCTATGCACACAACGGGACAAATCGTTGGATATAATCCACACTATGATAGAGATGCAGTAAATGATTATAACTATCTTTATGCAGGGTTATCTTCTGGAAGTATGTTCAGCTTATCGACTTTAGATAATAGAGCGTTTATAGCTACTGAGAGCAGTGGCTATTCAAGTGGTGTTTCTACAGGTGCTTGTGGTGATTCGGTTTCAACAAATAAAAGCTGTATTGCTTCCACTGATGTTCAGTTAACGTTAGATACTTACGGAGAAGTAACGCTAACCTTTGATGAACACGTAGTAAATGGTAGAAACTCACCAGTTTCTTGCAATAATCCTACAACACTTGTAATAAGAGTTGATGACGTAAAGCCACAAGTAGCCACTGCAAGTGTATTAAATGGCGTTGTGTTCATGTCAGCTTCAGATAATGCCACAGGTGTATCAAATTACGGATACTCTTATTCGAATGATACTTCTAGCATAACGTGGAACAGCACAACATCTTTTGCTGTAAGTAGCACAGATGACATATATCTTTGGGCGAAAGACGGTGTTGGAAACATATCAGAAACATACTACATTCCAAGTATTAAAACAATCTCAACTAGCAATACAACAGTATCAGCTATTTCAAGCTACACGTACACTGGTTCAAGCATTACACCAACACCAACAGTTGTTTATAATGGAATTACATTAGCGAAAAATACTGATTACACATTGAGCTATTCAAACAATACAAATGCAGGTACAGCCACTGTGACAATAACTGGCATGGGAACGTATGAAGGAAGCATTTCGAAGACGTTTACTATATCCACGAGGTCGGTGTCGGATGCAACTTTCAGCACGGTTTCCTCCTACACCTATACTTACACAGGTTCAGCCATAATACCGACACCGACTGTAACGGTTGGAGGTCGAACACTCACTAGTGGAACTGATTACACTATTTCTTATAGTAACAATACAAGCGCTGGCACAGCCACTATAAAAATTACAGGTAAAGGAAATTATACGTCCTCCTCCACTGCGAGTAAGACTTTTACAATATCCACGAGGACTATTGCCGATGCAAGTTTCAGTGGGATTTCAAGTTATGCGTACACTGGTTCAGCCATAACTCCTACACCAACTATTACAGCTGGAGGTCGAACTTTAGTTAGTGGAACAGATTATACGATTTCATACAGCAATAATACAAATGTTGGAACAGCAACGATAAAAATTACAGGTAAAGGAAATTATACATCCTCCACCACTGCGAGTACAACATTCACAATAGCCACAAGGTCGGTGTCAGATGCAAGTTTTAGTGGCGTTTCAAGTTATTCTTACACAGGTTCAGCTATAACACCAACACCGACTGTCACAGTTGGAGGTCGAACGCTTACAAGTGGAACAGACTACAGTATTTCATATTCAAATAACGTTAGTGTAGGAACAGCCACTATAACCATAACGGGCAAAGGAAATTATACAAGCACATCAAATGCGTATGCAACTTTTATAATAGGCACACGAACTATATCAGATGCAACTTTTAGTGGTATTTCAAGCTATTCATATGTCGGCTCGGCAATAACACCAACACCGATTGTTACAGTAAATGGCAAAACGCTTACAAGTGGAACTGATTATAGTATTTCGTATAGCAATAATATTAATGCAGGTTCAGGAACAATAACAATAACAGGGATTGGCAACTATTCGTCTAATACATCTACGACTTTTGAAATTTCACAAAAAACTCTAGATGAAAATAGTGTATATATCAGTGGCATACCAACTCAACAATACACTGGGGTTGAGATTATGCCAAGCTTTACCATAGTAGATAATCTGATAGGTAGCATTTTAATTCAAGGGTATGATTACACAATTTCATATTTAAGCAATATAAATGTCGGCACTGCAACAGCAGTTGTTACTGGGAAAGGAAACTACGATGGAACGATAACTCTTCCGTTTAGTATTATAAATACCAGTTTCGGTAACACAGTAGACGGAACATCGATATTTATATCAAGTAATTTAAGCGATAGAATTTATTCTACTTATGGATACTTGGAAAACGAAGTGTTCTACTCTGAAAGTGGAATTTATCTAGATTTTTATGTACTCGAAAGTAATGCAGATGAATACCTAAAAGCTACAGCAAAATTAAATGATAAAACTTATGTTATCACTTGGGATAATTGTAGCGAAGTAATTAAGTCTAGTGGCGACATTATAACAGGAAAGCTGTATATTGATAGCGCTGACTTCACGACTTCTCTTAAAAACACAGAAATTAATATCACGGTAAGTAGCTATGCTGACGAAACTTTTTATAGTAAAACAGCTGAGATTACAGAGGATGTAATTGTGACTATAGATGTTAAATCACCTGTTTTAATGGTAGATGTAAACAAATATTCAAACAAGGTTAGCATAGAAAGTTACGATAGCATTGCAGGAGTCTACGAGATTTTATTTAGCTTAAACGGAGGCAATTACTCACCATATACAGAGGCTTTCAATATCGATTCAGACACTGAAACTATTGATGTTTACGCAGTTGATAATGTTCAAAACGAAAGTTTTTATCGTGAAAATTTAGTAACCACTGTAGTTGACACAATAAATACAGCT
>JAWXUP010000090.1:0-8415 GCA_044426345.1 Clostridia bacterium | reverse complement strand
GTAACATCGACCCAAACTCAATGCCAACCGCCAACAAAAACTATGCCAAAGCTCTTGAAAAGGTTTGTGAAAATGAAGAACTACTGAGTAAAATATTAAGTCAAAACGAAAAACGCTTACTCAACGAAATGATAAACGCTTATGACACGCTCACTGGCGAAACTGCAGTTTAAAATTTCACATCAGGATTTAAAATCGGTGCGAGATTTATGCTGGATGTTTTAGATGATGATGTTAAAAACTATTTTAAAGATTAATTTTGAAGAAAAAATTAAAGCACTGACTAAAAGAGTTTGCTTTTTTCTAAAACTCACCGTGAATTGCAGACTAAAATTATTTTAGCAGTGGTAATATATGCTTGTCGATAAAACAGGCTGTGGTTTCGGATTTTGGCATAAAAATCAAACTCCTTACAGACTTTTAAAGCCTGCAAGGAGTTTTTTGCTTGTAAAAAGGATTTTGCACTGAAAATTTACCCTAAAATATTAAAAATTCACCATATGATTTAATGGTCCACTGCCTTGCCCTAAGTTTAAATTTGTACGCAAAGCACTGCTTATGTAAGTTTTTGCATTGTAAATGCTGTCCTTTAAACTAAGTCCTAAAGCTAAATTTGAAGCTATCGCTGACGACAAAGTACAGCCTGTGCCGTGGGTGTTTTTGTTGTAGATTTTCTCGCCTTGATACCATGTTTTAGCATTGTTTTGGAATAATAAATCGTCGGCATTATCACGAAGATGACCACCCTTTACAAGCACTGCTCCGTCTATAATTTGCGAGATTTTAAGGGCAGATTTTGTCATATCATCGTGCGTTTTTATGTCAAAACCACAAAGCACCTGCGCCTCTGGAATATTTGGCGTGATTACAGTTGCGAGTGGTAAAAGATGTTGTTTTAGCATATTTATCGCATCATCATTTAGCAGTTTACTACCACTTGTAGACACCATAACAGGATCTACAACGATATTTTTCGCATCGTACTGCTTTAATTTTTCAGCGATAACTTTAATGATTTCAGCGTTTGACACCATTCCGACTTTAACTGCGTCTGGACGAATATCCTCAAAAACGCAGTCGATTTGCTTTGCCACAAATTCCGGAGATACGTCGATTACACCGAAAACTCCGGTGGTATTTTGCGCAGTGAGGGCAGTGATTACGCTTGTCGCATACAGTTTGTGCGCTGTTATAGTTTTAATGTCAGCTTGAATTCCAGCACCACCACTGCAGTCAGAACCGGCGATGGTTAAAACCGATTTCATAACTAGTCACGCTCCTTTTTAAAAGGTATGCTTTTGATAGTAGACTTAATTTTTGCAACCAAATCACGTGTAGCTTGTTTAGGATTTTCGGCTTTCATAATCGCCGACACAACGGCAATTCCATCAATTGGACTGCGAGATAGCACGTCGATATTTTTCTCGTTTAACCCACCAATCGCAACCACAGGAATAGGCACGCAGTTGCAAATTTCATCGAGCGTTGACACGTCGGTAAGTACGGTTACCACCTTTGTTGTAGTCGGATAAATCGCACCAGTACCGAGGTAATCAGCACCATCTGCATAGGCTTTTTTTGCAACTTCAACAGTTTTTGCAGTAGCACCTAAAATTTTGTCTTTGCCTAAAATTTTCCTTGCATATGCCACTGGAATATCGCTCGCACCAACATGAACGCCACTGGCATCTATAGCAAGCGCTATGTCAATTCTATCGTCGATTATTAGAGGAATATCGTATTTATCGGTGATTTTTTTAACTTTTAACGCAAGATTTAGATAATCTAAGCCACCTTTGTCTTTTTCGCGAAGTTGCAAAAAAGTTACTCCACCTTTGCAAGCTTGCTCAATTGTGTCAAGAAAACTTTCCTCGCTGTGATATGTGCTGTCGGTGACTAAATATAGAGATAAATCAAAATTCATATAGTAAATTCCTTAATTTTAATATTTTTAGCGATGATTTTATCGTCAAGCAAGTATAAATTGTCGATTAGTTCCATACGAAAACTTGAAGGACCTTTTGCGTTTTGCGAAAGTTCACCAGCAATAGACAAGCTCGCCACAGCTAAAATAGTCGCCTCAAGATGTAATCCAGTTGACAAATAAGTCGCCACCATAACGCCGAGAATGCAACCTGTTCCTGTGACCTTTGACAGCATTTGCACGCCGTTATCAATGACATACGCTGTGTTTTCGCTTATAATCAAGTCTTTTTTGCCAGTTGCGAGCAAAATCGCACCTGTTTTCTTGCTAAATCTTGATAAATGCTCAAGCAAACTGCAGTCGCCTATATCGTCATCTAAACTATCTATTCCGATAAAATTGCTTGATAGTCCTGATAAGATTTTTATTTCGGATAAATTGCCTTTTATAACTTTAGGTTTGCATTGTACGATAAAATCACGAGCGAAATTCAGTCGTAAATCGCTACAAGTAACACCAACCACGTCGATTATGCACGGAATTTCATTATCAAGAGCAGTTTTTCCAGAAAGCATTATCGATTTCATGCGTATATCTGTAATATTTCCGAGGTTTACCAACAACGCTTGCGCCATTTTGGTAATCTGACAAACCTCTTGTGGGTGCTCTGCCATGATGGGCTTTGCGCCGAGTGCTAGCACGACATTTGCACAGTCATTTATAGATATAGGGTTTGTAATACAGTGGATTAGCGATGAATTATCAAGCCTATTTTTCACATTTAATATTTTGTTTTTCATAAGTTTTTGTTCCCAATTTCTTTTGGAATTTTGTAAGAAGTCCTGTTCTTTTTAGTGAGCCTAAAAACCAAAACGCAGTAATTCCACCCATTACAGTAGCGCCTAAAAACATAGGTACATAGAAGAAAATCGTTAAATTTTCATAGCCCATAATGAATGTCATAACAGGGTAGGACACTATAGCGCCGATGATACCAGTGCCGACGATTTCACCGAGTACTGCGAATATGATTTTGCCTTTTGTCAAGCGATATAACACGCCAGATAAGAACGCACCGAAAACAGAACCAGTAAGCGCAAGGGGAGGTATCGACATTAGCATCATTCGAATTATTGCGATTGACACTGCGCAAAGAAGCGAATACCAAGGCCCCATAAGTACTGAACAGACGATATTAACTAAGTGTGCTGTCGGACACATTCCTTCTATACGAAGAAGTGGTGAAATTACCACACCGATAGCGACCATCATAGCTAAAAATGTCATTTTAAAAATTGCTGTTTGTTTCATAATAAAAAACTCCTTAAATCCTTTGTTTACTACTAATAAGTCGGTCGAAGTTTGCACATACTTCCTCTCAACCTGAAACACAGGCTCCCTCGCAATTTTTACAGCACTAGGACGCTCCTCCTCTTGCATATTCAGTTTTTAATTTATCTTACTCGTCGAAAATAGTTACAATTTCGCCGGCTAAAATACGATTTACATTTTTCACTGCGCAGAAATTACCACACATACTGCACGTATCTTCTTTTTGTGGTTTTGATGAATTACGATAACGCTTTGCTTTCTCAGGGTCGATTGCAAGCTCGAACATTTTTGTCCAATCTAGCGCATTTCGTGCCTCACTCATCTCATTATCCCAATCTATTGCGTGAGGTACATTTTTTGCGATATCAGCTGCGTGAGCTGCAATTCTTGTAGCGATAATTCCTTCTTTAACGTCGTTTAAATCTGGAAGTCTAAGGTGCTCGGCAGGTGTTACGTAGCATAAAAACGATGCTCCGTTTTGCGCTGCAATAGCTCCACCTATAGCCGAGGTGATGTGGTCATAACCAGGTGCGATGTCGGTAACGATTGGTCCTAAAACATAGAACGGTGCACCATGACAAAGCGTTTTTTGGATTTCCATATTTGCTGCAATTTGGTTCATCGGCATATGTCCAGGGCCTTCAATCATAACTTGTACATCTTTTTCCCAAGCGACTTTTGTAAGCTCGCCGAGTACGATTAACTCCTCTATTTGGCAAGCATCAGTGCCATCTGCAAGACTACCAGGCCTGCAAGCATCGCCTAAACTTAGTGTTACGTCATACTCACGGCAAATGTCTAGCACCTTATCAAAATGCTCGTAAAACGGATTTTCATTACCTGTCATTTCCATCCATGCAAAAATTATCGAGCCACCACGAGAAACGATGTTCATCATACGCTTATTTTTCTTGAAACGCTCGACAGTTTGCTTGTTAATTCCACAATGTATAGTTAAAAAATCGACACCATCTTCGGCGTGCATTTTAACGATATCAAGCCACTCCTCGGTTGTAATTTGATTTAGTGGTTTGTTGTAGTAAACCACAGCATCGTAAATCGGCACTGTGCCAATCATCGCTGTACATTCTGACGTTAATTTTCGTCTAAATTTTCTTGTATCACCAAACGAGCTTAAGTCCATAATAGCCTCAGCGCCCATTGAAACAGCACTTAAAACCTTTTCCATCTCGATATCAAGGTCTACCATATCACGTGAAGTGCCTAAATTTACATTTATTTTAGTTTTAAGCATTGAACCGACACCGTTTGGGTCGATGCTTTTGTGGTTTTTGTTGCAAGGGATAATCACTTTGCCTTGTGCTACGAGTTTCATCAATTTTTGCTCGTCCATATATTCTTTTTTTGCAACAATTTTCATCTGCTCGGTTAAAATACCTTTTCTTGCTGCGTCCATTTGCGTGCTATAAATCATAATTGCCCTCTTTCACAAAAAAATAAAGCCTAAAATCAAAAACTGATTTTAGGTTTAAAAGTAATATTTGTTACTTCCTACGTTGGCATTACCCAAATCAGGTTAAAGGGTCTAGGTCGCACAACCTACTCTCAGCCCGTTTTTGAGCTCCCCTGTATATTATGTTTTAAAATATACCATATATTTTTTTGTTTGTCAATCTAAATTTCAACGAAATTAAAATACGAGTTTGCAAATAAAATTTTCGTTATCAGAGCTTATATTTTTTCCAACTGCGAAAAATTCGTCTTGCTCGTTTTTGCAAAGCGACATTTCAATTTGGTCGCCTTCGAGCATTTCGTGCATATATTGAATGTAGATTTCTCGCACAGGTCTTTCTATAAGTTCGTCTGTCGTGAACATATCGAGCGCCCATTTTAAATAGTGTGCGTTATTCATATGCTTATTGCTGTCAATTTCGCTACTAAAAACACGTCTTGTAACGCTTTTTAATGCAGTTTCGTTGCTTAAAGTTAGTTTTTTAAGCTTTCTTCCTTGGTATGCAAAATTATAGACCGAAAGTTTGTGATCGGCATTTTTCATACGCACTGGACGATGAGTCGACTTGTCCATCAAAATATAATATGCGATGATTTCGCCGATAGGCTGGTCTTTGGCATCTAAAATATCAAAACGGCGCACAGAATATAGGCTGTCTAGCCCTTGGATTGACGTTTTTATAGTTATTTTATCATAAAGTTTAGGGTATTTTTGCAAAATAACGCTGGTTTTAGTTACAATCCAGAAATATGGTGCACTTGCGTGTGCAAAATCAACTTCAAGCTCGGTTGCGTGAAGTCTTGCCATATCTTGCATAAAATCCACTAAAATATTTAATTTCATATTGTCATGACTGTCGACGTCACGATAAGTAATCTCAAAAACCTTGTTAAATTCGCTCATAAACCCTCCAATATTTGCATGTCTTGCTTCATTATAGTATAAATCAGAAATTGAAAAATAGCAATAAAAAAAACAACGCCAGATAAATAATCACAAAAAGAGCACATGAAATTAACATTTTTTAATTTAAAGTATGTAAATTATGATATGTATATTAAATCTAAAGGAGGAGCAAAATAAACGCAAACTGGGACCTATAGAAAGGACATAGCTCTGACAGAGAATCACAATTAACGTACTTTGTGAAATCGTGCAATAAACATTTGCTTTAGAACCATTATCCATTGAAAACATCTTTTTTAGTCTAAAATAATCGCCGTTTCAATTTTTATTTTCTTTTTGTTGCAAAATATGGTATAATCGTCCCTAACAAAAACGAAGGAGGAACTAAAATGTCAAGATACACAATAGAACAATTTGTGGGCAACGACAAATACAACATTCACGGAGAGTGCTTTAAAGATTTCTGATTCAATCATCAAAACTGCAAACCTACAGATGAAACCCATATAATCTTAATGCTTACCGTAAAGCACACGATCTTGCAAACTTTAAATTTAATTAAAAACGGCGACTGTATTTCGGAAATTGAAACCGAGATGCAGTCGCTTTTGTCATATCTGGAGGTATAATCCGATGAACATAATTGAAGCGCTTTTCTTCGGAAACATCGATCCAAACTCAATGCCAACCGACAACAAAAACTATGCCCAAGCACTTGAAAAAGTTTGTGAAAACGAAGAACTGCTGAGCAAAATATTAAGTACGAACGAAAAACGCTTGCTCAATGAAATGATAAACGCTTATGACACACTCACAGGCGAAACTGCAGTTTCAAATTTCACGTCAGGATTTAAAATCGGCGCAAGATTTATGCTGGATATCAAACCAACAGTCCAGAAAATGTAAAATTGCAAATGGCAGCGATTTACAGTGCTTTGCAAGCTGAAGAAATTATATATAACAATCCACCAGCAAGCTATGAGAATGTCGGTCAGCGAGTTAGATTGCCACACAAAGTTTTAGAAGAAAAGATGGGTACATGCATAGATTTGGCAGTTTTATATGCAACTTGTTTAGAAGCGGTTGGACTTCATCCGTTAATGTGCTTTATTAAAGGTCACGCCTTTTGTGGTTGTTGGACGGAAGAAGACACATTTACAGATTGTGTGGTTGATGATTCATCTGCTATCACTAAACGCTTGGCAACTGGCGCAGTTGAAATATTGTTAGTGGAAAGCGTTGATTTTGTTAGCGAAAAGAACATTAGTTTTGATAGAGCTGTAGAACATGGTAATAGCCATATGAATAAAATTGACGAGTTTCACTGCGTAATTGATATTAATAGAACACGTAGCAGTGGTATTCGACCTATGGCAACACGCATAGAGAATGCATATAAAAGTGAAAGTACAGATGATTTTAATACAAGTGAAGAGAATATATACGAGATACAAGCACCAAAAATGCTAGACAACACATTATCTCACACTGAATTGGTTGAAAATACATTAATTACTAAGCAAAAAGTTTGGGAAAGGAAATTATTAGATTTTAGTTTGCGTAATACACTTTTGAATTTCCGAGTAACAAAAAATGCGTTTCAAATTTTAACATCAGATTTATCAGAGTTGGAAGATAAGCTTTCTGACGGCAAAGAGTTTCGCATTATGGAAACGCCGATGGAGTTTGCGCCATCTTTAAGAGATGTTAAAATGTATGAAAGTGAAACGGATAAAGATTTAATTCAAAATATTGCACAAGAAGAATTCAAAAGTTTTAGAATACGTACTTTTTTAGATGAAGCGACTTTAGACAAAAATCTGAAAAACTTGTATCGTAACGCAAGAACTAGCATGGAAGAAAATGGCACTAATACATTATTTTTGGCATTTGGATTTTTAAAGTGGTACGAAAGTGATGTGTCGGAAAAAGCTAGATTTGCACCTATAGTGCTACTACCCGTTGACATTGTACGTAATCGAAAAAATAAAGGTTATGTAATACGTAGTAGACAAGAAGAAGCACAGATTAATATTACCTTGCTAGAATATCTAAAACAAGACTATAATGTTGAGATTGGTGGACTAGATCCGTTGCCACAAGATGAGCATGGTATTAATATTCCGTTGATTTTTCATATTATTCGACAAGCGATTATGGGCAAAAAAAGATGGACGATTGATAATATGGCGTTTGTTGGTTTGTTTTCGTTTGGTCAATTTGTTATGTGGAATGATATTCATAACCGTTCCAAAGAACTAGAGCAAAATAAAATAGTGTCTAGTTTAATAGATGGAAAACTTGCGTGGACACCAGAAAATTCAACTTTAACAGAAGGTGAAGATGTTGAGGTTGCTTTGCAAAATATGGCAGTCCCTGTAAGTGCTGACTCTTCACAGATGATGGCAATTGCTGCAGCTGCAAATGGACAAAGCTTTGTGTTGCACGGACCACCAGGTACAGGAAAGTCGCAGACAATAACAAATATGATAGCAAATGCTTTGTATCAAGGAAAATCGGTTCTTTTTGTAGCTGAAAAAATGGCAGCCCTTAATGTCGTGCAAAAACGCTTGTCGGATATTGGTTTAGCACCATTTTGCTTGGAGTTACATTCTAATAAAACCAACAAATCTACGGTGTTATCATCTTTAAATCGCTCGCTAGAGGTAGGAAGAATAAAATCTCCCGAAGATTATGAAGAAATTGGGCATAAAGTACATACACTTAGAAACAAATTAAATGATGTTATGGAGGCATTGCATACCAAACGAGCGTATGG
>JAWXUP010000089.1:0-8614 GCA_044426345.1 Clostridia bacterium | reverse complement strand
GTCAGATAGTGCTTGCGATTTGTGGTGTGGCGATTTTTATATCGTTTGCAAACGTCGTAAGGCTCACTCAACCGATTGAGTATAGGAGGTAGCATGCAGATTTTAACAATACTTTTCGGTGGTTTCGTGGCTTTAGGATTGTTTCTTTTAACAGCCGACTTGCTCAAACTTCCGACCTTGAAAACTAGCAAAGCCATTGCGAGTGCGAGCCAAACTAACAAGAAAAAAGTCAGCAGTTTGGATGTGCATATCGCAAACATTACGCTAAAGCTATCAAAATTCATAAAACTTAACGAATACAAAGAAATTCGCTTAAAAAACACCTTAATTGCCAGTGGAATTAACAAAACACCTCAAGAATACACTGCAAACGCAATAGTCAAGGCTTTTTTGGTCGGATTTTTTGCTATTCCGTGCTTGATTGTGTTTCCGTTGCTGTCGCCAGTTTTTGTTGTTTTGAGCATTTTAATTTACTCAATCACAACACAATTGCTTATTTCGACATTACTTCCACCATAAACAGTTCCATAAAACTCAACAGTATCTCCAATGTTATATTGTTGAGACTCATAAACCCAACAAACCAATCCGTTCCCTCGTACTCCTAATAGATAATAACCTGTTAAATCTGTGTAATTGGAGATAGCTACAATCTCACCTTTTACTCTTACTTTTGAGCTATCATATTGAGAATAATTGTTATATACTTCTTCTGGTGTCAAAGTTGAAATATCATCGGGGATATCTATAACTTCTTCAATATAGAATCCTTCAATTTGCTCTCGCTCTTCTTCGGCAATTGTATTCATATCGTTTACGATTACATTTCCATCAAGTAAAAAGTATACAGTTTGCATAGATGAATCATAGCTGTTGTAAATTAGTTGAAATGACATTTCGTCTTCAACGCCAAAAGCATTTTTAGCCTTTACAGAACCAGATGTTGAATATAAATTGCGTTCTCTACCATATGACCAATCTAACCAGCCAAAGCTAGCTGTTGACGGATAATTCAACTGTGATTTGACAATATCTTCTGTAGCAAGTTTCAGTTTAACTTGCATATCAGAACTTACGATATAATCATCAATTTGATAAGATTCATATCCTTGTTTGTATATATCTGTATCAACACCAAACTTTATAGTGTTAATCGTTAAATTTGCATTGCAGTATACTCGCAAGCTTAAACCAGAATATGTAAATGAATATCTTTCTCCACCTGCCCAATCAGCTATTTTTTCAAGATTTTTAACGCTATCTAATTCTACCCCTATTTCTTTACAAGCTTCTACAAAATTAGCTCTTAAAGTATTATCTGTAATTTCTTCTGAAAATAAAGCTTCTTCTTGCTCTTTGGCTTCTTGTTGAAGGCTTTCGATTTCTGCTTGCTCTTCAGCTTCTTGCTGAAGGCTTTCGATTTCTGTTTGCTCTTCAGCTTTTTGTTGAAGTCTTTCGATTTCTGCTTGTTCTGCTTCCTCCTGTTGACGCAACTCATTTTCAACTTCTTTTCTTTCTTTATAATCTTGAGTATGAAGATTATCTATATTTATAGAAACTATTAACATAATAAACACTGTTAATACAAATGCTATTATCTTAGGAAACTTCTTCTTACTTTTATATAATGGTATTTTAGTTCTCAATCCAAAAATATTAGACATAATAAGATATGGCAAAATCATAGTTATCCATAATGTTAAATCACTAATTTTGCTAATTATCTTATCGTGTGTGGAAATAACTAGACTATCCGCCGAAAATACAGCTGGAAAAAATAACATAAACATAAAAATCAAATATATAATTGCTATAAGCTTTTTATACCATTTACCACTACGAAAGCCAAATAATTTATTTTTTGTTTTTTTATCTTTTGATACCATTTCTCCATATTGTTCACATGCTTTGTTCTGTACGCTAATATCGTCAATGGATACTTTAAATCCACAACTTGTACAAAACTTATTTGTTTCCTCTAAATTATGCCCACAGTTTTTACAGTACATTGATAATTTCTCCCTACTTAATATTGATATGTTTCTAAATTAGATAACTCTTTAATTAATTTTACCATAAAAGCCTATATTACATCAATTTAAATCCCATTTTAGAGAATAGTTTCCCTTGAATTCATTGCAATTAGCAGTATAAAAATGGTAATAAAAAATCTTAGTTTCAAGATGAACGAAAAATAATATACAATCTATATCACGGAAACATTGAGCCATCAGCAAAGCAAATCTCGGCTTGGGAGTCGTGCGTTTTGAAGAAGAACCTGAACCCACTGAAACGAGCGATTACGACTACGAATATCGAATCGACACCGAAGTCATCACCTCAGTTTACGTCTACGGAGGGCAGTCCGACCCAGACGATGAAACGGTCGTCACGTTCGACATTGATGGCACAAAATACACCGTCAGCAACGTCTACTATCCAGACGGCGACGGTCAGCTCGCTTGGGTCAAATGGACTACTCCGTCAACACCTCAAAACATCGTAATTAACGTATCGGTTTCAGGTCCAGGTGACGTTGATAGCTCGAAAATTTACTGCTCCATCGTGTCTTTAGACGAAAATCCACCACCAAATCCAGTCGCTGATGATAGAAATGATGATTTTGAGTACGAAACTGCTCCATCTCGTGACGTTTTAACAACTGCAACTTGGGGCATTTGGACTTCATATTGGCAAGAAAATTGGGTCGATAATGGCGACTGGGAGTACGACAAATATACCGACGGAAATGGTGTTGAGCAAAAAGATAAATATTGGGATTCAGACTGGGAGGACGAAGGTTGGTGGGCTTTCGATTACAACGAATATTCGGCATCGCTTTCTGCCACTATGGAAATCACGTGCGACAGCGAAAATCCAACTGCAAATGGCGACACAATGAAGTCCGGATATGGCATAAATCAGCTAGTTGAAACATCGGTTCGCACCACGCAAAATTCAGCTACAACCGACTGTCAAAACGCAGTCAGCTACTTCTCGGAGTTCAACTACGAAACATATTGGCGACTGCTCGAACAAACGTCAAATGGTGAGTTCGAATTCCAAAAAAATGTATATTCAACCTACAAAAATCGCACGCATTTCACACCGATTTGGTATCCAGACGGACTTTATACGGTCAACACTTGGGTTATCGACACGTGGACACCAGTCGGAATGCTGTCGCTAAATCTTACTTACAGCTTAAATATAGACGGAAATTTATGGGACGACTGGCATATTGCCGTAAAATAAGGAGAATTCAATGAAATTTTTAACGAAAAACAAAAAAATAATCATGCAAATACTACTTTTTGTATGTATTTTCAGCATAACAGCATTCGCTGACGGAACTGGCGACGTAGCAGGTGCAGTGGAATCAACGTGGACCGATGCAAGCGCTCAAATCAAGCAAGTCGTGAACAACGTGATTTTTCCGTGCATCGACTTAGTTTTAGCAGTATTTTTCTTCACTAAAGTCGGTTTGGCGTACTTTGACTATAGAAAATCTGGTCAATTCGAGTGGACGGGCCCTGCAATTTTATTTGCGTGCTTAGTGTTTACGATGACTGCTCCACTTTATATTTGGGAGATAATCGCATAAGGACGATTATATAAAACAAGGCTCAGACCAAGCAATTAAGCTTGCGTTTGAGCCTTTGTGTTTAATTAGTTAGATAATCTCTAGTAGGAGCAAAAAGCCTTTTATCAAGCGAATGCTCATTTGAAGTGGCAACAATTCATTTCCTAGTTTAGTAGATCGGTGTCAATATATTATCACAAACTGGGATTTCTATTATAACTTCTGTGCCTTTTCCAAGGGTACTGTTGATTGTGACGGTTCCATCTACCATAAGTTCAAGTCTTTTTGTAAGATTTCTTAAACCGATAGACTTGCTTTTTTCCAATACAGATGTATGAAAACCCAAGCCATTATCTTGTACAATTATTTTTATCACGTTATCTTCTTGGTATGATGAAATTTTCAAATGACCATGCTTACCCGTTCTTCTAAGACCATGTAACAGTGCATTTTCTACGATCGGTTGTATGGTAAGTGGTGGTATATCAAAATCTGTTTCTTGTAGATCAAATTCATAAGTAAAGCTATCTGAAAAACGTAATTTTTCTATTTCTAAAGTGCTTTTTACCAATGAAAGTTCTTTATTGAATTCTATATTTTCATCTTCACTTATCAAGTGCATATAAGAACGCATATATGTTGCGAACGTCATGATTGCATGATCA
Organism: Clostridia bacterium; assembly: GCA_044426345.1. Taxonomy (GTDB): domain Bacteria; phylum Bacillota; class Clostridia; order Oscillospirales; family Butyricicoccaceae; genus CAYJLC01. Next base: position 4,366 of record JAWXUP010000089.1, on the reverse strand, counting down.
GCCTTTATAGCATCTTGTTTACAAAGCGCACTTATGGTATTGAGGGTGTTGAAGAAGAAATGAGCTTTGATTTGATGTGCAAGCACTACTTTTTGTTGTGGTTTTGCATTCTCATCATCGAATATTTCCTGCATCATTTTCATCTTCGTTTCAGATTGGATGATGAAATCTCCGGAAACCTCTATTGGTTCACCCAATTCATCTCTATGCACTACATAGTTGACCGTATATGTCAAAAGCTCTCCTTGGGGGTCATAAAACCGAAAAGAGCCTTCTGGCGATTTGCCTTTATACATTCTGTCAATTGTTTCTAAATACGCATCAATATCATCTTCATAAACATATCCTGATTTTATAACTGTCTCAGGAAAATTTTCCATGGTCATAGCCATGTTATATTTTTCTAATTCTGGGTCAAAAAGCTGAATACATCTTGCTTTTACATCAAGATAAAATGGATAGGAGTAAGATGCGCTAGAAATAGAATCATAGTATAATTTCTGCTGCTCCATAAGTTCAACTTCATTTTTACTACGTGACAAAAGAATATATACACTGTTCTTTTTATAATCAACATAACTGACATTCAAATCCATTTGATGTATTTCATCGTGTTTTGTAGTAATAAAAATATTTTTATATTCATATTTTTTCATTTCTGCTAATTTAGATTTTAATGTAGTATACATCTCGTCGCTCAGATTCATATTGTGTAATATCACGCCAACATCTTTACTTGTTGTACCAACATGAATATCTAATTCACTTTCTGCAATATGATTACAAAACAAGACACGATTTTCCCCGATATCATATACCATTGCTGCACAAGGCATAATATCGATTAAATTGCATATATTTTCTGGTAAATTCATTTTCTACTCCTATTACTTTTTATCTTTTCAAGTCCTATCAGCTCTTCGATAATGCCACCTATTATCTGTTGCATATTTGATATGCTATCTTGCAAGAGTATTTCATTGTAATAACCTTATGAACTAAGCGGGCATCCTTCATCAAATATAAATTCGCTCCATCGAGCCATATTTTCAGCACCACACATTCGCAAATCTTTTACGAAGTCGACTAAATCTTTATATTTATTATACCACAAGCGATACTGTAACTTCAAGAAATTATTTGTACAAAATGATGTATAGCTATTATCCGTTGCCTGTGATATACTGTTTGACTTAGGAAGGAGGTTTTTATGGACACAATCGAAGAATTATACTACGGAAACATTCAGCCAAACCTAAAAAAAGAAATCAAAACTAAAGGTTTCATCGATGCAATGGAGTTTGTATCTGTAAACGAAGATACGCTACTTAATTTACTTGATGGCAAAGAAAAAGATATGTTTAATAAAATTTTAACTGCTCAAGCAACAATACTTGGCGAATCAGAAGTTGCACATTTCAAATTAGGCTTTAGACTTGGTGCAAAAATGGCGTTAGACACATTCGCAAGCGATGAACCACTACCTATTACAGAATAAGAAAAATAAAATCTCAATCACTGACTTAGAAATAGGTCGGTGATTTTTTTATACTTTTTTTGAAAATAGGGTTGAAAAATCGGATTTTAGTGAGGAAACATATGAGGGAATAAAAAATAATTGAAAAAGTGGCCCTTTTTTAGCGTTCTCGTGTTCTACATTATGTGAGATAAAATTTTTGGTTATCAAATGCAAAAAAAGATCGCAATAAAAAAGTAGATGATTTTTTTAAAAAAATATTGTAAATTTTAATGAAAAGTATGCATCAAAACGTAAATTTACTGCCGTTATGTAGAGGGATATTTTTGAACCTTGAAAATTGAATGAGTCGCCTAAAGATGATACATTGCCAAGACCTTGAAAAAGCGAGCGATGACAACAACGGAGAAAATCTCGGTTAGGAACTGCTTTAGATACGGCGAACACAAAGAATCCAATCGGCTACAAAACCTAAGAAATGGAGATGAAAAATTGAAAAAAGATTTAAAACTAATCAAACTCAGCGACGTTCAAGACGAAGAAGTCAAGTGGATATGGTATCCGTACATTCCGTATGGTAAAGTCACTATCATTCAAGGTGATCCAGGCGAAGGCAAAACTACTTTTGTTCTGTCACTAATCGCACTGCTCACGACTGGCACTCCTCTACCAGAAGAAGAATCAGCAACCGAACCTATTACAGTTATTTATCAAACTGCAGAAGATGGCTTGGGCGATACAATTAAACCTCGACTGCTCTCAACTGGTGCAGACCTCGAACGTGTTTTAGTCATTGATGAAAACGAAATACAGCTGACACTTTCCGATGAGCGTTTGGAACAAGCAATAAAAGAAACGTCTGCAAAGCTAATCGTACTAGACCCTATCCAAGCATATCTCGGTGCTGAAGTTGATATGCACAGAGCAAATGAGATAAGACCAATTATGAAAAGGCTATCCCTACTCGCAGAACGCACAGGTTGTGCAATTATTTTAATCGGTCATATGAACAAAATGGGTGGTGCAAAATCTGCCTATCGTGGTTTAGGTTCGATAGACATTCGTGCAGCAGTACGAAGTGTTTTGGTTGTTGGCAGAGTGAAAGATGAGCCTACGCTAAGAATTGTTGCTCACGACAAAAGTAGTCTTGCACCAGAGGGTAAGTCGATTGCTTTTGAGTTGAACCCAGACACTGGATTTATGTGGAAAGGCTATTGTGAAACCTCAGTTGACGATTTACTCAGTGGTAAAGGTTCGGTAATAAACAAGACCACGCAAGCTGAAAATCTACTCAAAGATATTCTTTCTGTTAATGAATTGTCATTTGACGAAGTTATGGAACAAGCAAAAGAGCAAGGAATTTCACACAGAACATTAATGACAGCCAAGAAAAATGTAGGTGTGATTTCGGTTAAAGTTTTAGGAAAATGGCGTTGGAGATTAGAAAACCAAGAGTGCAAGAGTGTAAGCGCTTAAAGACTTTGCACCCTTGCATTCTTCCTTCTGTAATAAATATTTTTATCAAGCGAATTTGCCACGTTTGTGAGCCTAAAAGCACCTCGTAGGCTAACTACACCACCGACACCAAATACGAGCCACAAAGCCGATGAACAGCACGTTTTTGACGCTTAAAACGGCAGTTCTAACGTGGTAGTAAGTCTACCATTATCGTAACCAAAGTTTTAATCAACTTAGAAAAAAGTGTTCGCTCTCGACATCTCTCTTTAAGGAGAGAGCCAGCATCGCATTCGGCTACACGCCGATACTTGCAGGTCGGGAGAACCCGAACCCCTTATTAATGAGCAGTAGACCAAACCCACTATACGAAAGGAGTTTACAGATGAAGAATAAACGACTAAGCCTAAGAATATCAGCTGAAGATTTAGCTGTAATAAAACGCAAAGCCGAACAATCCCAAATGACGTTAACCGACTATTTAACCAAAGTTGGAATGAAAAAACAAATAATAATTATCACTGATTTAGAGCAAGTATCACGAGAATTAAAAGCAGTTGGTAGAAATCTAAACCAAGCCATTATGCTTGCTAATAGTGGTAGAATTCAAACTATTTATCTCGGCGAAACACTTGAAAAATTCACTGAAATCAACCAAAGTATTCAAGCTGTTTTAGAAAGGAAACGTTGGAGCGATGGCAACAGTTAATTTTATTAACAGAGGTAAAAGTCAGAGCCGAGCTGGAATGCGTTCGGTTTTAAACTACACTATGCAAAACAAAAAAACTGAGTATAATGGTAACTTTTTAGTAAGTGGAATGAACTGCACACCTCAATCTGTCTATGAAGAATTTATCAACACTAAGTTACTTTACGGAAAAGATGACGGACGAATGTACTATCATTTTGTTCAGTCATTCCCAAAAGAAGAAGTTATCTCACCAACTACAGCACACGAAATAGCTTTAAAACTAGCTGAACATTACGATGGCTTTGAAGTTTTAATAGCAACCCACACCGACCGAGAACACATACATTCTCACTTCATAATTAACTCCGTGAACTTTGAAACTGGAAAAAAATTGCACCAATCGGCACAAGCAATACCAGAATTAAGGCAAAAATCCGATGAGCTATGTATGCAATTTAATCTTTCAATCTGCAAACCAAAGCAAGATAGAACCAAAGTAAAAGCCATGACTATCGGCGAATATCATATGGCAGCTAAAGGCAAAAGTTGGAAATTGCAACTTGCTAATACCATAGATGAGTGTATGAGATATGCCAGCAGTCGCAAAAACTTTATTGAGCTTATGGAAACGGCTATAATAAATAGTACAACAAATAGCTTTTCTATGATAGAATAAAAACAAGAAAAAGCATAAAAAGGAGAGCGAAAAGATGTCAAGATATTATACAGATGAGTTTAAGGAA
>JAWXUP010000017.1:0-41551 GCA_044426345.1 Clostridia bacterium | reverse complement strand
AAATCTAGCGAAACGATTTTTTTATTTTGAAGACTTAAAGGAACATCGCCTTTAGCAATTTTATAGGCTAATCCTTCGACTAATGCGGTCTTTCCTACACCAGCTTCACCGATTATTGCAGGATTATTTTTGCGTCTACGTGATAATATGCAAATTAATCGGTCGATTTCTTGTTCTCTGCCAATAACGGGATCTAATAGCTTACTTTGGGCCAATAAAACCAATTCTTTTCCATATTGATTTAAAATTTTACTATCGAGAGTCTTTTTCTTATCATTATTGTTTGAAATATAATTATATCCTTTAATTTTATTGCTAATTTCTCTCATTAAATTATCGGTATTTACCTTGAAAATATTAAAAATCTTTTTGGTTTTTTCAGAAGGATCTTTTAAAATTCCCATCAAGAGGTGGTCTATTGTAATGTTGAAATTCCCAGAAAAATCTAGTGCTTTTTCGATGGCTTGGCTTGCATCAAAAGAAATATCGATAGTTTGAGACGATAAAAAATTGTCATTTGTGGATAAAAATTTAGTGTAAGTTATAAGTTTTTCACTAGTTATATCGTTATCCAATAAAATTTGTGAAGAAAAACTACTATTTTCTTTTAAAATACCTAGTAAAAAATGCTCGATATCGACAAAGTTACTGCGAAATGAACTTGCGTATTCGCCAGCATATTTTATTGCCATTGTCGCCTTTTCATCAAATTTATTTTTTTGCATTTTTACGCTCCTTTTGTATACATTTACATCGTTTTTTATGTGAAATAGTCATAATAGTGAAATTTTCTGTATCTATATTAAAATTATTTACAATTTTTAATTAAAATCATCCTTTGGTTTAAGTTTAACCTAAATTAAGCATTTAATACCATAACAAAAAAACAAAATAAAAGGTTGTTTTTTTTTCAAATTAATGTTAAACTATATATGATTTATAAAAAGTAGGAGGTGCAACATTATGGCATACGTAATTTCTGACGCTTGTATCAGCTGTGGCGCTTGTGCTGGCGATTGTCCAGTAGGTGCTATCGCTCAAGGTGACGCTCAATACAATATTGACGCAGATGCTTGTATCGATTGTGGCGCTTGTGCAGGTACTTGTCCAGTAGGAGCTATCGCTCAAGGCTAGTCTTAACACAAAGAAAAACACACCGATTTAGGTGTGTTTTTGTTTATAAAAATACATTTGTAATTTATCTTTTGTGTGCTTCCTCAGTCATTGCGATGACAGGAAAAAGCCTACATTTTTGATGGAGGTGGAAAAATTTCAATTTTGTCGGAGGGAGTTTGCACGCATTTTACAATTCTACAAAATAATCATTACAACAAAAAATAAATTCCTAGGAGAATGACATATGCGTATAATTTCCGGAAAATATCGAGGAAAAACTTTAAAAACTCTCGAAGGTATGGACACTCGTCCCACTACATCAAGAGTAAAAGAATCCGTTTTTAATATTATTCAATTTAATATACCAGATAGCAATGTTTTAGATCTTTTTGCTGGCTCTGGTCAAATGGGTATTGAATGTTTAAGTCGAGGTGCAATTTCTGTAGATTTTTGCGACCAAAATTCAAAAGCTGTTTCTATTATCAAAAATAATCTCAAAATTTGCAATGAAAATCAAAAAGTTTCGCAAAATGATTACATTTCCTTTATAAAATCATGTAACAAAAAATACGATATTATTTATCTTGACCCACCTTACAGTACAGAAATGATAAATAATTCAATAAATTTGATAAATCGCTTTAAATTACTAAAAGAATGTGGTATAATAGTATGCGAAACACATATTGATGATAAAATCGACCTTTCTAGTACTGATTTTACCATACAAAAAACCTATAAATACGGTACTATAAACATTACTTTAATTAAGGAAATTTAAAATGAAAACTGCTATTTATCCTGGAAGCTTTGACCCTGTAACCTTAGGTCATATTGACATACTAGAACGTGCATCTCGAATTTTTGGTAAAGTTATTATATGCATTATGATAAATCTTGACAAAAAATCTACCTTCTCCGTTGAACAAAGGTTAGATATGATTCGCCTTTCAGTTTCTCATATTAAAAACGTAGAAATTGATTTTTATGATGGTTTACTTGTAGACTATGTTAAAGAACACGAAATCGATACGATTATCAAAGGTTTGCGTTCTTCATACGATTTAGAAATGGAACATCAAATGGCAAGCTTAAATAATAGTTTATACCCAAGTTTGGATACTCTATTTTTGCTTTGTAAAAATGAACATAGATTTTTAAGTTCGACTGTTGTTCGTCAACTAATGGGTCACAATGGCGATATTTCTTCGCTTGTATCAAAAGAAACTTATGATTACATACAAAAAATAAAGGAGGAGTCTTAAAAATGACTGCTATGCTACTTGATTTAGTTCGCTCTATGCACGAAATTGTAGAAGACGCGAAATCCGTTCCACTAACTGTCGATAAATGTATCGTTGACAGAGAAAAATTGTTATATCTTATAAACGAAACTATAAGATGCCTTCCTGATGAACTAGAAAACGCTCGTGATATCGTTGCTAGTCGCGATCAAGTTATCGCCGATGCAAAAACTCAAGCCGAATCTATCGTCGCTAATGCAAACAAAAAAGTATCTTTTATGGTAAACGAACAAGAAGTTGTTCTTGCTGCCGAAGCTCAAGCTCGTGAAATCTTACTTAATGCAAAAACAAAATCTGCCGAAATTAAAAAATTATCAACAGATTATTGTAACGATTCTCTTCTTCGCACCGAAGAAGGTTTAGCCGCTATTTTAGAAGATGTTAAAAATACTCGCAAAAAATTTAATGTAAAATAATTTTAAACCAGTCCTTAGTGGGCTGGTTTTAGTTTTATATTATGAATATTTTGTGTGGTTGGTGATATTTTTTTATTTGTGCTTTTTCTACTTACCGCAAGTGCAGATTTTCTTTTACGGTAATCACTCGCCGTTAGGCGATACTTGCCTACAGCAGCAAGTATCCAAATGCCGAAAACACAGCTTGTTTTATCAGCAAGAGCAAATTTTACCACTGCGAAAATAATTTTTTTCCAAAAAATTTTTTCTCCGTTAGATAGCAATTCAAGGAAAGTTTAAAGTTATAAAGGTTCGCATTTATTTAACAGTGCGAGCAACGAAAAACGTAAGTGCTGCTGCCATAATAGGCGTTTTCGTGGCTGATTATAATTTATTATTTCTTCCGCATAAGCGATAGCGAGTGGGAGTACAGATGGTTAGACGTAAGTAAGCCGGATTACGTGAAAAGTATTTCAACATACACTCCTTTTGTAAAACTTTTCGCTAAAAGTTTTCGGTTTTTGTTTACTTTTGGTCGCCCAAAAGTAAAGCCCACCACGGCGAGTGGTTGAACGTGCTATAAAACCACGCAGTAGGCGTTCATCGCACCGATAAAAAATATTATCGCAGATTATATGCATAATAATTACAAAAAACCGACGTTTTCACGTCGGTTTTTAAATATTTACAATGGTTTTGACTTGATTTGATTAAATTTCCTTGGAAATTTTTTCGGAGTATTTTCTACTTTAGTAATTATTACAATTCGATGTACTATATCTGTAGTCGGTATTGCATAATCATAAATATCTTCAACCATACCACCAAGTTTTTCAATCGCCTCATGTGAGTTTTCAATTTCTTCATCACAATTTACACTTTTTAGTGCAAGGAATAATCCACCAACTTTTACAAATGGTAGTGATAATTCACACAAAACAGATAGGGGAGCTACTGCTCTCGATACTGCTATATCATATTTTTCACGATATTTTTTATTTTGCGCAAGCTCTTCTGCTCGAGCATGGATAGCCTCGAAATTTTTAAGGTCTGCTCCTATTTCATTCAGAAAATCTATACGCTTTTTTAAACTATCTACCATAGTCATTTGTATGCTATTTAAATAAAGTTTCATTGGCATAGAAGGGAAACCTGCTCCACAACCGATATCTATTACTTTTTTGCAATCAAAATCTTCGGCTAGGTTTAACGATAAACTATCTAAAATATGCTTTGTCGCAAAGTCATATGGATCAGTTATTGCCGTTAAATCCATAACTTCGTTGCGTTCTAGCACCTGTTCGCTAAATTTCACAAGTTTATCGACGGTTTTTTCTCTATCATCAAGTTCCCATTCTTGTAAACCTTTTAAAATTGTTTCTCTAAGCATTATTTGCTCCTTCAGTTGAAACATAAATCATTAGTGCTGTTATATCTGCAGGATTTACGCCGGAAATTCTTGATGCTTGACCAAAGTTTACCGGTCTAATTTTATCAAGTTTTTGACGTGCCTCGATACGCAATGAGCCAATTTCAAGATAATTTATATTTTCTGGAAGTAATTTATCCTCAAATTTTTTGAAATTTTCAGCATCTTTTTCTTGTCTGTCGATATAACCTTGGTATTTTATTAATATTTCAACTTGTTCTTTAATTGCTATTGATAATTCTGGACGATTTGGGTCTAACTGAGCCGTAAACTCATAAGTCACCTCTGGACGTTTTATCAAATCGAATAATTTCGCACCAGATTTAAGTGGCGTACTTTTAATGCTAATAAGCGCATTATTTACCGTTTCAGAATTTGTCACCGTAGTTTTGCACAGCCTGTTGATTTCTTTGTCAACTTGTTCGTATTTTTCCATAGTTTCTGCTAAACGTTCATCTGAATTTAATCCAACTCTATGTCCTAAATGAACTAAACGTTTGTCTGCGTTATCTTGACGTAAAATCAAGCGATATTCTGAACGAGAGGTCATCATACGATATGGCTCATTTGTTCCACGTGTAACTAAGTCATCAATTAATGTGCCGATGTATGCATCTGTTCTTTTTAAAATAAGCGGTTCTTGACCTTTTATTTTCATAGCCGCATTAATACCTGCAATTAAACCTAATCCTGCTGCCTCTTCGTAACCAGATGTTCCACAGAATTGACCAGCTCCATATAAACCAGAAATTTTCTTAGTTTCAAGCGTTGGTAGTAGTTCTAGAGGGTCTATACAATCATATTCGATTGCATATGCTGGTCGCATAACCTCAACATTTTCTAGTCCAGCGATAGTTTGCATAAAGGCTACTTGTACGTCCTCAGGAAGTGAACTCGACATACCTTGAACATACATTTCGTCTGTATCAAGTCCCATAGGTTCTACGAATAATTGGTGACGTGGTTTTTCAGAAAAACGTACGATTTTATCTTCGATTGATGGACAATAACGTGGTCCTGTACCTTCAATTTTACCAGAATATAATGGCGAACGATGTAAATTTTCACGGATAACTTCGTGAGTTTTTTCGTTTGTATAAGATAAGTGACAAGTTGCGTGGTTTACAAGTTCTTTGGTTGTTCTAAAAGAAAACGGTACGATATCTGTATCGCCAACTTGAACTTCCATTTTCGAAAAGTCTACAGATTTACGATTTATTCTCGCTGGTGTCCCAGTTTTAAATCGCATTAAGTTAATTCCTAGCGAATTTATACTATCTGTTAAGGAATTTGTCGCAAACATTCCGTCTGGACCACCTTCATATGCTAAGTCACCAATAATAATTTTACCTTTTAGGAATGTTCCTGTTGCAACGATAACTGCAGACACGTTGTAAATAGCACCTGTTTTTACGTAAACACCAGTAATTTTTCCATCTTCAGTTATTATTTCTGTAACTTCGTTTTGTTTTAAAAATAAATTATCTTGTTTTTCTAAAACTTTTTTCATATAACGTTTGTAATGCTCACGGTCAGCTTGTGCTCTCAAAGAATGTACCGCTGGACCTTTGCCACGATTTAACATTCTGTATTGAATACACGCCTCGTCAGCTGAAATCGCCATTTGACCACCTAGTGCATCTATTTCACGTACTAAGTGACCTTTTGCTGTGCCTCCAATTGCTGGATTACACGGCATATTGCCAACTGCGTCTAAATTTACTGTAAAACACAGTGTTTTTAGACCTAAACGTGCACAAGCAAGTGCTGCTTCAATTCCTGCGTGACCAGCACCGATTACTGCTACATCATATGTTCCTGCATTAAATTTTTGCATAATACACCTACTTACCTACACAGAAGTTTGAGAAAATTTTATTCACTATATCTTCTGTGATAGATTGTCCTGTTATTTCAGAAAGCATTGCCATAGCGCCTTCTGCATCCATAGTTACTGCATCTGGTGTCATTCCAGATTCTGCTGCAAAATATGCCTCTTCACAGCGCTCTGCTGCACGAGTTATAGCTGCCGCTTGTCTTGCATTCGTGATTATCTCACCGTTATAAGAAACGCCGTCTAAACCTACAACTTCAAGTACTTTTTCGGTTATTTTTTCAATATTTTCGCCTTCTTTTGCAGAAACTTCAACAATATTTTCAAAATAATCCGAAACTTTGCCCATTGCAATTTTTCTCGGTAAATCTGATTTATTTATAATTGCGATTGCTTTTTTACCATGTGTTCTCGCAATTGCCATTAAATCATCGTCGTTTATGTCGGTATTGCCATCGAAAACTACTAAGATTACTTTTGCATTAGCTGCATTTGCGATTGCACGTTCTACGCCGATTTTTTCGACTTCATCTGAAGTATCATGAAGTCCTGCTGTATCCGATAATTTAAGTACTAGTGGGCCTACTTTTATATACTCTTCGATAATATCACGAGTTGTACCAGCAATTGCTGTTACTATTGCTTTGTCTTTGCCCGATAAAGCATTTAAAATCGAAGATTTTCCCACATTTGGTTTGCCGATTATTGCACAATCAACACCGTCTCGTATAATTTTACCACGTTCGTAGCTTTCTGCTAAATTATATAGCTCTTTTGCTGACACGTGTAAAACTTGCGCGGCATTTTCATATACAAATGGGTCAATTTCTTCATCTGGAAAGTCTACTAGCGCATGAAAATGTGCTATTATTCCAATTATTTCTTCTCTAATTTTCGAGATTTTCTTTCCTACTACACCTGATAGCTGACCGGCTGCATTTTGCGCAACTTCAACCGTTTGTGCTGATATCAAATCAGAAACTGCTTCGGCAGCTGATAAATCTAATTTACCTGCCAAAAATGCGCGTTTAGTAAACTCGCCTGGTCCTGCCATTCGAGCGCCATTTTTAAAGCAATTTCTAAGCGTTTCTTCAAGCACTGCAATAGAACCGTGGCACTGTATTTCTGCCATATCATCGCCTGTATACGTATTCGGTCCTTTCGTATAAACGCACAAACAGTTGTCAATTGGAATATTTTTAGTTGATAAAAGTGTTCCTAAAATCATTTTTCTGCTTGGGCTTTGTGACATTTTTTCGCCATATGTTGGTTTAAAAATTTCATCAATAATTTTTGCAGTGTCTGGTCCAGTTATTCTTACGATTCCGATAGGGCCTATTACAGGAGGTGTAGCAATGGCTGCGATTGTATCATTCATTACTTTTACTCCTATTTTTCAGTTTTTCCTTCTCCATGTCCAATTACTACACGTCTATTTGGTTCTTTACCCGTTGAATAAGTATGAACTCCTCTAAAGTTTTGTAAAACTTCGTGGATTTTTCTTCTTTCATATGGGTTCATTGGCTCTAAAGTCATATTCTTTTTGTATTTTACTACTTTATGACCCATTTTTAATGCTAATTTTTCTAAAGTTTGATCACGTTTTTCTCTGTAATTTTCACAGTCAACACGTACTTTAATTTCTGCATCAGTTCCGTTTTTAACTACTAAATTTGAGATATATTGAAGTGCATCTAATGTGTCGCCACGTCTGCCAATTACATTTCCTAAGCCTTCACCAATGATATTTACATTGATTGTAGTGCCTTGATTTTCTAAAATTTCAGCTGTTCCATCGATGCCCATTTTTGCAAGTAAACCGTCGATAAATTCGCGAACTTTGATTTCATTTTCATTTAAAATATCTTTTTTCGCAAGTTTAACTCTTGGTTCTCTTTCAATATAAACTTCTTGTTTTGGTGCTGGTTTATTTGCTGGTTTTTTAGGTTTATCTGATTTTTGTACTGGTTTTTCAGCTTTTGGAGCAGTTTTTTCTACTTTTGGAGCTGGTTTTGATGCTGGTTTTGGTTTTTCCACAGGTTGTGGAATTTCTACTTCTTTTATTGTTAAACGAACTTTTGCTTTTGATGCGCCAAATCCAAAAAATCCTGATTTAGGCTGAGTTATAACTTCTCTTTCAACTTCATCAATTGACACGCCAAGTTCTGTAAGACCTTTTTGAATTGCTTCTGCAATAGTATTCCCTTGAACTTCTATAAATTTTCCCATATTTTCACCTCAAACTATTTACTGTTTTTGTTTTCTTCTGAAATTCTTCTTTGTTCTTCTTTTTTAAGCTCTATTTCTTTACGTCTATTACGTTCTTCTAAATCTTTTTTCTGAGCGATAACTTGTTCTTGTTTTAAGTCGTCTTTTTCCAAATATTTTGTCATAAAGAATTCTTGAGCCATTGACAAAACGTTACCTGTAATCCAGTAAATACCAACACCTGCTGGAAGAATAAAACCGAAGTATGCTGACATAAACGGCATCATATAAAGCATTGTTTTCATAGATTGAGGTTGATTTGAGTTGTCAGTTCCTTGTAGTTTTTGAGAAACTTGCATTGTCAAGAAAGAAGTAATACCTGAAAGAATTGGAATTAATAAAAGGATTGAAGGTTCTGTAATGCTTGGTGTTTTTGCAAGGTTAAAGCATATGAAATTAAAGTCAATCGGAATTAAATCAGGTGTAATTGATGATACTGCAGCAAAGTTATTAAAAGCTTCGCTTGCAATTGTAATTTCTGATAAACGAAGTGATGTTACTTCAATATTTAAAGCTGCTGCAATTTGCATTACTGTATCTTCTGGAATACCCATTAAATAAGTAAGTGGTTGTTGAATAACATAATACAAACCAAGCATAATTGGCAATGTAATAAGAGTTGGAAGACAAGAGCCTGCTGGATTAACTTTTTCCTCTTGGTATAATTTTGCCATTTCTTCTTGTTGTTTTTGCTTGTTATTTTTATATTTTGCTTGTATTGCATTTATTTTTGGTTGTAATTTTTGCACTTGACGCATTGATTTTTTGCTTTTTAGCATAAGTGGCAACATTATAAGTTTTGTAAAAATTGTAAATAATATAATTGCAACTCCATAAGAGCCTACGAAATTATATATTTGCTCTAATACCCATCCGAAAGGTATTGCTATGAAATCAAACATTAATAATCCTCCAATGTTTTTTGTTCTAATTTAAAATCTAAGGAACTGGGTCATAAAAATCTCTTTTTGAAAAGGGATTACACCTAAGTATCCTTTTTATTGCGAGATATGTTCCTTTAATTGCTCCGTATTTTTCTATTGCTTGCAAAGCATAGTCTGAGCAACAAGGTATATATCGGCAAGTTGGTGTTTTATAGCGCGAGAAACCATACTGATACATAAATATCAGCTTTTTAAGAATTTTTATCGCTATTTTGTTCATCTAAAACACCTAATTTCTTCAAGTGCTTGTGAAGTGAGCTTTCAATTTGTGTATAACTTGCTAAACTTGCTTTTGTGCGAGCGACAACAACTATGTCAACTCCTGTTTTTACCGATGGTAATACCAAATGAAAAGCACCCTTAATTCGTCTTCTAATTTTGTTTCTACCCACAGCTTTTGCTATTTTATTACTAACCGTAACGCCCAATCGAGGTACTTTTTTGTAATTTCGAAATAGATAGACTGCAAGAAAACTATCTGCACTTGATTTTCCACGTTTATATACACGTCTGAATTCATAGTTTTCTTTAATAGATTCGATTTGTTTCATTTTTGCTCCTTAAATAAAGTTAAATCTGCCCGTTGATTTCTTTATTTTATTGGTTTTATAAAAAACCTCTTACGATGGCCAAAAATCTTGCCAAAGCTACGGAATTTTTCCGCTTTTTTTATTTTTTGCTATAAAATCAATTATATTTTATTATTATAAAACGCATTACGGACGAACAATGTTCGCCCCTATAAATATTGAAAAATAATGTTTTAATTACAAAAAACATAGGTCGCCAAAATAATGGCGACCCTATGACATTTACTAGTGAGTAAGTCTTGCTCTTCCTTTTGCACGTCTTCTAGCTAAAACTTTTCTTCCGTTTGAAGTTTTCATTCTTTTTCTAAAACCGTGTTCTTTGCTACGTTGACGTTTTTTAGGTTGATATGTTCTTGTCATGTGTGACACCTCCCATTTTGTATAATTTTTACATACGGGCACCGGCACAGGTCCAAAAGTGTTTTCGGGCATATGCCACTGCCTGTACGTACCGTTTTATAATTATACTACAAAAGTGTACTATTTGTCAATAATATTTAAGTGTTTTTTTGCGTTTTTTACGCAACATTTCTTCCACAGCCTGTGGATTTGTTAAAACATAGCCCTTAAAAACATAATATTCTATTTTTTGATTTTTCTGCTATGCCTTTTTTCTCTTGTAAAAACTCTTTTTATCAATAATATCCAACCTCTTAACTTATGCTTTTTATTAGCAGATAGATCCTCTTCTATTAGTAAAATGTTTTTTTCACTATTACCACTAGTGCTATCTTTTTCCTCGGCAGACGCTCGCCGCTTGGCTGATACTTTGGCACGTCCCAAAGTATCCAAAAGACGAAAACACTGCTTGTTTTATCAGCAAGCCGAAAATTTGCCGCTGCGTAAAAAATTTTTCTCTGAAAAATTTTTACTTTGCTAATTTTGTACTCTAACATTTATTTTGCGTTTAAAGTTAAATTTTGTCTTTGGGGATATATTTTTTTGCTTTTTACATTAAAAATGGAGCATTTGATTATCAAATACTCCGTTTTTATTAACCTAATTTAACTTTTACAACTACTTTTTTGCAGAAAGAAGATTTATTATCTACTGCTATATTTGGCATATGTACATCTTGAGGCCATAAAATCATAAATTGTCCTGATGTCATTTTGATAAAATCAACTGGTGCATCATAAATCCACATATCTTTTTCAGGTAATGCTTCAATTTCTTTAAGGTCATCTGTAAGTCGTGTATATCCCATTTGATCATTTCCGTCATAAAGATATTGGATATCAACATAATCTTTATGTGCTTCAAGTTTATAATTTTCTGTTTTTGTGTAATGTTCTTGAACTAGCATAAAAATATTAGTTCCATCAATTTCGTATTTGCCAACTTCCATTTTTGAAAAATCTGTTTCGCTTAATACTTTCAAACCTTTCATAATTCTTTCATTTAAGCCTTTGTAAGTGTCGATGTTTGTAATGTGATCAAAAATCATTTTTCTTTCCCCCAATTTAAATTTTTTTCTTTTAATTCATTTTAACATAAAAAAATAATATATTCAACATTTCTATTTAAAATACACAATATTTTTATTTTATTATCTTATTCTTAATGCATTTTTATATATTTTCAATTCACTTAACTATAAAAAATTTTTACTTTGATAGTTTGAGCTTTCACCTTTAAATTTAAGTTTAAACTCATATTTCCTTTACTGCAATCTTTTTTTATATGACACTTTTTAATAAGCTACATATATTTCACAAAAATTGCTTATTACCTAATAAAAACTTTATTTTTTTACAATAATATTTCACTTAAAATTTGCTTTTTTCTTTATTATATAGTATAATAGATGTATATATGTAATAAAATTATTAAGGAGGTTTTATACAAATGAATTCTGCACAAAATGTTTGGGCTATGGCTATGCCAATACTCGCAGAACGTTTAACTCCGATTGCTATAAATGCTTGGTTTGATGATTTAGTACCGGTTAGTTTTAAAGATGACGTTTTGATTTTAAATACGCCAAATGATTTAAAAAAAGAGGTGCTAGAAACAAAGTTTTTATCAATTATCAAAGAGGCTTTTAACGATTTGTTTTCTTGCGACATCGAAGTTATCATCAATTCTGGTGAACAGATTATTCAAGAAGATGATAAAGAAAATACTAAACATGAATCTGCGGATTATACTTTTGAACAGTTTATAGTAGGTTCTTCTAACAAATTTGCTCATGCTGCCGCTATTTCTGTTGCAAATAGTCCTGCAAATAAATTTAATCCACTGTTTATTTATGGACAATCTGGCTTAGGTAAAACACACCTTTTAAACGCGATTGCATCTGTAATAAAAACAAAAAACAAGGCGTCACGTATTGTTTATATTAAAGGCGAAGATTTCACTAATGAATTAGTTTCTGCTATTCAAGGTGGGGACGTACAAAAATTCCGTGATAAATATCGTATGGCTGATTTACTTTTAGTCGATGATATTCAGTTTGTTGCGGGTAAAGAACGTACACAAGAAGAGTTTTTCCATACTTTTAACGCTTTGTATGAATCTAAAAAACAAATTGTTCTAACATCAGATAGACCACCAAAAGAAATTAATACTCTAGAGGAGCGTCTACAAACACGTTTTGAATGGGGACTACTTGCAGATATACAACCTCCTGATTATGAAACAAGACTTGCCATTATTAGCTCTAAATCGAATAAACTAGATTTCTTTATCCCACCAGAAATTTGTGACTACATTGCACGAACTATTGTGTCTAATGTACGTCAACTTGAGGGAACTGTTAAAAAAATGGTAGCTTTACACGAACTTATGGGAAAACCAATGGGTCTTGAACTTGCAGAAGAGGCTATACGTGATGTTTTCCGTGAAAATCCAGGTTTACGTCCTACTCCAGAATTAATTTTAAAAGAAGTAGCAAAATACTATTCTATAACAACAGATAAAATAGCATCATCTAATCGATCTAAGGAAATGGTACAACCACGTCAGGTGGCGATGTATCTTGTTCGTAATCTTACAGATTACTCACTACCTGAAATAGGTAAAGCATTTTCTCGTGACCATACTACGGTACTTCATTCAATTCATAAAATTGAGGAATACATTAAAACAACAGATGATATGAAAAATATTATAGAAGACTTAACTAAAAACATACGAAATCAATAATATTTGTCAAGTTTTTTAAAAACTTGCTCGATCCAACTGAGCAAGTTGGGCGCTACCGTGGTAGCGAAATGCTTTTGGGAGGAGCTTGAGTTATCCACAAGCAAATGTGGACTGTGGAAAACTTACTGTGGACAAAAAATACCTAAATTTTCTACTTTTTGAAAACTCCATTTTTATACACAGGTTGTGCAAAACTTTGGGAATAGCAAAAAAGCTTGTACTAATCTACCTTTTTTCGACCAATTTTAAAGTTATCCACATAATTCATCCCTATACTACTACTACTAACTTAATATTATTATATTTTTTACTATGGAGGTAAACTTTATGAAATTCTCTTGTGAGAAATTTGTATTACTTAATGCAGTAAACTCTGCAATTAAAGCTGTATCTAACAAAACATCTATGAATGTACTAGAATGTTTACATATATCAGCTAACGAACTTATAACAATCTCTGGTTTTGACTTAAACATGGGAATCAAAACTACTTTTGATGCTAACATTTATGAAAAAGGCGAATTTTTAATAAACGCTAAACTATTTTCAGAAATTTTACGTAAACTACCTGAAGAAGAAATTACAATTACTGTAACTAAGGACTTAAAAGCTAAAATTGTGTGTGGAAAATCAATTTTTGACCTAATAGCAATTGATGCATCTGAGTTTCCAGAAATTCCAACTGTGGAAAAACTTAAATATTTCCAAATTAAAAGCCAAACCTTACGTGAAATTATTAATCAAACAAAATTTGCAAGATCTGATAATGAAAGCAAATTAATTCATACTGGATTTTTATTTGAAATAACAGATGACCAACTAACAGTTGTTGCAGTTGATGGTTATAGATTAGCTCTGCGTCGCGAAAAACTTGCTATGCATACTATGGAAAATACTTCTTTTGTTATTCCTGGTAATTCATTAATAGAGCTTGAAAAATTACTTGATGAAAACGACGTATATATTTATTTAGACAAAAAACATATACTATTTGAAATAAATAACATTATTTTAACTACTCGTTTAATTGATGGCGAATTTTTAAACTATAAAGCTGCCATTCCTACAGATTTTACATCGACAATTACCTGCGATATTTCTAGTTTAAAAAAGGCTATTGACCGTGTTTCGCTTATCATTTCAGAAAAAATTAAAAATCCAATTCGTTTTTCTTTTGAAAATAATATTTTAAAACTTTCTTGTATTACAACTATTGGTCGTTCTTATGATGAATATTATTTTGACGGCGAAATTGAAGATTTAGAAATTGGTTTTAACAATAAATATATATTAGATGCACTTAATGCATGCCCTGAAGATGAAGCTACTTTATCATTAAAAGGCGCACTTAGTCCTGTTATTATTACTCCAAAAGATGGTTCTGACCATTTTGTATACTTAATTTTACCTGTGAGGTTAAAAAATAATGAATAAAATAGAAATAACAACTGAATTTATTAAACTTGATAGTTTACTAAAATTTGCCAACATCGTTTCTACCGGTGGTGAAGCGAAAAATATAATTGCTGACGAAATGGTAGTTGTAAATGGTGAAATCTGCACTATGCGTGGCAAAAAAATAAGAAAAGGCGACCAAGTTACGGTTCTTGACCCTTATAACGAAGCTGTTGAAATTGTTTAGAAAGGTGAATAATTGTGAATATTAAAAGCATTAAACTAAAGAATTTTCGCAATTATTCTAATTTATCAGTCGATTTTAGCAAAAATAATAATATAATTTACGGTTTGAATGCACAAGGTAAGACCAATTTAATTGAGGCAATTTACTTTGTGTCTACGCTAAAATCTTTTAGAACATCAAAAAATAGAGAAATTATTAAATTTAATGAGCAAAATCTTGATATTGAGTGTATTTTTAGCGTGAAAGATAGAGAATATACTGAAAAAATCAACTATTCTATTGATAATAAATACAAAATTTCAATAAATGGCGTTTCATATAAATCTAGAAATCAAGTTTTAGGTAAAATTAAAACGGTAGTTTTTTGTCCAGATGATTTATATTTAGTAAAAGACAGTCCGTCAGCTAGGCGTAACTTTCTTGATGAAACTTTAATTCAATTTAGACCCAAATATCATAAATTACTAACTGATTTTAATAAGTACATCAAAGAAAAAAATCATATTCTGAAAAACTTGGATAAAAAACCTCAAATGTATGACTTAATTGATGATTATAATGCAAAAATTGCTGAATTATCAGCAGAGATTAGTTTGATTCGTTCTAATTTTTTAAAGTTGCTTTGTAATGAGGCAAGTATCATATATTCAGAAGTTTGTGGTGATATTGAAAATTTTTCATTATCTTACACAACGAAATTAACAGCTCCTTCAAAGAGCGTACAACAAAATATAGAAGAATATGAGAAATTATTAGAAATTTATAGAGAACGCGAAAAAATGGCGAAATCTTGCCTTATTGGCTGTCATAAAGATGATATAGGTTTCTTTATAAATGAAAATCACGCAAGAGAGTTTGCATCGCAAGGTCAAATTCGTTCAATTGTATTAAGTTTAAAACTTGCTGTTCGTGAACTTCATTTTAAAGATTGCGGTGTTTATCCTATTTTAATTCTAGATGACGTTTTATCTGAACTTGATAATCATAGAAAACAATATGTCACTCATAAAATAAAGAATGGGCAAGTGCTAATCACGACACCATATATAGATCAAATTGATTTGCCTGCAAAAACTTTTTATATTGAAAATGGTGCTTTTAAGGAGTAAAAAATGTATCTTAATATTGGTCAAGATATGCTTATTTTAAAAGAAAATATTGTTGGTATTTTTGATTTTGATAACACCACTACTTCAAAACATACGCAAAAATTTCTAATTAAACACGAAAAAGAAAAAAATATTACCTATGTAATCGAAGATTTACCGAAATCTTTTATCTTATATAATATAAATAATGAAAATCACGTTTTTGTTTCTGAATATTCTGCAAAAACTTTACAAAAACGTATGGAGGTAACATAAATGAGCGAAATAAACAATAAAGTCGAGGCTAGTTACGACGAAACGCAGATACAGGTACTTGAAGGTCTTGAAGCTGTTAGAAAACGTCCTGGTATGTATATCGGCTCAACTTCTGCACGTGGACTTCATCACTTAGTATATGAAATCGTGGATAACTCTATCGACGAAGCACTTGCAGGTTATTGTTCACACATCGAAGTGTCTATTGAAGATGGCGATATCATCAAAGTTTGCGATAATGGTCGTGGTATTCCTACTGGTATTCACCCTAAAATGGGTATCCCAGCTGTTGAAGTTGTATTCACTATACTTCACGCTGGTGGTAAATTCGGTGGCGAAGGTTATAAAGTTTCTGGTGGTCTGCACGGTGTTGGTGCGTCAGTTGTAAATGCTCTTTCAGAATGGCTTGAAGTTGAAGTTTTAGACGGTAAAAAACGTCATAAACTAAGCTTTGAACGTGGCGCTGCAAAACACGCTATGATTTCTGAAGATTTTATTTCAGAAGAAACTGGTACTACTGTTCGATTTAAAGCTGACACTCAGATTTTTGAAACTACTGATTATGAATATGATATACTTTTAAAACGTTTAAGAGAGCAAGCTTTCTTAAATGCAGGTATTAAAATTACTATGTCTGATACACGTTCTAAAAATGATGAAACACTTTCTAAAACTATGCACTACGAAGGTGGTATTAAGGAATTTGTAACTTACAGAAACCGTAATAAAACTGCTATTTTTGATGAAGTTGTTTATGTTTCTTCTGATAGAGAAACTTGTACTGCTGAAATTGCTATTCAATACAATGATGGTTATAACGAAGATATCGTATCTTTTGCAAATAATATCGCTACTACTGAAGGTGGTACACACGAAACAGGTTTTAAATCTGCTCTTACAAAATGTATTAATGATTATGCTAGAAAATTCGGATTACTTAAAGATGCAGATAAAAATTTATCTGGTGAAGATGTTCGTGAAGGTTTGACTGCTATTATTTCTGTTAAACTTCAAGAAGCTCAATTTGAAGGCCAAACAAAAACAAAACTTGGTAACTCTGAAATGAGAACGCTTGTTGAAACTGCTCTTAATGATAAATTATCGCAATTTTTTGAAGAAAATCCAACTGTTGCAAAAACTATCGTTGAAAAAGCAATGACTGCATCAAGAGCAAGAGAGGCTGCAAAACGTGCAAGAGAGCTTACTCGTCGTAAAGGTGTTCTAGAATCAAGCACACTTCCAGGTAAACTTGCTGACTGTCAAGAACGTGATGCTGCACTTACTGAAATTTACATCGTCGAAGGTGACTCGGCTGGTGGTTCGGCTATCGAAGGACGTGACCGTCGTTTCCAAGCTATTCTTCCTCTTTGGGGTAAAATGCTAAACGTTGAAAAAGCAAGAATTGATAAAGTTTATGGAAATGAAAAATTAGTTCCTATGATTACTGCTTTCGGTGCTGGTTTTGGCGATGAATTTGATCCAGAAAAATTAAGATATCACAAAATTATACTTATGGCCGATGCCGATGTCGATGGCTCGCACATTAGAACCCTTCTTTTGACATTTATGTTTAGATTTATGCGTCCACTAGTTGAAGGTGGATATGTGTATATTGCGCAACCACCACTATTTAAAGTTGAAAAAGGTAAAAATTTCTTAAAATACGTTTATCGTGACGAAGATTTAGCTCCTGCTCTTGCCGAAGCTGGAGATAAAGCAGAAGTTCAACGATACAAAGGTCTAGGGGAAATGGATCCACATCAACTTTGGGAAACTACTATGAACCCAGAAAATCGTACATTACTTCAAGTAACGATGGAAGACGCTGCTGCAGCTGATGAAATTTTTACCATCTTAATGGGCGAAAAAGTTGAACCAAGACGTGAATTTATCGAGCAAAATGCTAAATATGTTAGGAATTTAGATATTTAGTTGGAATTAAGGGTACGTAAAAAAATACGAATGGAAAATTACGATTATGGTAATAATGGTTTGTATTTTATTACCATATGTGTTAAAAATTGTGAATGCATTTTGTCAAGAATTGTTGATAGGAATGTAGGGGACGGCGTCCTCGACGTCCCGTTAACGTATAACGACAAATTAAAATTTAATTATTTAACAATTAAATTATCAGAGTACGGTAAAATAGTAGATAAATATATAAATCAATTAGATAATTTTTATGATAATGTAAAAATACATAATTATGTTATAATGCCAAATCATATACATTTTATTATTGAAATAAAGAATAAAAATGTGTGCAATGATGAAGTTTACGGGACGTCGAGGACGCCGTCCCCTACAAATGCGTTTTTACCAAAGTTTATATCAACATTAAAAAGATTTATAAATAAAGAAATAAGTTTTCCAATTTTCCAACGTTCATATTATGATAATATAATAAAAAATGATAAAATGTATTATAAAATATACAATTACATAGAAAATAACCCGTCAAAATGGAATGAAGATAAATACAATCCAGCAAATTTCAAGAAAATAAAAATTATTACAAAATAATTTATTAAAAGAGGTAAAAAATGAGCCTATTATTCGAAAATCAAAAAATAATACCTATTGATATAGAAAAAGAAATGAAAAAATCGTATATCGACTACTCTATGAGCGTTATCGTTGGGCGTGCTTTGCCTGACGTTCGTGATGGTTTAAAACCCGTTCATAGACGTATTTTATATGCAATGTATGAAGACAATTTAACACATGATAAACCATATCGTAAATCAGCGACTACTGTTGGTAACGTTCTTGGTAGATATCACCCTCACGGTGACGCCGCTGTTTATGATTCGCTAGTTCGTATGGCACAATCTTTCAGTCTTCGTTATCCACTTATCGACGGTCACGGTAACTTCGGTTCTGTTGATGGTCACCCTGCCGCTGCTTATCGTTATACTGAAGCACGTATGGATAGAATTTCTCAATATATGCTACGCGATATTGAAAAAGATACTGTCGAATTTGGTATGAACTACGATGATAAATTCAAAGAACCTACAGTTCTTACTTCAAAATTTCCAAACTTGCTTGTAAATGGTTCTACTGGTATTGCTGTTGGTATGGCTACTAATATTCCTCCACACAATTTATGTGAAGTTATTGATGGCGTTATCGCAACTATAGACAATCCAGAAATTGAATTCGATGAACTTTTAGCGCACATTAAAGGTCCAGACTTCCCAACTGGTGGTATTATTATGGGTAAATCTGGTATGCGCGCTGCTTATGCTACTGGTCGTGGTAAAATCAAACTTCGCTCGAAAGTTGATATTGAAGATTGGCAACAAAATCGCTATAAATTAGTTGTTACAGAAATACCTTATATGGTTAACAAAGCAAGACTTATCGAAAGTATTGCAAACTTAGTTAAAGATAAACGTGTTGATGGTATTTCAAATATCCGTGATGAGTCTGACAGAAATGGTCTTACTATTGTAATCGAACTTAAACGTGATGCAAATCCTCAAGTTGTACTTAATACTTTATATAAATATACTCAACTTGAAGATACAGTATCTATGATTATGCTAGCTCTTGTTGATAATCAACCTAAAATCTTGACTTTACGTGAAATTTTAGATAACTATATCAAATTCCAAAGAGATATTATCGAAAGAAGAACTCGTTTTGACCTTAAAAAAGCAAAAGATAGAGCTCATATCTTAGAAGGTTTACGTGTTGCGACTGATACTAAAGATAATATAGACAGAATTATTGAAATTATACGTAATTCTCCTAACGAAACAGAAGCAAAAGTGAGATTAACAGAAGAACCATTCGACGTTTCTAATATCACAATTGTAAATATTGATAGCATTTGCGAAGATGGAAAATTCTATTTATCAGATATTCAAGCAAAAGCTATTACTGATATGCGTTTAGGTCGTTTATCTGGTCTTGAACGTCAAAAAATTGAAGATGAATTTAATGAAATTGCAGAAAAAATTGCAAAATTTGAAGAAATTCTATCAAGTGACTCAAATATGCTTGCTATTGTTCGTGATGAACTTACTGAAATTAAATCAAAATTTGGTGATGAACGTCGTACATCTATCGAAAATGTTTACGATGATATTGACATTGAAGATTTAATCGAAGAAACTGAATGTGTTTATACGCTTACAAACTTAGGTTATATCAAACGTGTTCCAACTAGTACTTATAAATCGCAAAGACGTGGTGGACGTGGTGTTACTGGTATGCAAACTAGGGAAGAAGATATCGTAAAAACTCTATTTACATCATCAACTCACTCAAATATTATGTTCTTTACTTCAAAAGGTCGAGTTTATCGTCTAAAAGGTTATCATATTCCAGAAAGTTCTCGTACTGCTCGTGGTATGAATATCATAAACTTGCTTGAACTTGATGCTGATGAAAAAATTACAGCTATGATTCCAGTTTCAAATGATATGTTCAATGATGCGAAAAAAGGCGATGAAGCAGAACATTTCTTATTCTTTGTTACTCGTCAAGGTGTTATCAAACGTATTGCACTTGCTGATTTAGACTCAACAAGAAAAGCTGGTGTAAGAGCATTAACTCTTAATGAAGATGATACGCTTGTTGAAGTTAGACTTACTGATGGTAAACAAATTATTATTATTGGTACTTATAACGGTCAAGCAGTTTGCTTTGATGAAACAGAAGTTCGTGCTATGGGACGTACAGCTACTGGTGTTCGTGGTATCAAACTTCGTGACGGCGACTATGTAATCGGTGCTGGTTGTGCTATTGAAGAAAAAATGGTTCTTACTATTACAGAAAACGGTTATGGTAAACGTACTAAACCTTCAGAATTTGCTATTAAACACCGTGGTGGTGTTGGTGTTAAATTACACGAAATTACAGAAAAAACTGGTAATGTTATAGGTCTTGTTATGACTACTGATAACGATGACGTTATGCTTATCACTAGCGAAGGTATTATTATTAGAACTGATACAACTACTATTCGTGAATGTGGTAGAGCATCTCAAGGTGTTATCGTTATGAAAACTCAAGAAGATGTTAAAGTTATTTCTATCGAAAGAACAGAAAAAGAAGAAGAGTCTGATTTAGATGAAAATGATGTTTTAATAACAGAAGAAACATCTGAAAATGCTGAAGAAGTAATCGAAGAAACTACCGAAGAATAATTTATTAAAACCGACGCTTATAAACGTCGGTTTTATATTTGACAAATAATATAAAATATATAAAAATTAAATAGAAGAATCAACACAAAAACATCATATTTGTGTTATAATATAATAGAATAAAGATTTATAGGAGTTAATTTATGAAAATAGAAAAGCATTATGTTGAAGAAGAATATGTTATGAATAAAAAACAAAAATGGGAGCATTATTGGGAGTATTATAAATGGCATACTATTGTTGCTATAATAATTTTATGCACTATAGTAACTACAGTAATAGAGCTTATGAATAAAGTAGAACCTGATTATATTCTGGGTTTTATAAGTCCTCAATATATTTCAGATGAAGTTCTTGATGAAATGGAAGAACAAATTTCACAATATGGATTAGATATTAATAATGATGGTGAAGTTATAACATCAATTTATTTCTACCAATTAGATTATGATGATACAAGTGCAATGGAAAATATAACAGCAAATACAACTAGATTATATGCAGATTTATCGGGTGATGAAGTTTTTATTTATATTGTTGATGGGATTAATACATATAGTCATATAATTGAGTCTGGTTTTGAAGATGTAGATGGAAATTTACTTGAATCATATTCGAAAACTGGCGTTGAGGCAGATGAAACTCTGTATGGTTATGCTTTTGCTGATACACAAATTTTTGATGGTATTAGTTATTATGGAAATGATATTTATGATTACTTTGGAGAAAGTAGAGTTATGATTGTTTCTGATATTCATTATGAAGATTCAAAAGATGATGTAAAACAATTATATCAAGATAATTTAGAATTATATAATAAAATTTTAGAAAATTAAAAAATAAGGGAGTACGAAATCAATCGTACTCCTTTTAAAATTGTAAAAAAAGTTGCAAGTTAAAAAATATAGAAAAAAATTTATCTTAACATTAAAATAAAATTTCAATGCACGAGCTAGCAAAGTAAAAATTTTTCAGAGAAAAATTATTTACGAAGCGATAAAATTAGACCAGTTTTGATAAATCTTTTATAAAAAGATTTCGTCTTTTGGATACTTTGGGACGTCCCAAAGTATCAGCCACGCGGCGAGCGACTGTCGAGAAAAAAGATAGTAGGAGTTGTAAGTTGCAGTGGCACAAAATAAAAAATTTGTATATTTAAAAGTCTATTTTGAAAATAAATTTTTAGACAAGTTTAAAGGAGTACGATTGAATTCGTACTCCTTTAATATTGCCAAGAATGTTAGGCTTAAAATTATTTATGATATAATCTTTTAAATTCATAAACTGGTGAACAAGACATATTTACACCAATTTTTTTGAAGATATTTGCATCTACGTGAGATAAAATAACAGAAGAATGACCTTCAGCTCCTCGTAAATTTTCGATTTGTGCTAATGCTTTTGCTGACAATTCATTTGTAGCTGCAGAAATCGATAATGCTATCAACATTTCATCTGTGTGTAAACGAGGATTAGAGCTACCTAACGTTGAGGTTTTAAGCTTTTGTATTGGTTCAATTACAATAGGTGATAGTAAATGAACATCGTCTGGTATTTCAGCTAGGTGTTTTAATGCATTTAAAAGTGCAGCTGCAGATGAGCCAAAAAGCTTTGTTGTTTTTCCTGTAATAATTATTCCATCAGATAGTTCAAGTGCTACTACTGGACTTCCGTTTTCTTGAGCTTTCGCTTGTGAAATAGCTGATACGTGACGGTTTGAAAGTTCTGATTTTGCTTGATTTATTAAAAGCTCAGCTCTATAAACATTGTCTTCTTTGCTTAAACCTTGACGCTCTAAACACGCCTCAGCATAATATCTTCTAATTATTTCTTGACGGGCTGCATTTTTTACTATGTCTTGGTCGAAAATACAATTTCCAGCCATATTAACACCCATATCTGTTGGTGATTTATAAGGACTTTGACCATAAATTTTATTAAAAATCGCAGTTAAAACAGGGAAGACCTCAATGTCACGGTTGTAATTTACTGTCGTTTCACCGTGTGCCTCTAAATGGAATGGATCAATCATATTTGCATCAGATAAATCTAGAGTTGCTGATTCGTATGCAATATTTACTGGGTGAGCTAGCGATAAATTCCAGATAGGGAAGGTTTCGTATTTTGCGTAACCAGAATTTAGACCACGTTTATGATCGTGATAAAGTTGAGATAAACAAGTTGCCATTTTTCCAGAACCTGGACCTGGAGCCGTTACTGCAACAAGTGGACGTGAAGTTTCGATATATTCATTTTTGCCATAGCCATCATCGCTGACAATAAGTGATAAATTTGAAGGATATCCTGCAATTGGATAGTGAATATAACATTTAACACCTAGCGATTCGAGACGAGATTTAAATGAATTTGCAGAATTTTGACCATTATATTGAGTAATAACAACTGAGCCCACGAATAAATCAAAACTTCTAAAAGCATCAATCAAACGTAAAACATCATTATCATATGTTATACCAATATCAGAACGAACTTTATTGCTTTCTATATCACCAGCAGAAATTACAATTACAATTTCAGTTTCATCTTTCATAGTAGCAAGCATTTTTATTTTACTATCAGGTGCAAAGCCTGGAAGAACTCTTGATGCATGGAAATCATCAAAAAGTTTACCACCAAATTCTAAATATAATTTATTGTCAAATTGAGAAATACGTTCTAAAATCTTCTCAGATTGCATTTTTAAATACTTATCACCATCAAAACCTATTTTATACATTTTTTTACCCCTTTTAAATTTATAATTACATTAATTATACAGCTTTTTTTGATTTTTTTCAATGAATAACAGTGTAAATTATTGTTAATATTTTAAGAACATATTTTTATTTTTGTTTTATATACCAATTTACCAAAAATAAACAGACTTTTTTAAAAGTCCGTTCAGGCTGTCGAAAAACTCGTTTTCAAAATAAGCTTTTGGCAAAATGTATAATTTTATTGAGTGCTACCACTTATCATTTTATAATAACTTTTTTCGCTCAGTACACTCGCCGTTGGGCGATACTTTTGAACGCTCAAAAGTATCCAAAAACCGAAAACTTTGGCGAAAGTTTTATCAAAATGGGGTGTATATTGTTGTATGTTCCACGAAATTCAGCATACATTCACCTAACCATTGGTACACCAGCTCGCTATCGCTTATGCTGTGGAATTAATAAATTTTCACAACCACTAAGTTGCCTATTGCAGTGCTAGGACTTACGTTATACGTTGTTCGCAATAATTGGTTTTGTGCAACATTTTTTAGATTGGTACTTTTTTGACACCCTGAACAGACTTTTTTTAAAGTCCGTTCACTCATATTAATAAAATTTCGGCTAGATAAAAGATATTATAGCAAAATAGATTGGTGGTATTATTAATGCAGGTAAAAAGTTTATTGTTTTTATATTTACTGCTTTTATAATATTAAGTCCTGTACTAAATATTAAAATTCCACCTAAAATACCGATTTCTGACATTAGTGCAGCTGTTATAAATGGAGCAAGAGCACTTGCTCCTAAATAAATTGCTCCTTGCCAACAAAAAAGTATTCCTGCTGCATAGATTATAGAAAAACCAAATGCTGAGGCTAATACCATTGATGTAATTAAATCTAAAGTTGCATTCGTAAATAAATATGTATGATTATTATTCAACGCACTTTCAATTGGTCCTAAAATAGACAACGTACCTATGCAAAATAATAAAACAGCAGTCACTAAACCTTCTAAATTACCTAGTTTTTTAAATTTATTACCAAGCTCATCTATTTTTTCATCTAATTTCAATGAACTTCCAATAAATCCACCGATTACTAGTGAGGCGATGAATAAAACAGGCGCTGTTGTTTTTCCCATATTTGTAACAATAGAATTAATACCAATAGCAGATGCCGCTAGACCCATTGCTTGCATTAAAGTATCACTTTGTTTTTCATTTAAACCCTTTTTTAGGCTACAACCTACCAATGAACCAATAATTATAGTCGCTGTATTTGCATACGTTCCTATCATTTTTTATACTCCCTAAAGCTTTACTTTAATACTTTTAATAGCTTTTTCGCGAGGTAACATAACAATATGTCCACATTTCTCACATTTTAATTTAAAATCAACGCCTATGCGTATTATTTCCCATTCATCACAACCACAAGGGTGACTTTTTTTTGTCTTTACTTTATCACCTAAATTATAATCCATTACTTAACCCTCAATTCCTCGATTTTAACTGCATCAGGAGTTACATACGCTGTATTGTAATTATCATAAATCACCATTCCAGCTTTTGAACCTCTAGGTTTTCGAACGTGTGAAACAGGGCAATAATCTACTGGTACATTTGATGAAGAACGAGCCTTTGAATTATAAGCTGCTATCATAAAACACTCATTCAGTGTAGTTTCTGGCACTTGCTGACCACCATTTTGTAAAATAACGTGAGTTCCATGTATTTTTTGAGTATGAAACCACATATCATTTCTAGATGCAGTTTTTAGAGTTAAAGTGTCATTTTGAACGTTATTCTTTCCTGCAAGTATAACAAAACCATCACTAGAAATATATCTATTTGGAATAGAAATCTTAGGTTTTTTTGATAATTTAGTTGATTTTTTGATATAAAAACCATCTATAAGTTCATTTTTTATTTCTTCAAGTTCTTGTGTGTTTTCCGTTCTATCAATGCTTTCAAGTACACTTTCAAGGTAAATCAAATTTTGCTCGCCTTTTATTATTTCTTCAGTTAAAATTTGCTCTGCATGTTTTAATTTATTATATTTTAAGAAATATTTATCAGCATTTTGCTTTGGAGTAAGCGTAATATCAAGTGGAATTTCCACTTCTGGCATATTTTCATCAAAATAATTAATTAGCGTTATACTTTCACTTTTTTGCTCTGATAGGCAATATAAGTTTGAAACTATAAGGTCTCCGTAATTTTGAAAAACTACACGTTTTGCAGTATCTTCTAATTCTTCATTTTGTAATACTAACTTTTTAGTTTGACGGTTAATTAAATTTTTTACCGTGCGACTAAGCTCTTTGTGAACCGATTTTAGAGCATTGGTTTTTTCTTTTTGCTCATAAAAATCACAAAGCATAAAAGAAAAATTATCGTGAGCTATACTGTCAAAGCCATCAATTGCCATAACAGAAAAATCTTGAGGTTTCCCATTTTTGTACAGAAGATGCGCACAAAGTTCATTATTTTGCACTTTTTCTTTGAAATTTAATATATTTTCGCAAATTTTATCATCTTTACAAATACTTTTTGCAATGATAGGAGATACACCTAAAATTTTAGCCACAAAATCATCGGAGTTTTCCACAGTTTGTGCAAAACTTTCATCAACATCTAGAATTGATATTTTTTCTTGAGCTGGAGGATTTTCATAATAAATATTAGGTAAAAGTGGACGGACTGAGCTTTCAAAGTCCACTCTTTTTGCACAATCTATAATCATATTATCAGATTGCGTTAAAATTAAATTCGAAAACTTGCCCATTAACTCTATAATTAGGTATTTTTTAGTCTGAAATCCCATTTCATCGTATGCCAAAACTTCGATTTTCATAAGACGCTCGAAATTTGACGTTGAAATTCCAGTGATAACAGAACCAGCTAAATGCTTTCTAAGTAGCATACAAAACATAGGTGGCACTTTTGGATTCTCACGGTTTTCTTTTAAAAAGTGAACTCGTGGATTATTTGAACTTACATTTATTAAAAGCTTATGATTAAAACCTTTTTTGCGAACTGTCAGAACTATTTCGTCCTTTGTCGGCTGATTTACTTTTTCTATTTTGCAATGCTCTAAAACTGAATTTAATTCGTTAGCCATTGCAAAAACAGTAATTCCATCAAACGGCATTATATTCTCCTATCTAAAATTAATAATATCCTCGTGTATTTGAGATTTACACGCAATTTGTCCAAAAGTTTCATTGATTTTTGAAACTAATACATCTATTATAACATTTTCTGTTGCAAAATGGCCAGCATCTATTAAGTTTATGCCTAAATTATCTGCCTTTTGAAAAATGTCATAAGAACAATCCGAAGTTACATAAGTATCGCAATCATTACGCAATGCGAAATCCATAAGCTTTCCACCAGAACCACCCAAAACAGCGATTTTTTTGCACGCTTTTGAACCAACAAATTTTAAGCCATTAGCATTAAGTGATGTTTTCACGTGAAACAAAAAGTCATCAAATTGCATTGCTTCGACTAAATTTCCTATACGTCCAAGTGTCATTTTTTCATCTGAATATATGTTTTGTAATCCTAACTTATTGGCTAATGCATCGTTAACTCCACCTTGAGTGCTGTCTAAATTAGTATGCATACATATAATAGATATGTCGTTTTTTACGGCAGTCATTATCATTTTACCAACAGGGTCGCTAGATGTAATTGCTTGAATTGATGTGAAAATTAATGGGTGATGTGCTACAATTAAATTACAATCTGTATTTATTGCTTCGTTTATTACGTTTTGTGTGACATCTAAAGCACATATAACCTTTTTTACTTCTTGTTCTTTATCGCCAACCAAAAGTCCACAGTTGTCCCAGCTTTCAGCAAGTTCGTATGGAGCAAATTGCTCTAAGAAACTAAGTATATTTTTAGTTTTCATTCGTCATACCTCGTAACTTTTTAATAAGATTATTATAAAAAACATAGTTTTCGTTAGATTTATCTTCTATTCTATCGCAAATTATACTCATTTTTTTAGTTTTGTAATCAATATATGCAGAGAAATCGTCGTCTTTAGTTAAATTTTCACTAACATAGCAATCAAGAACATCTTTTTCAATGATATTTCCAGTATATTTACATTTCATAATTGTATAAAATCTGCGTTCCTCAATAGAAACTACTTCTTGCTCAATTTCAAAGCCTTTTGCATATAAAAACTGCCTTAAAAGCTCTGATTTTGTCATTGGTTGCAGTAAAAATGTGTATTTATCGCTATAAATAAAGTTATATTTGCTCAAAATATCAATAATTAACTCTGCACCCATTCCAGCGATAACTATTGTGTCGGCAATTTTTGGGTCTACTTTTTCAAGACCATCTGATAATATTGCTGTAACCTTATCGCTTAAATTATTTTCATTTATTGTTTTTATAGCTGTGTTTAACGGTTTTTGCGCTACATCAAGTGCAAAACCTCGCTTTATTTTTGGATATAACTTTAAAAGTAAATATCCGTGGTCACAACCTATGTCATACACTGTTGCATCACTTTTAACAAGTGAGCACAGCGTGTCTAATCTATCCATTTGCTACCTCTTCAGATACTAATTTTGCGCCTTTGTTACATATGCATGCTGCAATAAATGCAACTACACTTGATGTGCAAATTGCAATAAGTTGATATATAGGCTCGGTTGGTAGAAATAGTAAGACTATAACACCAAAAGTACGGCCTCCGTTGAATAATAATTGTCGAACACCCATAAATTCACGGTCTGTTCCACAATGTCTTTTAAGTAAAATCATTGTTTCAAACAATGGTATTTGTGATAAATTCATACCTATAATTTCTACGATTACATAAAAAGAACAGTAGAAAAACGCTAAATATACCATTAAATTTGTTTCTCTGTTTGCAATTAATATAAACAGCGTTACAATTTCAATGCCCAATAATATAGCTGTAGAAACAAATCTACGATGTGCAGTTTTTATTGTTTTCATATAATTACAAGATAGTATTGAAGATAAATTTTTCAGCATAAGCGCTATGCCTAAAATAAATTCATTGCTTGTTATAGAATACAATAAAATAGGAGTGTAATAAAAAGTCATACCAAGACGTATTCCACGAAATGTTTCACTGATATAAATAAGTCGGGTGGCTTTTGTTTTTAAAATATACTTAAATGAGTTATGAAAATTAAAATTATAACGTTCTGTTGAAATATAAGGTACGTCTTTGATGTAAAATGCAGCAATCAAATATGCGATGATAGTAACACCGAAAACTATAATATACCCTGTCATACCTTCAAAAGTGCTAGTTATAAAGCCAGAAATTGGTGATGCAATTATAGAAACGATATAACAGCAAATACCATTAAAGCCTAAAGCTCTTTGCCTATTTTCAGGAGTAGTATGAACATTAGTCATTAGGTAATAACCAGTCCAATAAAGTCCTGCACCTGTAGATGATAACGCAGCTACTATAATATAATAATTAATGATATCATTTCTAAAAATAAGAAGAATAATGTAAGAAAGCGAATACACACAAAGTCCTATCTGCATAGTTTTCACAACACTCAAATATTTATAAAAATACAAACATAAAATAAAGGTTAAACCTTCAAAGAAAAATAGATATGCATTATATTTTGCAGTTAATACATAATCTGAACCGTTCATTTTAAATAAAAATACGCTAATAAATACAGATGATAAGCTGATGCCTAACATTAAAAGTACGTGAACAAAAGTTACAACTTTGAATTCGCGGCTAAGACCTAAACCACCACTAGCTGACATAAATTTATCATATAACTTAATAAATTTTTTTTTCAAACGAAACACTTCCTTTTCCAAATACAATTATATACCCATATATCAATAATTACAATAAGTTATTAATAAATAGTTTGATTTTTATGAAATATGTGGTAAAATATTTTTACGCGTCACTTAATTTAATGGAGGATTTTTATGGCAGTTATTATAAATGCATCTGGTATCTATGGTATAGATGGTTACAAAGTTTCAGTAGAGTGTGAATTATCAAAGGGTATGCCAGGATTTACTATAGTTGGTTTGCCGGATACTGCTGTTCGAGAATCTAGCGAGCGTGTACGTTCTTCTATGAAAAATAATAATTATTTTTATCCTATAGGTAGGGTTACTATAAATTTAGCACCTGCTGATGTAAAAAAAGAGGGAACGATATACGATTTACCAATTATGCTCGCAATTATGCTAGCAAATGAACAAATTTCAGATATAACATCAGATAATGCATTTGTCGGAGAATTATCACTAAATGGAGAAATCAGACCAGTTTCCGGAGCTCTTTCTATGGCAATTTCATTAAAAGAAAATGGAATAAAAAACTTTTTCGTGCCTATGCATAATGCTATAGAGGCTAGCTTTTGCGATGGAATTAACATTTTTGCAGTAGAAAATGTATCGCAAGTTATTGCACATATAAATGGTGATAAAAAAATTAAGCCATTTGTGAGACCTGATTTTACAATAAATGATGAAACTCAACTAGACTTTGCTGATGTTGTGGGTCAACAAAACGTTATTAGAGCATGTGAATTATGTGCAGCTGGTAGACACAATTTACTTCTTTGTGGTTCTCAAGGTAGTGGTAAGAGTATGGTAGCGAAAAGACTGTCTACAATTATGCCTAAACTTACAAAAGATGAACAATTAGAGGTTATAAAAATAAATTCATCTATGGGATTTACAAAAAATAATCTTAGCATATCGGATACACCACCTTTTAGGTCGCCACATCATACGGTATCGGCTATAGCACTTTCAGGTGGACTTGGAGCTAATAAAGTTCCAAAACCAGGCGAAATTTCGTTAGCTCATCACGGAATATTATTTTTAGATGAATTTCCAGAGTTTCAAAAAGCAGCGATAGACTCTTTAAGAGCTCCTATAGAAGATAAAAAAGTTACCATTGCTCGTGTTTCTGCATCAATTACATACCCTTCGGAATTTATTTTAGTTGCGGCGATGAACCCTTGTAAATGTGGTTGGTATGGTGATAAAGTACGTCATTGTATATGTACACCAAAGGCAGTTCAGTCATATAATGCTAAAATTTCTGGTCCAATTCTAGACCGTATTGATATTTTTGTAAACGTAACACCTGTTGCTTATGATGATTTACATACTAGAAAAAAAGGGGAAAGCTCTAAAGATATATTGAAAAGAGTTTTAAAAGCACGTGAAATTCAAGAAAAACGTTTTGTAGGAACAAATATTAAGTATAATTCGGATATAACTCCAGATAAAATAAAAGAATTTTGCTCTTTAGATGATGCTGCAAGTGAAATTTTACGTCAAGCTTTTGCGAGATTAAATATGACAGCACGTTCTCACGACAGAATTTTGAAACTAGCAAGAACTATCGCAGACCTTGATGGAAGTGAGCAAATTACAGCTAATCACATAGCCGAAGCTATACAATATCGCAAACAAGAAACACGATAAAGTCTACCTGTGGATAACTATGGGGAAACTGTTGATAACTTTGTTTAAAAATAATAAAAGATTACTTTTTGTATAATAGAAAGAAAATAATGACCTTTTGCAAAGTACTAGAAAATTGTTATGATACGATTTAGTTTGTCAAAGAACTTATTGTCAAAATATACCATTTTTCTCTTTTACCACTTACAGCTAGTGCTATCTTTTTTCTCGGCAGTCGCTCGCCGCGTGGCTGATACTTTTGTGCGTACAAAAGTATCCAAAAGACGAAAACACAGCTTGTTTTATCAGCAAGCCGTATCAGTCCACTGCGTAAATAATTTTTCTCTGAAAAATTTTTACTTTGCTAGCACGTGCATTAAAACCTTATTTTAAGGTTAAGGTAAGTTTTGGTTTTGTGCAATAGTTTTTTTAGCTTGCACTTTTTCAATAGGCTGAAGCGTATGATACGTTTTTTCGGAAAGAGCATTGTCTATGCCCTGAAATTTACAAATATTTATATTAGATACACACATAATAATATACACAATGTAAGTAACTGAAAACATAAAAAATGTTTTTTAACACTCTGTTTACAATGTATTTACAGATTGTATTACACTTGAAAATAGTGTTTTTTATAATATTTATACAAAATTTGATATTAATATTTATTCATTTTCACAGCTAAATACTGTATTTTTTAGCATAAACTATACTTTGTGTATAACTTTGTGGATAATGTGGATAACTTTTATATTAGAAATAAGAATACATAGCGTAAATTAGTTATATCCAAAATAAAATTGTTCATTTTTATTGCTAAGAACATAAGAGTGGGAGACTACATAGGGTCAGCCTCTACATCTTGTTGTGATATACCTAGGTCAGTATCTATGTGTGATACCGTCTATCTTGATTTCGGTAGAAATTAGTTATTCAAAAAATTAAAATTTGAATATTTTTTTCTGCATTAGCACTAGAAAAAATTCATAAAATGTGTTAAAATATATTAGTTAAGGTGTATATTTAGGAGGATTTTATTAATGACATATATCGAATCAATTATTTTAGGAATAGTTCAAGGTTTAGGCGAGTTTTTACCAATTTCAAGCTCTGGACATTTAGTGCTTGCAAGTGAAATTTTAGGCATTGAGTCAAGTGAAGGTAGCTTGCTTTTTAACATTTTATTACATTTTGGTACGCTAGTCGCAGTTTTTATTGCATATTGGCACGAAATCCTAGACTTAATTGTCGAGGCTTTTAAATGGATTGCCGATGGATTTAAAATTAGAAATAATGAAAAACGTAAATTCATAGTGCTTATAATAGTTTCAACTTTACCTCTAGCGCTAGTTTTACCAATAAAAGATAGTATCGAAAGCCTTTTTTCAAGTACGCTTGCTGTTGGTATTGCATTGATTTATACTTCGCTATTATTGTTCTTTTCAGACCGAATTATAAAAGGATATAAAACTGCGAATGATGCAACATATAAAAATGCACTCGCTGTAGGTATTATGCAAACAATTGCAGTAGTTCCTGGCGTTTCTCGTGCTGGTTCTACTATCACAACTGGTCTTTTCTGCGGATTCTCTCGTGAATTTGCCGTGAAATACTCATTTATAATGTCAATTCCAGTTATACTAGGAGCAAATGTTTTCTCTGTTGTAGAGGCAATAACCGAACAAACAGACCTTGGTATGAGCATTCCAGTATGCATTGCTGGTATGGTTGCAGCGGCGGTTTCTGGTATTTTAGCTATAGCTCTTGTTCGTTATATCACAAAAAATGATAAATTTATTTATTTTGCAGGATATACTTTTGTTGTAGGTCTTGCAACTATTATTATTAATATTTTAGGGTAGGTGAGAAAATGGCAACAAAAGGTAGTTCCACAAGTAAAACAACCAAAAAACCAATAACAACAACTCGTAAAACTACAACGGCATCTGCGAAAAAAAGTTCGCCAATAAGTCGTGAGGTTTGGGGCGTTATTTATGTAATTTTAGCAGTTATAACACTGTTTTCAGTTTTGGATTTCGATGGTTTCGTGCTGAGTTGGATATATCAAGCAGTAACTTTTTGTATAGGTTTTGGTATATATACCTTGCCTGTATCATTTTTTATAATGGCAATATATTGCTTTGTTCCATTTGTTGGAAATGTACCACTTCGTAGTACGTGTATACTTAGTTTTCCAATAACTTTAAGCTGTTTTTTCCAAGTTGTATTACAAGGTGATAAATATAGCTTGAATTTAGATAATATAGCAGACCTTGTAGAAACTGGTATGCAATGTAAATCAGCAGGTTTTCTTGGTGGATTTATTAGTATAATTTTACAAGCAAGTTTGTCAACTGTAGGAGCAGTAATTTTTCTGATTACAATTATTCTTGTAGAAATTTTTATCGGATTTAGAGTGTCGCCTAAACAAATTTACAGAGCTATAGTAAATTTGTTTAATCAACTAAAAAATGAAGATACAGAAAAATACGATAAAGATGTTGAATATCATCTAAATCGTGCTGAAATGAAAAAAGCGAAAAAAGAAAAGCAAAAAGAATATAATGAAAAACTAAAACTTGAAAAAGAACGAGCTTATGAGCAATATAAAAAAGCAATTCCAGATGAAACGCTAAAAAAACAAAAAAAAGTTAATCTAGATATTAATTTAGGTAGCACAGATGAGCAAATTTCAATGTTGAATGAGCTTGAAAAAGATGCACGACCAGAAGTTGAGGCGTGGATTGTTGAGGCGTACGAAAAAATTAAAGAGCGTAATGAACAAGAACGTTTAGCACGTATTAATGGTCTGAAACTAGACGAAAACGGACAAGTTTTAACTACCGAACAAAATATTTTACAGCAACTTGATAAAATTGACCATATTATGGAAGATTTATCAGAAATTAGCCTAGCATCTGAAGTCGAAACTGTTGTTGCTGCAAAAACTGCTCAAGATATTTCGCAAATTTTAGATACGCATATAACTGAAGAAACTGCTGAGCTACAAGCAATAGACCCAGCAATAGCTGAGTTAGAACAAACGTTAGACCAATCTTTGGAACAATCGTTTGAGCAATTTAATCCAGCAGAAGTGAAACAAGCAATTGAACAAAGTTTTGATGATGATACACGTGAATATGTATTCTCTCAAGAAGAAGTTGTGCCAGATTTATTAAAATCTACGATGAAATATGAAATAGCGAGCAATTTTGATGCAAAAAGCCTTGGATATCGCTATTCATATCCACCAATGCACCTTTTGAAACCAAAACTTAAAAATGCTGAGTTTGACCCTAAAGTAGAACTTGCAGAAAGTTCTGAACGTTTGATAGATACACTAGCAAGTTTTGGTGTTGCTGCTGAAATTATACATATTGTACGTGGACCATCTATCACAAGGTTTGAAATTACAATATCAAAAGGTGTTAAATTCTCAAAAATTACAGCACTTTCTGATGATATAGCACTGTCGTTAGGTGCGGTTAACGTTCGTATCGCTCCAATTCCAGATAAAGTTGCAATTGGTATCGAAGTTCCTAATAAAACAACCGAAATCGTGCTAATCCGTGAAGTTTTAGATACACCAGAATTTAAAAATACAACTAGTAAATTGTCATATGCGTTAGGTCACGATATTACAGGTTCTGCAGCTATCGGTGATATTGCAAAAATGCCTCATATGTTAATCGCAGGTACTACAGGTTCTGGTAAATCTGTTTGTGTAAACTCAATGCTTGTATCTTTATTATATAAAGCAGACCCAACCGAAGTGAAATTCATTATGATTGACCCGAAAATGGTTGAACTTGGCGGATATAATGGTATTCCACATCTGCTAATTCCAGTTGTAACCGACCCTAAAAAAGCAGCTGGTGCTTTAAACTGGGCAGTAGGCGAGATGATGAAAAGATATAAACTTCTTGCAGAGTGTAACGTAAAAGATTTAGCATCATATAATATGGTTATGGCAGAGCGTATTAAAAATGGCGATGAAGAGGCGAAAAAACTTCCTCAAATCGTAATTGTAATAGACGAACTTGCCGACCTTATGATGATTGCTGCAAAAGAAGTAGAGGAATCAATCTGCCGAATTGCTCAAATGGCAAGGGCTGCTGGTATGCACCTTGTAATCGCGACACAAAGACCATCTTCGGACGTTATCACAGGTATTATGAAAGCCAATATACCATCGCGTATATCTTTTGCAGTATCATCTCAAATAGAATCTCGAATTATACTTGATACTACAGGTGCTGAAAAATTAATCGGTAAAGGCGATATGTTATACAATCCCCTTGGAGCATCAAAACCACAACGTCTACAAGGTTGTTTTATCACAGCAACCGAAGTTGAGTCTGTTGTTGAATACGTTAAAACAATTGCAAAACCAGATTACAGTGAAGAAGTTTTAAACCACATTGAAAGTCACGCAGTAAACGAAAGTAGTGGTTCTGGTGGTGGCGACGGTGATGGAAGTTCGGACGACCCAATGGTTGACGAGGCTATCGACATTATTGTAAGTACTGGTCAAGCATCAACTTCATTTTTGCAAAGAAAATTACGTTTGGGTTATGCTAGAGCATCAAGAATTATTGACGAAATAGAAGACCGTGGAATAATTGGTCAGGCTGATGGTTCAAAACCACGTCAAGTTTTAATTTCCAAACAACAATGGCAAGAAATGAAAATCCGTAAAATGGACTAAGAGATAGAGAGGGAATTAATATGCTACAAGAAATCAAAGTAACCGATATAGATAAAAATGCGTTTGAAATATTAGGAAAACGCTGGGCACTAGTTACTGCAGGCGATAAAGATGATTTTAATACAATGACTGTAAGCTGGGGACAAATGGGTGTGTTATGGTTTGAATATGTTACCTCTGTTTATGTGCGACCAACTCGCTACACATATGAATATATGGAAAAAAATGACTATTTTACAATTTCATTTTTTACAAACGAATATAATAAAGATTTGCAATATTTAGGTACAGTTTCGGGTAGGGACGAAGATAAAGTTGCGAAAACATCGCTAACACCTGCATTTTTAGATGATACAGTAGGCTTTGAGCAAGCAGAATATGTTATAGTTTGTAAAAAAGCACACGTAACTGATATAACTCGTGACCAATTTGTCGATAAAAAAGTAGAATCTGTTTATACTGATGATAATTTGCACAGAGCTTATACAGGAGTTATCAAAAAAGTTTATAAAAAAGTGTAAAAAACTTTTGTTTTTTATGATAAAATAAGATTAGATAAAAAAATGTAGAAATCGTAGGGTGGGGGCTTGCTCCCACCGTTATCTTATAGTGATATTGTATCAATTATATTGAAGTTCGACGTATCGGTGTTATGTGTGGATAATTACCGTACCTAAAAAATTATTGATAGTATAATTATTTTTGTAGAATTTTATTTTGCGTAAATGAACGACGAGGGCGTCAGTCACTACAATGTTAGCGACATCTATTGAAGAAAAATAAAAAAATAAAGGAAAATTAATGAATAATAACAACTTTTTGCCAATTTCTAAACAAGATATGCTTGATAGAGGTTGGTTTTATTGCGATTTTTTAGTGGTAACTGGCGATAGTTACGTTGACCACCCTTCTTTCGGTACGGCTATTATAGCTCGTTTAATCGAAAGTTTAGGCTTTAAAGTTGCAATTTTAGCTCAACCACAATCAAAAAAGGATTTTGAAGAATACGGAAAACCAAGATATGCAACACTAATTTCTGGTGGTAATATCGACTCAATGGTTGCGCATTATTCGGTTGCAAAAAGAAAACGTGCTGTAGATGATTACACTGCTGGAGGCAAAGCTGGGAAACGTCCAGACCGTGCCTGTACGGTATATTCAAACTGGGCTCGTGAGGCTTTTGGAAATGAAATACCTATTGCGATTGGTGGTCTAGAGGCATCATTAAGACGTTTTGCACACTATGATTACTGGTCTGACAGCGTTCGCCCATCGATTTTGGTGGAAAGTAAAGCTGACTTATTAATGTTCGGAATGGGAGAAACTACTGTCACTGAACTTGCTTTAGGTTTAAAAGCTGGTAAGACTATGATGGAAATTGCAAAAAATCTTCGTGGTGTAGCATATTTGTGTGAAAATCTCGATTTAGGTGATTTTGTGCGTACTGATGTTCCGAGTTTTAAACAGGTTGTGGAAAACAAGAAAGAATATGCAAAAGCTGCTTTTATGCAAGAACAAAACCAAGACCACGTTTTGGGTAAAGCTGTAATTCAACGTCACGATGGTGTGTTTTTAGTACAAAATCCACCGTCAATTCCACTAGATACAGAACAAATGGACAAGGTTTATGCGTTACCATTTATGAGAACGTATCACCCAAGCTATGAGGCGCTAGGTGGAGTTAAGTCAATAGAAGAAGTTAAGCACTCTATAATTCACA
The DNA here is from genome assembly GCA_044426345.1 of Clostridia bacterium. GTDB lineage: Bacteria > Bacillota > Clostridia > Oscillospirales > Butyricicoccaceae > CAYJLC01. The sequence goes on along the minus strand of JAWXUP010000017.1, from coordinate 3,737 downwards.
ATCGTGGTTGTTTCGGTGGCTGTAATTTCTGCGCACTATCTTTCCATCAAGGAAGATATGTTTCAAGTCGTTCGCACGAATCAATTATAAAAGAAGCTGAACAAATCGTAAAAGACCCAGATTTTAAAGGATATATTCACGATGTTGGTGGTCCATCTGCAAATTTCAGAAAACCAGCTTGTGCCAAACAAAAGGAACACGGACTATGCCAAGATAAACGCTGTTTAGCTCCAACAACTTGTAAGGCTGTCGATGCAGACCATTCTGATTACTTAAAATTATTGCGAAAACTCCGTGAAATAAAGGGTGTAAAAAAAGTATTTGTGCGTTCGGGTATTCGTTATGATTATATGCTAAAAGATAAAAATAAAGCTTTTTTTGAGGAACTAGTAAAACATCATATTAGTGGTCAATTAAAAGTAGCACCAGAGCATATGAGCGACAATGTTTTATATTATATGGGTAAACCAAGTTTTAAAGTATATATGGATTTCCGTGAACAATATACTAAAATGAACGAAAAATTCGGTAAAAACCAATATTTAGTACCATATTTAATGTCATCTCATCCGGGTGCAACATTAAAAGATGCTATAATTTTAGCAGAGCATTTAAATCAAATGGGATATATGCCAGAACAAGTTCAAGATTTTTACCCAACTCCAGGTACTTTATCTACGGCTATGTATTATACAGGGTTAGATCCAAGAACAATGAAAGAGGTTTATGTTGCGAAAACCTATGAAGAAAAGGCTATGCAACGTGCACTTTTGCAATGGAGAAAGCCGGATAAACGTGATTTGGTTAAAAAAGCATTACTCGAGGCAGGAAGAACGGATTTGATAGGCTTTGAGAAAAAATGTTTAATTCGTCCTGAAAAGGGTGAACGTGATTATTCTAAAAAAACTACTCCTAAAAAAGAAGTTAAATCTAAAAAAGAAGGTAGAAATCACGCAAAACGTATGGACGAACGTAAAAATCGAGGCAAACAAGCAGAGTTTGAACATCCAAAAGGTCCAAAGACTGAACGTCCTGCAAGAAAAGGCAAAAATTATCGCTATATGAAAAACGAAAATAAAAGATAAAAAAAGGACAATCCTTCGAATTAGGATTGTCCTTCAGTTTGTCGAAAAAACTTATTTTCAAAATATACATTAATATACAAATTTTTTATTTTGTGCCTCTGCAACTTACAGCTAGTGCTATATTTTTTCTCGGCAGTCGCTCGCCGCGTGGCTGATACTTTGGGACGTCCCAAAGTATCCAAAAGACGAAATCTTTTGCGAAAAGATTTATCAAAAGTTGGGCGTGATATTTTTATTGGACGTACGCAATTCGGCATCCGTTCACCTAACCATTCGTGCTCCAACTCGCTATCGCTTATGCAATGGTATTAATGAATTTTCTCGACCACGTAGTTGCCTATTTTGGTGCTGGAACTTACGTTATGCGTGCCACGTACGTTTGGTGTGTTGTTATAAAATATCATTATTTTTGTGCATATAACTTTTTTACAAACTGAAAGGACAATCCTAATTTTTAGGATTGTCCTTTGATTTATATTTTAGTGATGATCATCGTGACAGCCAATAATACAACCTACTATTGGTGTAGGGTCGATGCCTTGTTTTACATAGTAATCAGAAATTGCTGATTTTAACGCTTCCTCAGCAAGTACTGAACAGTGAAGTTTTGCAGGTGGAAGTCCACCTAACTCATCTACAACCTTTTTATTTGTAAGCTCTAAAGCTTCAGCTATAGTTTTACCTTTTACAAGTTCTGTTGTGATTGATGAAGTTGCAATCGCAGCGCCACAACCAAAAGTTTTGAATTTAACATCTACGATTATATCATTTTCGATTTCAAGATAAATCTTCATAATATCGCCACATTTTGCATTACCAACTTCGCCGATAGCAGAAGCTCCTTTGATTTCGCCAACATTACGAGGGTTAGCGAAATGGTCCATAACTTTTTCAGTATACATTTTATAAACTCCTCTAAATTAATTGTTTTCTTTCATCATTGTTTCCCAAATTGGAGACATTTGTCTTAAACGGTTAACGATTTCATTTAATTTTTCGATTAAATAATCAACATCTTCAACTGTATTTTGATGCGCTAAAGTAAGTCTTAAAGAACCGTGAGCAATTTCGTGTGGTAAGCCCATTGCCATTAAAACGTGAGATGGGTCTAACGAACCAGAGGCACAAGCCGAACCAGTAGAAGCACAAATTCCATTCATATCAAGCCATAAAAGCAGGCCTTCACCTTCGATAGCCTCAAAAACAAAGCTTGCTGTACCAGGTAAACGAGTTTCAGGGTGACCAGTTAGATGTGTATATGGAATTTTCATAACACCTTCAATTAATCTGTCACGTAAAGCTTTTGCATGAGCAGTATTTGCATCAATATTCGCTATTGAGTGTTCGATAGCTGCACCTAAACCAACGATTGACGCCATATTTTCAGTACCACCACGAAGTCTGCGTTCTTGTCCACCACCGTGAATTACAGGTTCTAAATGGATACCTTTTCTGCAATATAATGCACCAACACCTTTTGGAGCGTTGATTTTATGACCAGAAAGGCTTAGCATATCAATGTTCATATCAACAACGTCGATTGGCATATGACCTATAGCTTGTACAGCATCAGTGTGGAAAATAATACCATTTTCGCGACACAAAGTACCAATTTCTTTTATAGGTTGAATAGTACCAACTTCATTATTAGCAGACATTATAGAAACGATAGCAGTTTCAGGACGAAAAGCGGCTTTTAAATCATCAAGTGAAATCATACCGTTTCCATCTACATCAAGATATGTTACTTCAAAACCTTGTTTTTCTAAGAAATTACAAGTTTCAAGAAGTGCGTGATGTTCAATTTTCGAAGTTATGATGTGAGTTCCCTTACGAGAACGTCCAAACATATAACCTTTAAGTGCTAAGTTGTCTGATTCAGAGCCACCAGCAGTAAAGATAATTTCATCTTTACTTTTAGCGCCAATTGCATCAGCAACTTTTTGACGTGATTCCTCCATAGCTTGTTTGGTCTTTTGACCTATACTATATAAACTAGATGCGTTACCATATTCACTTGTAAGATGTGGCATCATTGCATCTAAAACATAAGGGCTTATTGGAGTGGTTGCAGCATTGTCTGCATATACAAATTTATTCATTTTAAATATCATCTCCTTTATATTTATAATATACACCTGTTTAGTATACATTGCAAGTGTTTTTTTCAAATTTTTAAGATTTTTTGCAAATAATTTTGATTTTATTTGCTGTAATATAGATAATATGAAATTCATTTTAGCCAATATATACTATATATAGTAGCAAGTAAAAAAATATACATTATATATAGAGAAAAAACATTAAAATTAAGGTTTAAAAAATAAATAAAAAAATATGAAAAAAGTTATTGACAATACTTGTCCATTGTGGTATTATAAATAAGCGCTAAAGAGAGCGGCTAAGAAAAAGGAATACAAAACAGAGGTTATCGTAAAAAAGTTGGTTGAAACAAGTTAGAACTTGAAAAAAGATATTGACAAAAGATAAAAGATGTGGTATTCTAATATGGTAACAACTCAAGAGGTCGGTAAAAGCTGATTTTAAGAATTGAAAAAAACTTTGAAAAAAGTTCTTGACAAACAGAGTTGATTATGGTATTATAGATAAGCTGACTTGAAAGAGTCGCAAACGAAATGAAAAGAATTTGAA
>JAWXUP010000088.1:0-8870 GCA_044426345.1 Clostridia bacterium | reverse complement strand
ACACAGTAAAAACATCACGCCCCAGATTTTGATAAATCTTTTCGCAAAAAGATTTCGTCTTTTGGATACTTTGGGACGTCCCAAAGTATCAGCCACGCGGCGAGCGACTGCCGAGAAAAAAAGTTTGCACTAGCAGTAAGAAGAAAACCACTGATAAACAACATATTTCCAAATAAAAAAACCGACCTAAATCGGTCGGTTTCAGTATTATTAATTTTCTGTATGAACAGCATCGGCTGCGCCACAGCATTTTTTATATTTTTTACCACTTCCACAAGGACAAAGGTCATTTCTCCCCACTTTATTGTCTACACGTGTAGGACGTTTTTGAAGTGTGCCATCATCAGCAGACGTTGACGTAATTTTCGCTACTGGTTCTGCTTTTGGTGGTTCATTTTGTCTTATAGCGAATGTGAAAATCATACGAACAACTTCTTCACGAATTTCGTTGATCATATTTTCAAACATATCGAAGCCTTCACGTTTATACTCTAAAACTGGGTCGTGTTGACCATAAGCACGAAGACTTACACCGTTACGCAATTCTTGCATATCATCGATATGAGCCATCCATTTTACATCAACTACTTTAAGAAGTACAATGCGTTCAAGTTCACGCATAAAGTTTGAGCTAAATGCTTGTTCACGTTCTTGATAACGTGCATTTGCCATATCTTTTAGTTTTGCAACAAAGTCCTCTTTTGAACATTCTGCATATGGAATTTCCTCCATAACAAATATACCAGCAAACTTGTGCATAACACTATTATACGCATCGTTAGATACACTCACATCTTCACCACAAGCAAAGGCTACAGAATTATCTATCGTTTCGTTAATCATATTTTGAATGTATTTTTGAACGCTTTCGCCAGCCAACACCATATCACGTTGACCATAGATAACTTTACGTTGAACATTCATAACATCATCATATTGAAGTACACTTTTACGAGAACTAAAACTTCTACCCTCTACTTTTTTCTGAGCAGATTCAATAGAATTTGATAAAACTTTTTGTTCTAGTGGCTCATCATCAGGAACATTTAACGCTTCCATAATTTTAGTAACACGTTCGCCACCAAATAGACGCATTAAATCATCATCAAGTGATAGATAGAAATTAGACTCACCAGGGTCACCTTGACGTCCAGCACGTCCACGAAGTTGGTTATCAATACGTCTGCTTTCGTGACGTTCTGTACCTAAAATACACAAACCACCCGCAGCTTTAACTTTTTCAGCATCAATACTTGTAACAGCTTTGTGTTTTTCATGAAGTTCAGCAAATCTTGCTCTAGCATCAAGAATTTCTTGGTTATCTGTTTCACCATGACCTGTTGCTTCAACTAGCATTTCTTCAGTCATTCCTTCACGACGCATATCATCAAGAGCCAAATATTCTGGGTTACCACCAAGCACGATATCCGTACCACGACCAGCCATATTTGTTGCTATTGTAACAGCAAAAGCTTTACCTGCTTGAGCAACGATTTCTGCTTCTTTTTCGTGCATTTTCGCATTAAGAACTTTATGTGGAACACCTTCACGTTTTAACATACGAGAAAGAAGTTCTGATTTTTCAATAGAAACAGTACCAACAAGAATTGGTTGACCTTTTTCATAACAAGCTTTAACTTTGCGAATTGTAGCAGTTAATTTACCTTTTTCGTTTTTGAAAATAGCATCTTGATTGTCAAGTCTTTGTATCGGACGATTTGTAGGCACTTCGATAACATCTAGATTGTAAATATGTCTAAATTCATCTTCTTCCGTAAGCGCCGTACCTGTCATACCAGATAATTTTTTATATAATCTAAAGTAATTTTGGAATGTAATTGTAGCTAAAGTTTTGCTTTCGTTTTCAACTTTAACGCGTTCTTTAGCCTCTATAGCTTGGTGCAAACCTTCATTGTAACGTCTACCGAACATTAAACGTCCTGTAAATTCGTCAACGATTATAACTTTGCCATCTTGGATAACATAGTCAATATCACGAGTCATAAGACTGCGTGCTTTGATAGCTTGATTGATATGATGAACCAGCCCAGAATGTTCAGTGTCAGTAATATTTTCAAGATTAAACGCTTTTTCTGCACGCGACATACCTTTTGGAGTAAGTGTTGCAGTTTTTGCTTTTTCATCGATTAAATAGTCAACATCAATATCATCTTGTGCTTCTTTATCATCAACTTCAACCATACGTTTGTATGAAAGAGTTTGCGCAAGTTGGTCTGCCATCATATAAAGTTTAGTAGATGCATCACCTTGACCAGAAATAATAAGTGGAGTTCTTGCTTCATCGATTAAAATTGAGTCAACTTCATCGACGATACAGAAATGGTGTCCACGTTGAACTTTTCTGCCTTTAGTAACAGCCATATTATCACGAAGATAGTCGAAACCAAATTCATTATTTGTACCATAGGTAATATCTGCAAGATACTGAGGTTTTCTAGTTCCAGGCTCAACTGCATGGATAACAAGCCCTACTGTAAGACCTAAATATTTATATACTTTGCCCATCCATTCGCTATCACGTTTTGCAAGGTAGTCATTAACTGTGATTAAGTGAACACCTTTACCTTCAAGCGCATTTAGATAAGCTGGCAGTGTTGCCATCAGAGTTTTACCTTCACCTGTTCTCATTTCACCAATACGACCTTGGTGCAAAACGATACCTGCGATAAGTTGTACACGATAGTGTTTTAAGCCTAATACACGCCACGATGCTTCTCTAATTGTCGCAAACGCTTCAGGTAGGATATCGTCTAGTGTTTCGCCGTTATTTAAACGAGTTTTAAACTCATCGGTTTTTGCACGAAGTTCGCTATCTGATAATTTTGAATAAGGCTCGTCTAGCTTTTCAATAGCCTCAACGATAGGCATCAAACGCTTTATTTCACGTTGGCTATGTGTGCCAAACAGTTTTTCAAATACTTTTGCCATTGTAGTAGTCCTTTCAAATTCAGTCTTTGTGATATATTATAGCATATATTTATCAAAAGTTAAACAAATATATTGTAAATTTATTTAAATTTTTATATAATTAAAGTAGAATTAACATAGGAGGCTAAAAAATGATTGAATTTATAGAATATAAAACCAATCTTTTAAACATAAAAGACGATGTTTTAGAGATGAAAAAGTCATTAGACATAGAAAATGCACAAAAAAGGCTATCAACCCTTGAAAAAGAGACCGAAAATGATGAGTTTTGGTCAAATCCAGACGAAAGTCAAATTATCCTAAAAGAAATAAAAAATTTAAAGGATACTATTGAAAAGTACGATATATTAAACACCACTTGGGATGATTTATACACAATTTGCGAATTAGCACTTGAGTCAGAAGATGACAGTATGCGTGAAGAAATTCGCACAGAGTACCCAAAATTTGTAAAAATGCTAGAAAATCTACGTTTACAAACTTTACTTTGCGAAGAATATGATAAATTAAACGCTATAGTTTCATTCCAAGCAGGAGCAGGTGGCACTGAGGCGCAGGACTGGGCAGAAATGCTTTATCGAATGCACACAAGATTTGCCGAACGCAAGGGATTTAGCTACAAAATCTTAAACTACCTAAACGGAGACGGAGCTGGCATTAAATCTGCTGACATATTAGTTGAAGGCGACTATGCATTTGGCTATTTAAAAAGCGAAATGGGCGTACATCGCTTGGTTAGAATTTCTCCGTTTGACTCATCTGGTAGACGTCATACGTCATTCGCAGCAGTAGAGGTTATGCCTGAAATAATAGATGACAGCACTATTGAAATCAACTCAGATGATTTACGAGTTGACACTTATCGAGCAAGTGGTGCTGGTGGTCAGCACATCAATAAAACCGAGTCGGCAATTAGAATTACGCACATACCATCTGGTGTTGTAGTTTCGTGTCAAAGCGAGCGTTCTCAACATCAAAATCGCGACCATGCAATGAAAATGCTGATGTCAAAACTTGTGCAAATAAAACAACAACAGCACTTGGATAAAATCGAAGATATCAAAGGCGAACAAAAGAAAATTGAATGGGGCAGTCAAATTCGCTCGTATACTTTTATGCCATATACATTAGTAAAAGACCATCGCACAAACTTTGAAAATGGTAATACAACAGCCGTTATGGACGGCGATTTAGAGGGTTTTGTAAACGCTTATTTACAGGGCGTTGCTAATAATACTCTTTTAAAATAGTTTAGCATAAAAAACCACGCACCTTGTATGAGCTAACATCGGTTGGTCGTCAGTGCATACAAGAAAATCTAGCGAATAAAAAACTTTGCAAAAAATATAAAATACACCAAAAATAAAAAACGCATCGTAATTTAAAGAGTGTAAAATAATACGTACTTTTGTTGAAATAGCAAAAATTATGCATAAATCTATCAAAAAAATGCAAGTTTATAAAAGTTTTTAAAAAAATATTATTTTTGTTCAAACTTTGTTCAAATTTTCCTTTACAATATATGATACAATATATAAGGTTATTAAATAATAAAGGAGAATGCCTGTGAATAAGTTATTGTCAATAATTTTTATTGTATTTATATGCTCTGGATGTGCAGAGATAAATCCAACCACAAGAACCGAACTTATATTCGATACACCAGTTACAATATCGATATATGACGACGTCGAGGATCAAGTTTTAACAGATGCATTTTCTTTATGCCGAAATTTTGAACAGCGCTTTTCTAAAACTGTTGAATCTAGCGAAGTTTCAAAGCTAAACAATGCTGACGGTGAAACAATTCAAGCTAGTGATGAATTAGTTATGTTATTAAAAACAGCGTTAGATTTTACCAAAACAACCAGTGGTCTGTTTGACGTTACTACATATACATTATCAGAAGTTTGGGATTTTAAAAATCCTGACCCTCAAGTTCCTTCTCAAGATGAGATAGATTATGCTTTATCAACAATAGGATACTACAATATTGTAATTGAAGGAAATAGTGTTCGTCTTTTAAATAACGCAAAAATAGACCTTGGTGGTATCGTAAAAGGATACGCAGCAGATGAAATCAAAAATTTCTTAATTGAGCAAGGCGTAAATCACGCTACAATTAATATAGGTGGCAACGTACTTACAATTGGTAAAAAAAATAATACCGACCTTTGGGCTGTAGGTATACGTGAACCTTTCGAAGATGAAAATACCGTACTAATGTCTGTTGAAGTAGACGGTTTATCCGTTGTAACTTCCGGGCCTTATGAGAGAAATTTCACTATAGATGGCGTATTATATCATCATATCTTAAATCCAAAAACAGGCTACCCTGCTGATTCTGATTTAAGCTCGGTTACAATTATTACCGAAAAATCAATCATCGCAGACACACTTTCAACATCGTGTTATCTAATGGGTCTTGACAAGGCGATAGAGCTTATTGAATCTACTGCAGATACAGAGGCTGTTTTTATAGATAATAATGGTGAAATTATTGTATCTAGTGGTATTGGAGAAACTATTACAGTAAATTATTTTGATTAAGGGAGAGACTTTTTATGAGAATGCGTAAAAAGAAAAATATCGACAAAAGAATTGCAAATTGCAGTGACGTTATGGTTGTAACTCCAGAGGACTACAAAGGAAAATGGAGTGAATTTTTCGATAACGACAATCCAATTTACATAGAAATCGGTTGTGGAAAAGGCCGTTTTATCTTAGAACACGCAAGACTTTACCCAAATATAAATTATGTAGCCATAGAACGTGAAGAAAACGCACTTATTATAGCTACAGAAAAAGCATTAAATATGGAGCTTAATAATTTAGTTTTCTTGAGTTATGATGCACTTGAAATATGTAAAATCTTCGATGAAAACGAAGTTTCACGTATATATCTAAACTTTTCAGACCCTTGGCCACAAAGACGTCACGAGCATAGAAGGTTAACGCACTCTAGGTTTTTAGCTAACTATGATGTAATCTTAGCACCTTTCGGTCAACTTCACTTTAAAAGTGATAATCAACATTTATTTGAATTTTCACTTGAACAATTCACAAAATGTGGTTTTAGATTGCAAAATTTAAGCCTAGATTTACATAAAACTAGTCGTTTCAACGTTATGACGGAATACGAAAAGCGTTTTTCTGAACAAGGATTTAGAATTTACCGTGTAGAGGCAGTTCGAACTTGCGACGTAAAGGAAATCCCTGAAACCTCACAAGATAACGAACAAGACGATACCGAAGAAAATACTGAAGAATAAAATTAAAGCAAGGACAATCCTAATTTTAAGGATTGTCCTTGCTTTTTTTCGAAAAACTTATTTTAAAATATAGTTTTAAATATACAAATTTTTTATTTTGTGCCTCTGCAACTTACAGCTAGTGCTACCTTTTTTCTCGGCAGTCGCTCGCCGCGTGGCTGATACTTTTGTGCGTACAAAAGTATCCAAAAGACGAAAACACAGCTTGTTTTATCAGCGAGACGTATCAGTCCGCTGCGTAAATAATTTTTCTCTGAAAAATTTTTACTTTGCTAGCGTGTGCTTTGAAATTTTATTTTAAGATTAAGGTAAGTTTTTTTATGTATATCATAAAGTTGTGTATTGCGAGATTTTATAGTACGTAACGGTGGGATCAAGCCCCCACCCTACATTTTTGAATGTTTTAAAATATTAAGTGCAGATTTTCAGTAGAATATTTCCGTTGTATGGACGGATTCAATATCCGTCCGTCATAACACGATACGTCCGTTTTGATTATAATATTTGCAGATTTTATTGACGAGACGTCGAGGACGTCGTCCCCTACGGTGCATTGATTTTTAAATTATGATGTATTGTTGTGTGTCACGGGCGAACACTGTTCGCCCCTACAGGGTGTATTGTTTTTTAAATCGTGCTAGCTCCCTCCGTCAAAATCAAAGATTTTGCCACCTCCCTCGGAGAGGGAGGCTTTTTTCCTTTGGCTCCCTGACGAGGGAACTGTCACCGAAGCGACTGAGGGAGATTGCTACGTATTTTTTATTATGATGCACGGGATTATGATGCACGGGCGAACACAGTTCGCCCCTACAGGGTGCGTTGTTTTCACAAAGAAATAAATTTATACCACCGTACCAAACGTGCGTTGCACGAATAACGTAAGTTCAAGCACCGAAATAGGCAACTACGTGGTCGAGAAAATTTATCTACTCCATTGCATAAGCGATAGCGAGTTGGAGTACGAGTGGTTAGGCTAACGGATGCCGGACTGCGTACACACAGCAAAAACACCACGCCCCAGATTTTGATAAATCTTTTCGCAAAAAGATTTCGTCTTTTGGATACTTTGGGACGTCCCAAAGTATCAGCCCCGCGGCGAGCGACTGCCGAGAAAAAAGATAGCACTAGTTGTAAGTTGTAGTGTAGAGATAAAAACATCTTCCCAACGCAAAGAAAAACTTTAAAAAACCAACTTTACCATATAAAAAAATTACGTAAAACTCCAAAAATAATGCCAATAAAAATCAAACTTGCAAGAATAAAATTAACACTTTCTGACACTAGCAACTTGCCAGTTTTAATATAATGCATCAAAAATCTGCATACAATATATCCCCAAAGTGGTAGGCTAACAAACATAAATTGATTACTTTTAAAAGCTGATATAAAATTTCCTCTTAAAATATATTGCAAAAGATCGGTAAACCCACAAGTTGGGCATGCCAATCCTGTATTTCTATAAATTATGCACCCAAAAACTAGTGTGCCTTGCTTGTTAAGTTGTAGATATACCATTACAATAATGATCAAAATCAGCATTATAGAAATTGTGAAAAACATTCTTTTTTTCATCGCACACCTCAAATTTATATTTTTTATAATAAATTATACAAAAAAGCACCGACTAAAAATAGTCAGTGCTTAAATTTAATTAGTCTGTTGTGTATGGGATTAAAGCAATGTGTCTAGCACGTTTGATAGCTTCAGTTAAAGCACGTTGGTGTTTAGCACAAGTACCAGTCATACGACGAGGTAAGATTTTACCACGTTCAGATACATATCTTCTAAGTTTAGCTGCATCTTTGTAGTCGATTTCAGTAGCTTTTTCTACACAGAAAGCACATACTTTACGACGTTTACGATTGTTAAAGCGAGGTCTTTCGCTTCTTTCGTTTCTTTCCATTATTTTTTCCTCCTTTATAGTTTAGAAAGGTAGGTCGCCATCGTCATCAGCGATTTCTGAGAAATCAGAGTCATCAAAATCAAAACTAGCAGGAGCTGCTTGATTATTTCTTGATGGAGCAGAGTTTTCATATCTGTCGCCTGAGTTTTGCGAACTACGCTTTGGTTCAGCAAAGTGAACCTCTTCTGCGTTAACTTCAATAGTTACTCGCTTGTTGCCGTTTTTGTCTTCCCAAGTTCTAGACTGTAGGCGACCTGTAACTGCAACTAATTGGCCTTTTACAAAGTATTTTGATACGAATTCGCCAGTTTTACCCCAAGCTACAATATCGACAAAGTCTGTTTGAGCTTGACCACCTTGTGGTGCAAAATCACGATTTACAGCTAAAGAAAAGCTACAAACTGCTCTATTTGATTGAGTATGACGAAGTTCAGGATCACGAGTCAGACGACCCATTAGGATAACTTTATTAAGCATGGTAATCCCTCCAATTATTTAGCGATGATGATTGAACGCATTAAACCTTCTGTGATTTTGTACACACGGTCAAGTTCTGCTGGGAATTCAGTTTTCGAAGTAAAGTCAACTAACACGTAGTGACCATCGTTTAAGTCGTTGATTGGGTAAGCAAGTCTACGTTTGCCCCATTCAGTAACTGTTACGTCAGTCGCGTTAGCTTCGATTAATGAAGTGAATTTTTCAACAGTAGATTTTACTAGATCTTCACCGATTGAAAGGTCAACTAT
>JAWXUP010000087.1:0-8890 GCA_044426345.1 Clostridia bacterium | reverse complement strand
ACGTCCAGTACGTCCACCTAATAATAGGATAGCATCACCAGCTTGTGGTTTTTCACGAACGATATTTTCAAATGGAGCAGCAGCAATAACAGCGCCAACTTCCATACGTTTTGCTTTATAGCCAGCGTCGTAAATTTCGTAAACACCGCCAGTAGCAAGACCGATTTGGTTACCGTATGAGCTATAACCAGCAGCAGCTTTTTTTGTGATAACACGTTGAGGTAATTTACCAGCGATTGTATCTTCGATAGCTTCACGAGGGTCAGCAGCACCAGTTACACGCATAGCTTGATAAACATAGCTACGTCCTGAAAGTGGGTCACGAATTGCTCCACCTAGACAAGTTGCAGCACCACCGAAAGGTTCGATTTCTGTTGGGTGGTTGTGTGTTTCGTTTTTGAACATTAACACGTAATCTTCGTCTGTGCCATCTATATTTACTTTTATTTTAATGCTACACGCGTTAATTTCGTCAGATTCGTCTAAATCGTGAAGAATTCCTTGTTTTTTAAGGTATTTAGTACCAATTGTAGCTAAATCCATAAGACAAATATCTTTTTTAGAGCCTAGTTCAGCACGTGCATCTATATATTCGTCATAAACAGCATTTACATAACTGTCTTCGATTTGTAGGTCGTTTAATTTCGTCATGAAAGTTGTGTGACGACAGTGGTCAGACCAATATGTATCTATAACTTTAAGTTCTGTGATAGAAGGGTCACGAGTTTCGTCTGCTTTAAAGTGTTCTCTAATCATTTTGATATCTTCAAAAGACATTGCAAAACCTTGTTCTGCTCTGAAAGATTCAAGTTTCACATCATCAAAGTTTACAAAACCTTCGATAATTTCAACGTCTAGAACTTCGAAATCTTCGTCTTCTAAACTTTCTGGTTTTTCTAAACTTGCTTGTCTACTTTCAACTGGGTTTATAAGGTAGTTACTAATTTTTGCGAAGTCATCAGCTGAGATTTCACCGTAGAACATATATAATGTAGCAGTTTTAATGATTGGTTTTGCCTCTTTTGTGATGATTTGGATACATTCAGCAGCAAAGTTTGCACGAGCGTCATATTGACCAGGAACAAATTCCACAGCAAGCACACGGTCTGCATCAATTTCTATAGTTTCATCATAGCAATCATCAACATTTGGTTCTGAGAAGATTGTATTTTTCGCAACATCGTAAAATTCGTCAGCTAAACCAGAAATATCGTATCTATGAACGATTTTAAGGTCAGTTAAACCACCGATTTTTAAGTTTTCTTTGATATCTGCAAGTAAACTTTTCGCCTGTGCGTTGAATAAATTTTTCTTCGCAACATAAACTCTTTTGTTTTTCATATAACACCTCATAAAGTATTTTTAAACTAATTACCTATAGTTTAACACATATTTTTTAATAAGTAAAATTAATATATCTAATGCAAATATTAGCACAGATTATACCAGATATTAACATTTCAACTGTTGTATTTTCTAACAAAATGTGATACAATGTTTTTGTTAGAAATAACCAAACAAATAAAGTATACATATAATAAGGAGGATTTTTATGATTTTTATAGAATATCCAAAATGTTCGACTTGCCAAAAAATAAAAAAAGAATTGCTAGATGCAGGTTTAACACTAGATTGTCGCCACATTGTAGAGCAAAATCCTAACGCCCAAGAACTTAAAACTTGGCATGAAATGAGTGGGCTTGATATTAAAAAATTCTTTAATACAAGTGGACTGAAATACAAAGCTCTTTCGCTTAAAGACAAACTTCCTACTATGTCACTTGAAGAAAAATACGAACTACTTGCAACAGATGGTATGCTTGTAAAACGTCCAATCTCTATAGATGGTGATAATATCTATGTTGCAAAAGACGTGCTAAAGCTTATCAAATAAGGAGAATTAATATGGATTTCGTAAACGCTAAAATCGGCAAACAAAAACGCATAGCACTTATTGCTCACGATAACAAAAAATCAGATTTAGTTAAATGGTGCACAAAAAACTTTGATATATTAAAACAACATTTTTTATGCGGGACAGGAACTACATCAAAACTAATCGCAAACGCAACTTCCCTTCCTGTAAAATCATACACAAGCGGACCTCTAGGTGGTGACCTTCAAATTGGCTCACAAATCGTTGATGGTCAAATTGATATGATGATTTTCTTCTGGGATCCACTTGAATCACAACCTCATGACCCTGATATTAAAGCACTTTTACGTATCGCAGCTGTTTATGATATTCCAATCGCTACAACAAAAGCGACAGCAGATTTTATCATCGCATCAGAATTTATGAACACTGAATATGACCGTGAAATTGAAAATTTCGAAAACACTATAGCGAAACGCGTTGAACGTCTTGCAAGATAGATTGTCGAATGATTTTTCTTGACATTTGTCGCAAAATCATATATCATTATTTAACACATTAAATTTACAGGAGGTCGTGATATGGCAGAGGTATCATTCAAAAATGTCGCACAAAACAAAAAAGCGTATCACGAGTTTTTCATTGAAGAAAAATTTGAAGCGGGAATTGAACTCGTTGGAACAGAGGTTAAATCTATCCGTTCTGGTGGAATTAACCTAAAGGACAGCTTTTGTTCATTTAAAGACGGTGAGATTTACGTTATAAATATGCATATTTCACCTTATGATCACGGTAATATCTTTAATAAAGACCCAAAACGCACAAGAAAACTACTAATGCATAAAAAAGAAATTATGCGACTTTTTGGTCTTATGAAACAAGATGGTTACTCAATAGTTCCCCTTTCGGTTTATTTCAAAGGCTCAAAAGTTAAGGTGCAAATTGGACTTGCAAAAGGTAAAAAACTGCATGATAAACGAGAAAGTACTGCTCAGCGTGATGCAAAACGTATGATGGACCGTACTCTTAAAGAACGTAATAGATAAAATTTCAGCCACTACTTTTTTACGTAGTGGCTTTTTATATCCTATAT
This sequence comes from Clostridia bacterium, assembly GCA_044426345.1. Lineage (GTDB taxonomy): Bacteria > Bacillota > Clostridia > Oscillospirales > Butyricicoccaceae > CAYJLC01. Next base: position 5,921 of record JAWXUP010000087.1, on the reverse strand, counting down.
ATTTAGCACCAAATAAAACTTCAAATTTTTATATGAAATTGTGTTGACATTTAATCATAATTGTGATAAAGTAATAACGATTTAAAATAACAGTTGAAGTTTGTAGGAAAAAGTTTTCACTTACCGAAGGAGTAACACTCTCAGGTTTTTGCTTTTGCAAAAAAAGACTATAAATGGATGTAACTCTGGAGAAGTCTACTTAAACGCGTAGGTGCCGAAGGTGCAAGATGTGGTAACGCATTAATCTCTCAGGCAAAAAGACAGAGATAATAAGAATATCTTTACATTATCCGTACGTTTTTGCGTAATGGTTTTACTTATATTGGTTCTTATTTTCGTCGAAAGAGTTCTCATTTTTAGTTGAAGGCTCTATTTTTTTGTGCAAAAATGGAGTTTTTTACATATTTTGAGAAATTCTTTCTGTTTATTTTAATCAAATGTATTAAATTAAGGAGAAAAAAGAATGTTTCAAACAATCAACACAATTTTAGTTGCAATCGACGATTTTGTATGGGGCGTACCTCTTATGGTGCTAATCCTTGCAGGTGGCATACTACTAACTGTAAAACTCGGTCTTTTGCAAGTTAGAAAACTACCTCTTGCACTAAAATTTATGGTAAAAAATGAGGACGATGGTGACGGCGAGGTTACCTCTTTCGGAGCTTTATGTACTGCACTTTCAGCAACAATCGGTACTGGTAACATCGTCGGTGTTGCTACTGCAATAGTTACAGGTGGCCCTGGTGCTTTATTTTGGATGGAAATTGCTGCATTTTTCGGAATGGCAACAAAATACGCCGAAGGCTTACTGGCTGTAAAATACAGAGTTATTGACAAGGATAATCACGCACTTGGTGGTCCTTTCTATTACATAGAACGTGGTATGGGAGAAAAATGGAAATGGCTAGCTAAAATGTTTGCATTTTTCGGCGTTTGCGTAGGTTTAATGGGTATCGGTACATTTACTCAAGTAAACGGCATAGCCTCTGCTGTAAACAACTTCTTCGACCCAAATATGCAATATACGGTTACAATTCCACTAGTTGGAACGTATTCAATTACAGTTGTTATCGCATCTCTAGTTTTAAGTATATTCGTAGCATTAGTTTTAATCGGTGGTATCAAAAGAATTGCAAGCGTATCTCAAGTTATCGTACCTTTTATGGCAGTAATTTACATAGTGTTAGCTGGACTGCTTTTACTATGTAATTTAGACAAAATTCCAGGTGCTATTTCATTGGTAATCGAAGGTGCTTTCAATCCACAAGCTGTAACAGGTGGTATCGTTGGTTCTATGATTGTAGCAATGCAAAAAGGTGTTGCACGTGGTATTTTCTCAAACGAAGCTGGCCTTGGTTCTGCTCCAATTGCAGCCGCTGCCGCAAAGACTAAAGAACCAGTTCGTCAAGGTCTTGTTTCAATGACTGGTACTTTTATTGACACTGTCGTAATATGTACAATGACAGGTCTTGCAATCGTTATAACAGGTGCTTGGAATATTGGTTTAGAAGGCGTTGCAGTTACAAATCACGCGTTCACAACAGGACTTCCACTACCTGCTACACTTTCATCTTTCCTTCTTATGTCGTGTTTAGTTTTCTTTGCATTCACAACAATTTTAGGTTGGGATTACTACTCTGAACGCTGTCTTGAATACCTAACTGGTGGTAATATGAGCGCTGTTATGAAATTTAGATGGCTGTACATAGTTGCAGTTTTTATCGGACCTTATATGACAGTCGAAGCTGTTTGGACAATTGCAGATATCTTCAACGGACTAATGGCTTTACCAAATATGATTGCAATCTTTGCACTTAGTGGTATTGTAGTTCGTGAAACTGATAAATATTTTAAAAACACTTTGTAAAATACAAGAGAGGACGATTTTGATATCGTTCTCTTTTTTCAACACATCATTAATTATTGTTAAAATTATAACCCTAGTTTTCTGTTGACACATATAGTACAAAATGCTATAATTTATGTAGGCTTTGTGCGTATATTTGCACATAAAATGTTAAAATTTAAGGAGTTATTATGAAATTTGTTACTTTCACTATGGACAATGTTAGCAAAATCGGTGTTATGCTTGACGATGATATCAACGTTTTCACTATAGACAACGTTCCAGAATATCAAGATTGCAAAACTATGGTTGAATTAATCGCAAAAATGGGCACAAGTGGTTTCCGTCCACTAAAATTTGCTATTTTGGGTGCACCAGACGTTAAAACTTATAAATTAGCTGACCTTACTTTAGAATCACCAATTCCTCGTCCGATTCACGATGTTATGTGTGTTGGTGTAAATTATAATGCACATTTCGAAGAATGCCAAGCTGAAATGCCTATGGAAAAACCAGAATCTGCTGTGTATTTCTCAAAACGTTCAAGCTGTATTTTAGGTGCAACTGCCGATATTCCACATATCGCACCTTGCGATGATGAGCTTGATTACGAAGTTGAACTTGCTGTTATCATCGGCGAAAAATGTAAAGATGTTAAAGCTTGTGATGCTGAAAAATATATCTTCGGATATAGCATTTTCAATGATTTATCTGCTCGTTCTTTACAAAAAGCTCACAAACAATGGTATAAAGGCAAAGGATTAGACAATACTTCTGTTATGGGACCATATATTGTTTCAAAAAACGAAGTTGCGTATCCACCACAAATTGATATTTCTTGTTCTGTAAATGGCGAAATCCGTCAAAATTCAAACACAAGAATGCTAATTCACGATATAAGTTCTATGATTGAAGATTTATCTGCAGGCTGTACGTTAGAACCAGGCGATATTTTAATCACAGGTACTCCAGCTGGTGTTGGTATGGGCTTTAATCCTCCACAATACTTAAAAGTTGGCGATATTGTTGAGTGTAAAATAGAAAAATTAGGCGCTCACTGTAATAAAATCGTTTAATTTTCCTTTAAAACAATTAATTTTATAAAAAAACACCGATTTCACGCACTAGTGTGAAATCGGTGTTTTTCGCCTTTATTAATTACCTTCAGCTTTTATTTTACAATATGTAACATCAAACGGTAATTCTCGCTCAATGCATAATTTTTTCACTTCTTCAAACTCTGGATAAGCATATTTTTTATCATTATGCGTGCAGATTTTGAAAGTAATCTCGCCATACGAAGTTTTTATCTTTTCAAATTTTCGAGGCAAAACTGTACGCTCGCAAATAGTTTTTCTGATACCTATAGTAGATAGGTTTGCGAAAATTATATCCTCCATTTTAGTGATATTTTCTTCGCAACAAATAACCGATAGCATACTCGCTGGACGATTTTTTTTCATATAAATTGAAGTAAAAAACGCATCATTTGCTCCATTTGCAAGTAATATATCCAGCGTAAATGCCATAGATTCGGCTGTGCTATCATCTATATTTGTTTCCAAGACATACATTTTTTCGTATGGTGTTTCACTTTCAATTATCATTGCGCGCAAAATATTTGCATTTCTGAAGTCTTTTTTACCAGCTCCAATGCCGATTTTCTTGATTTGATAGCTTTCTGGAAGACTTTTTTCTGTTTTTAAGGCTGTAGCAATAGCCATACCAGTTGGAGTAATCATTTCGCCACGATTTTCTGTAATGCGAATCGCCATATCACCTTCTTTAGCAATATTTACAACTGCTGGAACCGGCACCGGAATCACTCCGTGTTGACATTTTACGTATCCCTGACCTTCGTAAATCGTAGAAACTGCAACTTTATCAATTCCTAAATTGTCGATACAAACTGCCACTGCAACAATATCAACTATAGAATCCACTGCTCCAACTTCGTGAAAATGCACCTCATTTATGTTGAGTCCGTGAGCTATCGCTTCTGCTCGAGCCACATAACCAAAAATATTACGAGATATAACTTTTGCATTTTCTGTAATTTTACTATTGTCAATAATACTTTCAATATCAACGATATTCCTGTGTTCATGCGGATGATGGTGGTGATTGCTTTCATCGTGTTCGTTATCGTGTGTATGCGAATGATTATGATGCTCGTGATGGTGATGTTCTCCGTGCTCGTGACTGTGTTCGTGACTGTGACCGTGGTCGTGCGAATGTTCATCATTATGCGAATGGGTATGTTCTTTTTCGCTATCCAATATAACATCAAAACTGCAAGCATCAATACCACATTTGCTCGCTCGCTTTATTTCTATTTCGTAACCATCGACCAAAAGGCTATTCAGAGATTGTTTCAAAATCTCCTCATCAGCACCTAAATCAAGTAGTGCCGCCACACTCATATCCCCACTAATTCACTAAAACATTCCAGATATAACATTTTTTCTTTCATATTCTACCTCCCAAGTCTATTAATTTGAGTCGCCATATATCCAGCGCCAAAACCATTGTCGATGTTAACGACAGCAATTCCTTCCGCGCATGAATTTAACATAGTTAAAAGTGCTGATAATCCTCCAAAACTCGCACCATAACCTACCGAAGTAGGTACTGCAATAACAGGTTTTGAAACTAATCCAGCCAGCACTCCAGCTAATGCACCTTCCATTCCAGCGATTGCAACGATACAATTAGCCTTGTCGATTTCCTCTAGTTTTGCAAACAATCTGTGTATTCCAGCAACGCCAACATCATACACACGATTCACGTTACTCCCAAAATATTCTGCAACTTGAGCCACCTCTTCTGCTACAGCAATATCTGAAGTTCCACCCGTACAAACCGAGATTAAACCTTGTTTTTCTAGTGGTTTTTCGTGTATTTTCAATATTTTAGAAACTGGGTCGAACTGTACAATTGGTACTTCTTTTTTAACGTTTAAATATTGCTCATAACTAGCACGCGTACCTAAAACGTCCTCATTTTTTTCAAAAAACATCTTATAAATACCAACTAAATGTGTATCACTTTTTCCACTACAAAAAATCACCTCTGGAAAACCTGTACGTAACTTTCTGTGATGATCTATTTTCGCGTAACCCAAATCTTCATATGGTAAGTTTTTTAACATTTTTTCTGCTAATTGAGTATCTATTTCACCAGTTTTAACTTGTTCTAGTAACTTTTTGACGTCCATTATTCACCTCTCACATAAATATCCATACTTCCACTCCTAAACCCTTGCATATCAAGCGTAATGTAAGTAAATCCAATTTCTTGTAATTCTTGCGTAATTTTGTTATTTTGTTCAATAAAATCAGAAAATTTACACTTTTCTATTTCAATTCTAGCAATATCCCCATGAACTCTTATGCGATTAACCAAAAATCCTATACTTTTTAAAAAATTTTCACCGATGTCTATTTTTTCTAGTAGTTCAAATTCAATTTTCGTATTATAAGGCAAACGAGTTGCTAAGCACGGAGCCGACGGCCTTTTTGAAACCGATAGTCCAAGTTTTTCAGCAAACTCACGCACCTGTTTTTTATTTATTTCAAGTTCCACAAGTGGGCTAATTACACCAAGTTCGTTAAGAGCTTTAATTCCTGGGCGATACTCTTTCAAATCATCAAAATTCGTACCGTCAATAACGTTTTTGATACCATTTTCTTGAGCAAAAGTTTTTAAATTTTGAAATAAATATTTCTTACAAATGTAACATCTATCAACTGGATTATTTAAAATTTCAACATTATCAAGCTCATTTACTTTAATAATGTGATGTGTCGCCCCAACGTCTTTTGCAACTTTTTTTGCAATTTCAATATCTGCACAAGGATGTAATTTTGTTTCAAAAGTTACTGCAAAAACTTCCTTATTTTGTTTTTTCGCTTCAATACACGCAAGCTTTAGTATCACACTACTGTCAACACCGCCAGAAAACGCTACACACAGGCCTTCTGTAAGCAATTCTTTCATTTTTTTCTGTAATTGTTCCATCTAGCACCTCATACACAATTCTTCAAAATCTATAACTTTTTCGCATATTTTATTA
>JAWXUP010000086.1:0-9181 GCA_044426345.1 Clostridia bacterium | reverse complement strand
AAGTCGCTACCTTTTTTGTATTCAAAAGATTATTCTTTTTTAAATTCAATGATATCTTCAATTTTACAATCTAATATTTCACATAACGCATTTAAAGTATGAGTAGATACAGATTCGTTTCTTTTTAAGCGTGCAATTGTTGAAGCACTAATGTTATACTCTGAACTTTTATTGCGAAGATAATACGTAGAAATAGATTTTTCTTCTAATAGCTCAAATAGTTTTTTATAGCAAATCATAATTAAATATCTCCTTGACTTTATATTTATTATGACCGATAATAGACTTAATGTGTTATGTGCAATATTAGACATATGTAGAAAGGAGATTCTCATTGTGTATTGGAATGTGTATTCGATAACAAATATTTTTCGTGATATATATTATCGTAAATTACCGTATAACTGTCGATATTGTGAACTGTTAGGTATTTGTAGAAGAAAAAGAAAAGACAATTGGAAGTGTTATAAAGGTTGTATTTTGCTCCGTGATGACTGGAGAGAAGAAGATGATTGATACATCTGGTTATTGTTTTTTTCCAGTTCGGAATACTACTGTTATAAAATAGGGAAAAACTCTATTGAATATATAGCCAGCCAGTATAGGAAGGTGGGTATGTAATAAATATCTTGACATAGTTGTCGAAATTTTTTATAATAAAAATGTACATTTAATTCATTGAATATATAGCCAGCCAGATAGGAAGGTGGGTATAACAATAAATATCTTGACATAGTTGTCAAATTTTTTTATAATAAAAAGGTGAAAAAAATTCATTGAATATATAGCCAGCCAGTATAGTTAGGGTGGTATAATAATAAATAACTTGACATAGTTGTCAAATTTTTTTATAATAAAAATAGGGAAAAAATATATTGAATATATAGCCAGCCAGTATAGTTAGGGTGGTAAAACAATAAATATCTTGACATAGTTGTCAAATTTTTTTTTATAAAAAGGTAAAAAAAATATATTGATAAAATAACGTGCTAAAAGGGGGTTGTCTTTTTTGCTTATAAATGCTATTAAAAAGTATGGTGGAACAAGGGTTTCACCTATGGATTTATATGCTGATATGTTTCAATTTGAAGGTAAATATATACAAATTGAATTTGAGGAAGCTGGAAGCTTCAAGGCTAATCCTTTGGGGTATGGCAAAAATGATGATAATAAGACAGGTAATTATCGTATTATGTTTCTTGATACGTTTGAGGAACAGTTGAAGTATTTGCAAGAAAAGGATTTTGCTATAATTAATGGCTTAACCTATTTTGGAAGAAAGAATGTGCAAGAACACGCAAGTAAGATGTTTGCTATGATTATTGATTTAGACGGAGTAACAGAGCAGTCTTTAGGTGCTTTTTTCTTTGGTGCTAATAATGGACATTATCCAGTACCAAATTATGTAAGTTTATCTGGACACGGTGTACACTTGTATTATCTTTTTGATGAGCCGATAGACCTTTACCCAAATATCAAATTACAGCTTAAAGAATTGAAATATGCTCTTATGAGAAAGATTTGGAATATGAATAATACAAGTCTTTGGGAAAAGGTGCAGTATCAAGGAATTAATCAAGGATTTAGGGTTATTGGTGGTAAAACTAAAATTGAGGGTGTCAGAGTTGAAGCATATCGCTTTAATACGTACCCATTTAGCTTAGAACAGCTTAATAGCTATGTTGAGTATCAAGTAGTAGTTGATATTGAAAAACGCTATGCAGAAGCTTCTATGAGTCTTGAACAAGCTAAGAAAAAATATCCTCAATGGTATAAAGAAGTAGTTGAGGGTGGAGCAGTAAAAAAAGGACATTGGACTTGTAAGGAAGATTTGTATAATTGGTGGCTTCGCAAGATACAAGGTGATGCAAGTTATGGTCATAGATATTTTGCGATAATGTGCCTTGCTATTTATGCTGTAAAAAGTGGCATTAGCTTTGAGAGATTAAAAAAAGATAGCTATAACTTAATAGATTTTCTTTCTGCAATTAACCCTGACAAGCCTTTGACTGAAAGTGATATTGATAGTGCATTAGAATGTTATGATTTGAAGTATGTTACTTTTCCTATTGACGATATTTCAAAAATTTCATCAATTAAAATTGAAAAAAATAAAAGAAATTATCAATCTCAGAAAGACCATTTAGAAGAAGCAAGAGCTATTAGAGATATTCGTATGAAAAGACAAAAAAGAGATTGGAGAGATGGTAACGGTCGTCCATCAGCGGAGCAACTTGTATTTATTTGGCAGAAACTTAATCCAGGAGGTAGAAAAGTAGATTGTGTTCGTTGTACAGGTTTGACTAAACCAACAGTATATAAATGGTGGAGGAGTGATGAAGAAATGAGAGAAAAAGAAAGAGAAGAATTTTGTAAAAAATGGAAATGTACTATTGTGAATGAAGAAACGGTAAGAATTCCTAAAAAATATGTTTGTGATGAGGTTGTAGATACATTACACTATTTAGGTTTTGAAAAGTTCATAATTGAAAAATAAACGTTACAAGAGCAAGCGCAAAGTATTACTTTCTGTGAGAGTGAAATGACTTTAGGACTAATGGACGCATTGGCAAGTAAAGGCATCAGGTCTGTAAATGTAGTTCCAGACGATGAATATCAAACTTCAATGGCTGAAGGATATGTAGATTGGCTATCAAAACAATTAAAAGATAAATAAGTATACTTTTGAATTGAAGGAAAATGCATAAAAAAACACCTACGAGTTCTGAGCTCATAGGTGTTTTTTTATGCATTTTGGAATTTAGTTTCTATAATTCTTTCTGTTATATTAAAGTAGGTAAATGAAGTCGTACTAAATGTATTTTTTCGAGAAAAGTAGGTGAAAAAGTTCGTACTAAATGTCTTTTTAAGCAGATAAAGTAGGTAAATGAATTCGTACTAGATGTATTTTTAAGAGAAAAGTAGGTGAAATAATTCGTACTAAATGTATTTTTTCGAGAAAAGTAGGTGAAAAAGTTCGTACTAAATGTCTTTTTAAGCAAAAAATAAAAGTGCTCAAGTTGAGCACTTTTCGTACTAAATGTATTTTTTCTCAAAAAATAGAAGTGCTCAAGTTGAGCACTTTTCGTACTAAATGTCTTTTTAAGCAGATAAAGTAGGTAAATGAAGTCGTACTAAATGTCTTTTTTAGCGATAGCTCAAATTAATATTTTCATTGAAGAGTAATTTTTTGAAAAAAATTAATAAATATTTGTTGTTTGATTTAGTATTGTTTTTTCTTTCAAAAAAGTTTGATAATATTAGTGCATCACGAAAATATTTAGAATTATTTTGAAATGCCACATCATTAATATTCCAACCATATGCGTTTAAATACTTGATGATAAATACTGCTACAGTTATTATATTTCCTTCGTGAAAAGGGTGTATGCGCCATATAGATGATGTAAAACTTGAAATTTTTTCGATTTGTTGTTCTTTTGACAAAATTAAATAATCAGTACTTTTTTCATTTTCAAAATAATATTTTAGATAGTCTAGTAAATTGCGATAGTTACCATATATGACTGGTTTTTCATTTTTAGTTATGTTATAATCACGAAACTTGCCGATGTAACTTTTATATTTACTTGTAAAAATGCCAGTAAAAAGTTTGCTGTGAATTTCAAGTAAATATATAGGACTAAAAACAAAAGTTTGGTCCTCGAGTAATTCTGCTATACGTGTTGAAACGAAATCACATTCGAAATTTTCTTTAACTTCTTTTTCTGATAAATCTTTTTTTGCGTAGTATTTACTTAAATCTTTGTGTATTTCGTTGTATGTTTTTTCACCTTTAATTGACATATCTTTGAGCTTTAAAAGATGTTCAGAAGGATTTAAACCATCAATTGCATTCAAACCAATAGCAGTGTTCCAATTTGTTTCTCTAGTGTCTGGAGAAGTACTTGCATTATCAATTTCTAAATATGTCGGTTCTTCAAATTCTTGGCTATGCATTATATTCTCCTTTTTGTTTTAATTTTATATATTTTTTATAAAAGATGTATCAATAGAGTATAACCTATTGATACATCTTTTGTTTACTATATTATATCATTAATCTTAGAAAAAATCTATTTATTTCAGAAAAAAAGAAGCAAAAGTGTGTCAAATGATGTGACAATCTATTTGACACACTTTTGCTGTGATAGTATAATTAAAAAGAGGTGATGAAATGATTTTTGCATACGCTCGAGTTAGTACTTCAGAGCAAAAAAATGATAGACAAATAGCAGCGATACAAGAATATGCCAAAGCAAAAGCTATTATGATAGAGAAAATATTTACAGAAAAAATTACTGGCAGCCATTTTGAAAGACCAGAATATGAAAAATTAAACGAAGTGTTACGTGCTGGAGATACTCTGATAGTTAAAGAAATTGACCGTTTAGGTCGAAATATGAATCAGATTAGAGTTGAGTGGAATAAATTAATTACACGTGATATTGATATTATAATAATAGACACACCGATGCTTAATACAGCACAGAAGAATGACCTTGAAAAGACTTTGATTTCAAATATAGTGTTTGAGCTATTGTCTTATATGGCTGAAAAGGAGCGCACTAAAATTCTCGAAAGACAAGCTGAAGGAATTTCTGCAGCAAAACAAAAAGGTGTGTACAAAGGAAGAAAACCTTCGGAAATACCTAATTTTCAAAAAGTATCAAATCAATGGAGAAATAATCAAATTACAGCTACGCAAGCTGCAGAGCTTTTGAAAATAAGTCGTTCAACTTTCTACAGAAGAATTAAGGTTGAAAAAAAATGACAATAATGGTAAAATAATAATGTTGTCGCTACCACTCTGGCAACGGAGGGGAGGTGTGTGCATTGGAATATTTAGTTTCGTTAATTTTTTCTGTGATGGCAAACATCATAAGCTCTATAGTTTGCAAGTGGTTAAACAGAAAATAGTGACAATTAGCCCAAAAAAAACCCCACGAGTTCGTACCTCGTGGGGTTTTGTGTGCGCATTGGTTATTTAGTTTTGTTTCGTTACTAATATAATACCATAAAAAAGTAACTATTTCAAGTATATTCAAAAAATTTATTTTTTATACATAAGGTATGGGTGTTTAATTAGCAAATGGTTAGACAAAGATAGCGACAATTAGCCAAAAAAATCCCCACGAGTTGCGACCTCGTGGGGATTAGTGCGTTCCAGTGGAACGTTATTCCTTTTGTAAATTATACCATAAAAAAATTAATATTTCAAGTATGTTAAAAAAAGGAATCTCCTAGAGTTCGCACCACAAGGAGATTCGCTTTTATGTTCGATTGGAACATACTCACATTTAGCTAATATTATTATAACATAACAATATTAGCTAAATCAAGTTTATTCAAAAAAACTTTGCTATATACATTGACAAAAACAAATTTTTTATATAAAATTAAAACAAGAGGTGTAAATTATATGACAAAAACTTGTAAAAATGACAATCAAGTTGACAGTAAAGTTGATTACATAACTGTTTCTGAATTTGCTAGAAAAGTAGGAATATCTAGACAAGCAATTTACAACCGATTAGAAAAAGACTTGTTTGATTATCTGGTTATAATCGAAGGAAAAAAACACATTAATATAGATGCGATTACTATGTTTACAACAGAGGTTGACAAGTGTAAAAATGAATGTAAAGAAGATGACAACCTTTTACAAAATACTGTAAAGTTATTGACAGACACTATAGATGTGCTGAAGGAGCAATTGAACACTAAAGACAAACAGATAAACGAGTTAAATGAACGTCTGCAGCAAGCTCTTTCGAATCAAAGTGAATCAAATAAGTTACAAGCGTTTCAGGTTGCGCAGCTGGAAGCATCAGAAAGAGAAAAGAAAAGTTGGCTTGGTAGAATTTTTGGTAAAAAATAAGAAAGAGGTGATATATATGCATCCGTGTGTTCCTTGTGTTAAAATAAATATGGCAAAAGATATGACTTTGCCTTATTATTGCCCACGATTTCAAGAAAAGTGTAAAGTTTTTTTGGATATTGAAAATTCTAAAGAAAGAATTTCTATTAATAGTGATTTTATTGATGAAAAATATTTAAATAAAATTAAGCTTTTTATAGAACAAATGGAGAACGAGCCTTCAATGAAGTTTCAAAGATATTATTAATTTTTTGAATAGTAAATTTAAAAAATCCCTACTAGAAAATTTGTAGGGATTTTTTATTTTATTCGATGCTGACTTCAGTTCCAGCTGGTATTGATCCAAGACCTACAAAGTACCATTCTTGTTTTGATGCATCATATTCGATGCGATATTTTTTAAAATCTGTTGATGTAGGTATTCTTGCATTGATAATATCGCCACAATGGTAACCATAACCATAACCACCTTTATAAAAGCTGATGTTTACACGATTAATTTCGCTATCATAAAATAACTTTCCAAATTTCATAGTTACTCCTTATTTGTCTTTAAAAAACTTCTTGATATGTTTAAAAAATCAGAAGATTTAATTTGAATGTTAAAACAGTTTGATTTTGGATTATACATTGCTTGAAAATCAAATAATAATACGCAATTTCTAGTACGGATTTGACTTTTAGTTACGTTTTTTGAGAATTTAATACTTTTTTTATCAAAATTTTCATTTGAATTTTCAAAAAGTAGCATTTCTGAAGAGAAAAACTGTTTGAAATCAGCTATAACCGATGTAAGTATTAATTTTTCACAATTTAAATTAGAATAAATCTCGTAAGGAGTTTCAAAAGTGTACTGGTAAGCTGGTTCGTGTGCAGCACGTTCATCTGAAGTTCGATGCATCACAGGTTTTCCACCAATAAGAACATAACCACTATGTTTTTTTACAGGGGTTAAACCTTCTTTGCTTGCTCGTCGTTGTTTGAAGATTCGACGATATTTCTCATTATTGTTTTTGATTTCTTCAAATATAGCCTTTTTTTCACTGTATTCATTAGAAGTTTCTTCTAAAATTCGATTTTTTTCGATATTTTCGTTTAAATCTTTCTTTAGTTTATTTGCAGTTGCTTGTAGTGAATTAAATTTGTGGAGTAATTGCTTATAATCATTGAGTTCTTTCTCATATTCTTCAGCCGTCATTAGAACTTCGGTATGATTATCGCTTTCGGTATAGATTCCAAGCATATTTTTTGTAACAAAACGCATAAAACCTCCTGTTCTATTTGTATAAATAATTTGATGCAATAACACTTATTCGATTATGACCTAAATTTTTACTAACTATTTGCATCGCTTTTTTATCAAATTTGATGCCAGCAAGGTCGTTCCTGCAAATATAAACATCAGATTGATATGGAACTTTTGTGGCTTGGTGTATTCGGTCGAACGGAATCTCATTTATTGGTCGTGCAATTTCTTCGTAGAAGGCTTTAGCATATGTTGCCCTGTAACCGTGAATGTCGGCGTTTGTTGAAATTTTTGGAAAAACCTTGTCAAAACCTGCATCTCTCATTAATTCAGTTACTTTTTTTATATCTGCAGCTGAACCAATTATTTGTGATTCACGGTAGCGACCACCTTTAGTTCCTACATCGACTTTTATGTAGAAGTTACCGTTTTTTTCTAATAACTTATCGCCTGTCAAAGCCTTCAGCTCTGAACGGCGTAAACCAGTTGATTTGCAAAACTTTATTAAATCAGCATTTTTTGTTTTTGAAAAGTGCTTATCTCTCGCTGCATCAGAGCGAGAGCGTGTTATGTTCCCACGCTCTCTAGAGCGTGTTTCGACAAAGTTAGATGCTGTTTCGTTATATAATTTGCAAATTGCTGCGACATCGAGCTTGACGGTGTAAGCTGACAAGTTACTGTCATTTCGCATTTTTATCCACTCATTCGCATATGGACGACATTGTTCCAAAGTTTTACAATTGTATTTTTCTTTACAATACTTAGCAAAGTAGTTTGAGTGTTTCATATATGATTTCAAGGTCGAATAAGAATAAATCTTGCTAGAACGGTCCGTACCGTCCAATTTGTCTTGATGCTTAGAATCACCAAATGCAATTTTTTCAGTCAAATTCAGGTGAATTTGGCGTACTAACGTAGGCTTATTGGCGTGTCCCATAAGCTTTTCTCCTTTTTTTAATTTTTGTTAAAACAATGAAGTATCCCACAGTTTTTTACAAGCTTATGGTTGCTTTTGTGCAAAATCTTACTCAATGGAGCCAGTTTTATCTACAAGAAGAAAGGGACTGTACAGATTTTTTTCATTTTATCAATTTTTCAACACGAAAAGCCGTTTTTTTGTCGAAAAATCACAATTTCGATTGATTTTTATTTTAATAAAAATCAATTGGAAAATTGCTCCTTCCAATGAAAGTGCAAGGAATTTATATAAACAAATTTAATTGGTAAGGGTGACATAGCCGTTTACTCATTCATTTTTTTACTAAAAAAAAACGAGTAACCGTCTATGCGTTATTTGAAATTACAAAAGTCAGTAATTTTTTTATGATTCTATTATACTCCAGATTTATACGAAAAGCAAGTTATTTTTTTGCTTGACAAGTAATTATATTATAATTATAATATAATTATGGATATACTAAATTTTGAATGGGACGAAAACAAAAATGCTATCAATCAAAAGAAACATAAGATAACTTTTGATGAAGCTGCTTCCGTTTTCTATGATGAAGAAGCACTTATTATTGATGACCCCGAACATTCCGAACAAGAAGAAAGGTTTATTATTCTCGGAACAAGCAAAAATGCTAATTTGTTAGTTGTTTGTCACTGCTATCGTTCATCGGAAACAGTTATACGTATTATATCAGCAAGAAGAGCTACTAAAATTGAAACAAATCAATATTATCAAAGGAGGTAACACTATGAGAGCTGAATACGACTTCTCTAATGCAAAGAAAAACCCTTACACCAAAACACTTAAAAAGCAAATAACAATAAATCTTGATGTCAATACGATAGATTTTTTTAAAACACAATCTTCAAATTCAGGTATTCCATATCAAACCTTAATCAATTTATATCTGTCAGATTGTGCATCGAATAATAGACAACTTGATGTGTCATGGAAATAAATCAATAAAAAAGGTAGCGTGAAGTCGCTACCTTTTTTGTATTCAAAAGATTATTCTTTTTTAAATTCAATGATATCTTCAATTTTACAATCTAATATTTCACATAACGCATTTAAAGTATGAGTAGATACAGATTCGTTT
>JAWXUP010000085.1:0-9302 GCA_044426345.1 Clostridia bacterium | reverse complement strand
AATTTTAATGCCTTTAATTACAATGGCATTTTCAATGACAACCGAAGCGTAGGCTTTGATTGTCTGGTTGTTTGTTCTGGTTACGTTTACTGAATATTTCATATCTTCTCCTATTTTAAACAAATGTGCTTGTTAATTTACTTGTTATGACAATCTCCTTGTCAAAGTTGATTACATAGTTTTCCGTTATTTTAAATGGCATTGACAAAGTGAGCGTTAAAGTTAAATCTAAATCACTGTTGTTTGCGATAGAAATATTAGTTATTTCAAAAGTTCTACCATTGCCAGTTGTACCTGTTAAATCTTCGCCAATACCCAGTGCATTGGCAAGGTAAGTTTTGTACTCATCTTCGTCTATCTCAAAATTGTAGTCCGTGCCATTCTTTAGTGAATTGATTTCATTGATAGTTTCTGTGTTGATATATTCTTCAAGTGCTGTTTTCGATGTGTTTGAAATGTTGAGTGTAAGAGTTCTAAACTCGTTACTTCCGATAACAAATATCGTGACTAAACATAAAAACAATAAAATCACCACCGAATATATCAAGGTGCTATTCCCACGATTGTCTTTTAAAATTTTTATCATTTTGACCTACTTCCAGTAAAAATTTGAGCGACCAGTTTTTGTGAATTCGAACTCGAATGGGAACTCAATTCCTAAAACATTTACAGTTTCGCTGACTGTTGCTGTTACCGTGATTAAGTCACCATACTGCACTTTTGTCCCTGAAATGTAGCTTGCTGAATATGTCATTGTTGGCTCAATTTGTAAGCTATCGACAAGTTGATCATACCTATCGTCAATGTCATCACCACTTGTAGTTCCGTAGTCACACACAGTAATTACCATTTGGTTGGCGAACTCATTTAAAACAGATTGCATATTAGCAACTCTAATAAATGTTAAGGAAATTACAAGCATAATCGTAATTGTAAATAGTCCAACAAGGCTTGTAATCATTTGAGAAATTCCACGTTTGTCTTTTAAAATTTTTCTCATTAGAATCCCCCCATCAGCATATTGGAAGATGTTAGACCAGTAATCAGCACAGCAAATATTGTCACTACTGCCACAGCAAATAGTATCATTGAAAATCTTGATATTTTTGGTTCCTGTGCCATCGCTTGTCGTTTCAAAACTTGTTCCCATTCGGAAGTAAGTTCATAGGATAAATTCTCGAAGTACACTGTCATATCGTTGCCTTGTAATGAGGAAATTAAGCCATTTACCAAGCTATTAACTGCGTTTGAGTTATTTCTCTTGCTCATATTTGCAAGTGATTTTTCATAATTGCCAGTTTTCATCTCGGCAAGTGTTACCTTTAATTCGTCTGTAAGTGGTGTATCGAAGTTTGCAATATACTGCTCAATTAATCGAATTATATTTCTTTCTGATTTTAACGAGTTTGTCATATACATTGTGAACTTTAGAATTTCATTTTCAATGTTTCGTTGTCTTTTTTCGCCATCTTCTCTTAACAAATTGTAGTTTCTTCTATATAAATAGAACGAGAATATAACTGGAAACACTGCAAACATTGGATTTACAAAAAATAAAACCACTGACAAAGGCAGTGGCAACAGTGCATATACATAGCTTTCAGCTACAAATTCTTCTGGTGTTGTATTTCTTTTGGCTAAAGTTAGTAGCTTTTTAATCTGCTCTTTTTTCATAATAGTAAGGCTTATGACTTTTGAAAGTTTCAAGCTAAAAATTGAAATATATTCAGTTAAAAAACCTTTCTTTTCATAAGCACTCATCATGTCTTTTGCTCGCTTTAGGTTAAGTTTAGGTATTCGCAAAACTATCGTTAAAATTGTATAAAGAGCGACTGACATTGTTATAATTAATAATATTTTCATTTTACACTCCTTACAAATCAAACTTAATTTCATTGCTGATTAGAGCAACTTTGATTCCTGCGAACACAGAAACACTCACATTTAGTGCAATTAACATATTGCGTAAATTTGTTGGAATGTCAATCATCAATCCGTCTGGCAAGATATACACACCAACATATAAAAGAGCAAGTGCTGCACACATCAATATCCAAAAGTTTTTTGTAGCGTTTGATAGGATAGTTTTTAGTTCTCCTGTGACAACCTTGACTTTAGATAATTTAGTGACTATCGGTGCTAAAACATATTTTAGTGTTCTATTTCTGCTACATCTTTTAATAGCTTCGCACCACTCGACCCAAACCGAGTTATCAATTTTAGATTTCATATTATCAATTGCCTTTTCATAATTTGGATTAATATTCTCAATTTCATTAATGAATTCTAAAAATATTGTCTTTACTGGTTCTTTTACATCATCCGCATTCTCTTTAAAAGAGAGCAGAATATTTTCTGTTCGCTCATAAGAAGTTGTAACTTGTGACATTGCAACAGACAAACCGTCTAGCACAAATTTGTTGTATTCTATATATTGAAAACGAATATATAAAAATGGGATAATTCCAAAGGCGACACTAGCAACTGGAATTAGATATAGGTTGCCAATGGCAATGGCTGTGCTGATTCCTAGCAAAATCAAGCAGACTGACAAAATTATCATAAAGGAAAACTTGCCACCTTGACCTGTGACTTTGAGCATTTGCTCACTTTCCTTTAGAAATTTCACCAGTTTATTTTCTTTCTGATTTGCAATATTTTTAAAGCTTTTGTTCGTTGTATCTTGTGCGTTGTCGATTAGCTTTCTAAAGTCTTTTATACTAACTCCAAAAGCTAAAAATATAGCGAATGACAAAAATATCACCGCTATGCTTAATAATATTTCCATATAAATTCCTTTCGTTTTTTATTTTTGGGTATAAAAAATGCCTATCATTGCTGATAGACATTGTGAGTCGTTATGGTTTATTAAAAGATAAACTTGAATGTTTTGTTGGATCATATCTATCTTTCTCTGTGATTGTTCGTGATACTTTACAAGGATTTCCTACAGCTATTACGTTGTCGGGAATATCTTTAGTTACAACACTTCCTGCTCCTATAACAGATCCTTCACCTATTGTTACACCTGATACAATAGTTACACCAGCACCAATCCAAACACTATCTTTAATAGTAATTGGTTCTGCATATTCTATCCCTTGATTTCTTTGTTCTGCATCTAAAGGGTGACAAGCTGTTGAAATACAACAATTGGGTGCAATAAATACATTATCCCCAATAGTGACTTTTCCACCATCTAAAATTACACAATTATGGTTTGCGTAAAAGTTATCTCCTACTTCAATGTTGTAACCAAAGTCACAAAAAAATGGTTGCGTAATAGTTAGATTTTCACCTGATTTGCCTAAGAGATTTTTCAATATGGTATTTTTCCCTTCATCATCAGATGGTAATAAGTTATTAAATTTATAACACATATCTTTGCAATTTCTTAAATCAGTATAAAGATTTTTGGTTTCAATCATAGTTTTACTCCATTCTAAAATTAACTAAAAACAATTATACATCAACAAAACAAAGAATTAAAGCCTAAAAATATTAATTTTTCAGTTTCTCAATTTCTGCCCTTGATATGCCATACATTTTCATTTTGTCTAAAAGTCTGTCAGATGGTAGTCCTATTTGTTTGTGCTGACCTTTGATTGTGATGTTGCCATTTTCTACGTTGTTTTCTTCAATTTCGTATTTCCATAATGGATTGTAATGTGCTTTGTTGTCATCATCAACGTGGCATTCGGTTATGCCCATTATTCTTCTGACATTATCTTCTAGGGTATGGAGGAAAACAACAACCGGGAAGGCTTCTTGTGCTTGGATAAGCGCTGTTGGATAATCGGTGTTGTTACCTTTTCTTGATAAATCGGCAATTCTTTTATATGCCTCAATTGGTGAACCTGCGTGAGTGGTTGATATTACTGGGTGACCACTTCGACTGGCTTCAACTGCTGCACTCGCTTCGCTGTCACGCATTTCAGCTATGCTTATATAGTCTGGGTTTAAACGAAGTGAGATAACTACCAAATCTTCTTGTTTAATATCCAAGTCAGCTATTTTGCTTTCTCTAGTCAGCATATGAACCACGTTATTAATAGTTTTTCCATTTTCTCTTTTTACCAAGTCCATTTCTCTAGCTGAGTTTTCGATAGTAACTATTTTCATATTGTTTGGCAAGGTTGATAATAGATATGACAAGAAAGTTGTTTTACCTGTATTAACTTTTCCAACAACTAAAAGTGAAACTCCACGCCTCATAAAAGTGTTGAGCATTTCAATTTCTTTTTGCTCAGCAAAACCTGTTTTTGTATATTGTTCTATCCTAAAAACTGATTTTGACAGCTTGCGAATATAACAAGAAACACCAATATTTTCATCAACTATGGGTGATTTAACTGTTGTAATTCTAATATCAGAACCTATTGAAGTTTCAGCTATTGGCATTGCTTCGTCCAAAACTCCACCTTTACTTTGAATTAATCTTCTCATAATATCAATAGCGTGACTTGGACTTTCAAAGGCATCAATATACACAAATTCGCCAGTTCTCATCTGTAAAATAATGCAATCCCACGAATTAATGTGTATACCCTCAACCTTTGGGTCTTTTAGTGGTGCTGTCAATATAGAATATTCGTGGGTGTCGTTGTATAGTTTTTCTACAAGTTCATCTTTAGTAAAGCCTTTGACTTCAATGTTTTTTCTAGTGACATAAGCACGATAAAAATTCAGGATAATTTCTTTGCTCTTTTCTGTGCTGTCGGTAGAATTTATCTGCCAATAATTATCATTTACAACATTTTGGATAGTTTCAAGTAATGTGAGGTAATTATTCAAAGACAAATGTATCGCCACCTTCGTCTATATATTCGTCGATTTCAAGTTCTTCAACTTCTGCTAATTCTTCGATAATTGCCACTTGCTCGTCTAGATAAGCTTGTTTTGTGTCATCTTCGCCACGGTGGACTAAAGCTAAGTGAATTGATGCTGAGTATTCATATTGGTTTAACAGCAATGCTTGTTCTTCTGTCACTAAAAAAGTGATAGTTGATATGCTTTCTTCACTTGTAGCTGTTTTTTCTAAACCATCGCTTGTGCTTGCACTTAGGACTTCAACATACTTAAGTTCAAGTGGTTGTAGTGATTCGCCATTTAGATTAACAAAAACTGTAACAATATCGCCTGATAGGATTTTATCAGAGGTACTACTTGCTAAACTGCTAATTGAAATGGAATACGCTATTTGTCCGTCTGCAACTTTCTCAATACCTTCTAGAACTTCGCTTTGGCTGTCGGCAACTGAATTTTCATAAACAAACTGACCACTGATTAAGTCATAACTTGCGTATTTGCCAACGATTTCTGTTTCGTCAGTTATGACTTCGCTCATTCCGTTGGAACTGATTTCGGTTACTTCAACCATATCACTGGTGATTTCTGTACCTTTGGCAACATTTTCGGTTAATTGGTATGCTGTGATAGTTTCTACTTCTTCTGTTTTAACTAGCGAGAAAACGCAGATAGCTGAAATTATCACACATAAACTTGCTAAAAAAATTCTGTTTTTTATAATTTTCATAGTATAATTCCTTTCAAAATAATTACCACTAAGCACCCTAGCGAAATATATGGCACTAATGGGTAATGTTGTTTTAATAAATTTTTGTTTTTTCTAATTGATATTATCGCTTCCATAATTATTGATACTGACAAACCTATTAACAAGGCAATTAGAGTGGGAACTGTGCCAAGTGCAAAGGCTGTGGCTGCTGTGATTTTAACGTCTGCACCACCAAGATTTGTGATTAATGCCACAATAAAAAGCGTACCACCACAAACAGCCAAGGCGATGACTGAATCTAGCGATACGTTAATTAAGCCTATTAAAAATATCATTATGCAGTATTTGTTGTCCACAATTTTCTCTCTTATATCTTGCATTGAAGCAAAGAACAAAACCACCACAAGTGAGAGAAGTTTGACAAACTCCCAGTTAATTTTACTAACTAAACTTGTGCCTATTGGGTCGACTGTAACGAATAAAATTCCAGCCACTACAAGCAAAAAAAGAGGAAAAACAATTGGAACACTAGCACCACCACCTTTGTCACGAATTAATTTTTTAATCTTATGCATTTTTTATCCTTTCTGACCTGTCATCTTCAGTTGTGGTAGGTCGTTTCCACAAGACAGCAAATTTGCACAAGCTGTTTCGACTAGTTGAGTTTTGTGTTTTTATCTGTTATAATTGGTTTAATATAACTACCAAGCAAAATTTTATTGATAAGGTAGTGAACGAAATTGCCCTTTATGGGGTGTATTTATATAATAGATGGAGATGATAAAATGAAATGGAATAGTGAACTTTATGACAATGCACAATCATTTGTATCTGAATATGGCAAAGGGCTAATCAGTTTTATACAACAAAAAGAAAATCAAAAAATATTAGATTTAGGTTGTGGAACTGGTGATTTAACATGGGAAATTGATAAATCATTTTCTTGTCATGTAATCGGAAGTGATTATTCAGAAGAAATGATTAGTAAAGCGAAAGAGAAGTATCCTACATTAGATTTTTCGGTGTGTGATGCTTGCAAAATACCTTTTACCAATGAGTTTGATGTTATTTTCTCAAATGCAGTTTTTCACTGGATACCAGATCAAAATGCACTGCATCAATCAATATACAACGCATTAAAAACAAACGGTATGTTAATATGTGAGTTTGGTGGATATAAAAACATTCAAAATATTTCTAATGCCTTTGGGAAAGCTATTGCAAAATATGGGGATGAGTACACAAGTCCATTTTATTTCCCTAAAGTTGAAAGTCATGTTGAAGTGCTTGAAAACGCAGGCTTTGTGATTGATAAAATTTATGATTATGATAGACCAACTGTGTTGCCAAATGGAGATTTAGGACTAAGACAATGGGTTTGTCAATTCTTCTCTGCTGATTTATTTAAGTATGAAGATGATAAACAAGAAGAAATCTTATCATTTGTGGAGAACGAATTGAGAGCTACTATGTTCGATGGTAAAAAATGGACAGCAGATTACAGACGATTGCGTGTCATTGCCTATAAATAAAATGAGCATTGCACTTAATCTTGAATTTTCAATCTATTAAATAAAATATATCTAATTATGTAAATGTGTGGTCGAGCGTAAAAACTCGACCACTATTTTTATATCTATTATGCGCCGAAGCTAAATAGGTTGTCTGTTTTGGTTGCTAAATTAGACATTACATCTGCAAACCATTCGGTAACAGCTGGGGCGAAAAATGCACCGATTAATACTACTACGAAAACTACTAGTAGGATTGTTTCTGTAGATTGTGTAAGACCTTTTTCGTCTTGGATAACTGATTTTGCTTTGTCTGTTACTTTTGATACTGTGTTTTTAATGTTGTTAAATAATTTTTTCATATTGAAATTCCTCTTAAATCTTTCATAATTTTAATTTTGTTTATAAAAATGAGAGAGTGCGTTTCACACTCTCCATAGCGAACTTTGTTTTTATGATTATGGTGCGAAGCTGAATAAGCTATCTGTTTTATCAGCAAGGTTTGTCATAACATCAGCAAACCATTCTGTGACCGCTGGTGCAAAGAAAGCACCGATTAAGACTACTACGAAAACTACTAGTAGGATTGTTTCTGTTGATTGTGTTAGACCTTTTTCGTCTTGGATAACTGATTTTGCTTTGTCTGTTACTTTTGATACTGTGTTTTTGATGTTGTTAAATAATTTTTTCATATTGAATTCCTCATAAATCTTTCGTTAAATATATTTTTGTGTATTAAAATAGGAGAGCATTTCTGCTCTCCAAAAATTCGGTTAATTATGCCTTATGCATTAAGCATTATGAATTAAATTGTCGGACTTCGTATACTTTTCATAATTTTCCTTTCATAGTTACCTAGTTATAACCCAATCGTCATAGATATCGCCACTGATTACAATTTGCGTTGTAGTTTCTGTGGCATTTATCATTCCTGCGGGTGTCCAAAGGTTGTAAGCATAGGTTTTAATCGTATAGTTTCCGTCTGGGAAGTAAATTGGTATGAAATGAGTTCGTCTGTAGTCTTGAACTCCGTCAGTTGTCATTGTGTTTTCGTTTTCTTCAAACATAAACACATCGCCTACAAGCTCAAGTGTTCGGTATTCTCCAGTTGTAAATGAATATTCAAACTCTGGGAAGTATACATTTGCATTTTGTAGAATTGTATACGCACTTTCGTCTGGCATTGTATATGACAAATACGAACTTACATCACTTTCTACTTCAATCGTAAAACCATATCCTGACTTCATTGTTGTGACTCCGTTTGATACAGTTTCGGTCGCACAGGCTTCATCGGCAGTTATCGTAACGGATAAATCTAGGTCAATACCATAAGTCACCAATGAATAGTTGTTATTAACCCATTCCCAAATTTGCCACGTTGTATTGCTGTCAAGTGTTTGACCCATAGTAGGTGTACTAGCGTATGAACTAGGGACATCAAATCCTACTGGAGCACTTTCAAAAGTAGTATCGCTTGTTTGACTGTCTACAACTGCATAAACATTATAACTATCTATAATCGTGTTATTATCAGTAGAACTTTCTGTCATTCCAGTTTCAACTTCCAATTTGAATGTGATATTGGAACTACTTTCTGGTATAGTGACTTTAAAATATACTAGATTGCTTTCGCCTGATGGAATAATCACATCTTGAGTTTCCACCATTATTACAGAAGAATAACCACTGTTATCCGTGTTTGTTACAGTTAAAGTTGCTTCAATTGCATTGCTTGGCTTGATATCAGTTGAAGTATCGTTGTAAATATTGTAGCTGACAATTATTTCTTTTCCTGAATTATAAGTTGCGTTTGGCTCTACAATTTCAGGGTACACATCGGCTCGGTACTCCCAAATTGCTTTGAATTCTAGATTTTGATTTAGGTTCGTGTAACTTAAACTTGCACTATCGGTGTAACCATAAATGATGGAGTTTGTACTCAAACTCCAACCCATAAACTCATAATCTGTCCGTGTTGGCTCGGTTGTTGATAGATAATACGTTGTGCCATACGTTTTAGTTCCACTTGACGGAGCACCTGTTCCACCGTTGGCGTCATAACTGACCGTGTAGGTATTTAACTCCCAAATGGCATATAAAGTTGTACTTGAGTTTGAAGTGTAGGAACTACCTGATTGGTAATTGGCTGATGTGTCACTTGCATAAGTTCCCCAACCTTTAAAGGTGTAACCTGTCCGAGTTGGTGTGGCACTACTAGAAATTGTCATTGAAACACCATACGTTTTCGTTTGTGTTGTTACCGAACCACT
>JAWXUP010000084.1:0-9327 GCA_044426345.1 Clostridia bacterium | reverse complement strand
ATTTTGATAAATCTTTTCGCAAAAAGATTTCGTCTTTTGGATACTTTGGGACGTCCCAAAGTATCAGCCACGCGGCGAGCGAATGAACGTGCTAAAAAACCACGCAGTAAGCGTTGAGTGTAGAGATAAAAAATCACCTCCAACAGCGAATATAGTTAAAATCCTAGTATAAAAATATAAAAAAATCCAACAAAAAAGAACGCACCCTAAGGTACGTTCTAAATCTTTAATATTAAATTAATCTAAAAATGTTTCACAAATTTCTTTACCTTTTGATATTACTGTGATTTTTCCATCACAGACTGTAACTTGTGGTACTTCTTTTGCTTTTTCTTCTGCTTTTTCAGTTCTATCACCAAAAACGCTAGTGATTACAATATGTTTACCTGGAGCTAGACATTTTGTTGTTGTTGGTAATACACCTGTATTGTAGAAAAGATTTGTATTAGGGAAACATTCGTTTACGAAAGCTTCGCAACCTGTATATGTTTCAATACCAGATATGCCCCAAGGGAATACTGCATACGCACCGTTTTCTGTAGTTTTAAAGTTTACTGCTGGATTTAATTTGCCAGATGCGTTACCGTGAATAACTGTTCCAAATGGTTCAGCTTCAATCATAAATCCACAATCTGCGATGTTAATTTCTTGTTTTGTGTCAATTTCGTGTACACGAACGTGCCATGCACCACATGGAATTATTACAGATTTAACCGATACATCACGCAATAATTTGTAATTTGTTTTTACACTAATTGCAGAAGTTTCAAATTTATCCACAGCGCCAGAACGCATTCTGTAGTTTTCTTCATCTGAATATGTAGCAACCAAACTACTATCAAAACAACCAGTTAGTAGGTTTGTACCACGTGCAATACTAAATCCAAATTGATTTGAATATACAAATTTGCAGTATTTTTGATCGTTGTAACCTTGAGGTTTTGGAGCGAATTGACCTGAAACGTAAGATAATAAGTGGTCATCTTCGTGTGTGATTAACATATATGAATGTGGAAGTTCTTTTTGTGGTTCATAATCAAACAATTCTGGTTCTGCTGTCCAGTATGGGTGGTCATCGCCTAAAGCTAGTATGATAAACGCTTTGAATGCCCAGTAAGGTGATCCCGCTGCGTTATATCTTTCAGTCATAAAGATATTAGGATAGTGATAACCTACAGTTAAAACACCGCCGTTATCGAATATTGGACGTGCAAGCCAGTTTTCAAGATTGCGTAGAGTTAAGTTTTTCATAACTCCATATCCAACACCTTCAACGCCAGCATAAGCCATAGCACCAAAGAAAGATGAATGTGCAAATCTATAAGTAAGACTTCTACCATATGGCATTTCATTACCGTTATTTGCAAACCAGTAAACGATATCGTGTGAAAATTCAGATGCACGGTCTTTTAAAGTTTTAGCGTATTCAGGTTCAACATCTTTTGATGTTTGAGCGAAAATTAACGCATAAAATTGCATTGCAAATGGAATATAGTAGTCAACTTGACCTGGGTGTCCATCGTAATACCAACCATCGCCTACGTAACAACCTTCGATAAGTTCTCTATCAGAAGTAAGTCTTTCTTGATTGTATGGCAGACCTAAATGTCTGAAAGTCATATTGATTAAAATTCTGAAATATCTCCAGTTATTAGGGTGCATTTCATATTGGTTTGCTTGATTGAAGAAATTATATAAATTTTCTTTTTGTTTATCTGTAAGTGGATGCCAAAGTTTGTCTGGTGCCATAGAAATAGCTGTAACTAATGCTGCCATTTCAACGATTTTTTGATCGAAATCATAAGATGTACCCCAGTACTCGTGATTTTCAGGGTCTGAACCGTTAATCATACCAGTTTTATATGTTTCTAACCATTCTTTTGCTTCTTCTTGAATATCTTCCGGAAGAGTGTCCATACCAGCAAAAAGAGGTCCAAGTCCCCAAATTATTCTTGCAAAACTTTCCATTCTTGCAGTTTTTTCACCGTAGTGTACACCTACATTACCAATGTTAAGCCAAGATTTACTTTCAGAATAATGTTCTTTTAGAGGACGAATTACGTCAAGAAGTGTTCTGGCTACATCAGCACGAGTTTCTAATTTAATTTTTCCGTTCATCTTAAATCTCCTTTTTGTTTAACCTTTATCTCATTATATCATAAACTAAACCAAAAGTGTGTAGAAAATATAAACCATTTTTTAGTTAATTTAACCACAAAAATAGCGACGACACCGAAATGTCGTCGCTATGCTATTTATTTAAGGGTATTATTGAATTTAACTATTAACCCATCATTCTTGCGTATGCATCGTTGTAAACTTGAACTACATCGTCCATACCCATTTTTTGAAGTGTTTCTATATAAGTGTCAAATTCTTTTTCGATTAAGCTACCATCATAAGTCCAAGCTTCGATTTTTTCACACATATAGCTACGACATGCAACCCAAGTAGAAGTAAGAATTTCAGTTTCGTCACTTGTGAATGAAAGTGTAGGAATAAGTGGATATAAATTATCAACAACGTCAGCTTCTAAGTACATATCTAAGTCATCTGCACCACTTGCAGACATCATTTGTGCTTCGTAAGATGCATCGTGAAGGTAAGCAACACATTGGTTACCACCACCCATAGAGTTGATAAGTGTATTAACAGCTTGATCTGAATTTAGAACGTCATCAGTGTAGATTGGTTCGCCAGCATCGTTATATGTGAAAGTTTCGCCTTCAATACCGTAAGTTACGATGTCACGACCTTTATCTGTGAATAAGAAGTTCATAAGTTTGATTGATTCAACTGGATATTCGTTATCGCAAGAGATACCCCATGCATTACCAGTGATACGACCACGAGTTAATGGTTCCCAAACGTCGCCATTTGTATCAGCTGGTGGTAACATAGCACTAATGAAGAAGTCTTCTACATATTCAGTGATTGAATCGTTGTAACCAGAAGTTGAAGGGATCCAGTCATGTGTAGAACCACCTGTATCAGCTGCAAAGAATTGGTCACGAACATAGTTATCAGCGATGAAGATTTCAGGATCGATTAAGCCTTTAGCATACCAGTCACTGATACCTTCCATAGCTGCTTTAAATTCTTGTGAATAAGAACCGATAGCAACTTCACCATCAGCATTTACATACCATTGGTCTTGAATGCCCCATAAAGACATTAGAGGAATTAGGTTATGATCGTAGTTGTTTTGTCTCATAAAGAAACCGATTTCATCTTTAACGCCATTACCATTAGGGTCTTCGTTTACAAAAGCAGTTAAAACAGCTTCGTATTCGTCAACAGTTGTTGGCATATCTAAGCCTAGTAAATCTAACCAGTCTTGACGGATATACCATACTTGAGCTAGTGTATCAGAATATACAAATGGAACAGCATAGATGTTGCCGTCTTCACTTGTCATAGCAGCTTGAACTTCTGGATATTTTTCAAAAATAGCCATAATGTCAGGAGCATATTCTTCTAATAAATCATTTAGAGGAATGAAAGCACCTTCAGCGCCGTATTTAGCGATATCAAGGTAGTTACCACCGATCATATCAGGTAATTCTACTTTTGTCATTAATAAGTTGAATGCTTCCGCACTACTAGAAGTATATTCAGAAGCTGCACCTATCATTTGAACGTTAGTGAAAGCAGCAATTTCTTGTACGATTGGTTGATCAGTTTGTAATACATAAGTTTCTTGGAAAATTGCAAATGTGTCTAATTCGATTGGAGTGTCTGAACAAGCATATTCGCCATCGCCTTTTTCTGTTGTAACTACTACTGCCTCAGTTGTAGCTGCAGATGAATCAGAAGAAGATGATGAAGACGATGAAGATGTATCTGTTGTAGAAGTAGATGAATCAGAGCTACTACAAGCTACCATCGACAAAGTCATACTTGCAAGCAATAAAGTTGCAATTATTTTTTTAAGTCTCATTTTTTGTTTCCGCCTTTCTTATCCCTTTTTTAAAATTAGATTTCACAGAACAAACCATACCCTTATTAAATTTGCTCTAAAAATCTTTGGCTTTCGCCTTATTTATAAAATGCATTTTAATTTATGCAAGTTTATACAAAATTAACCTTTAACAGCACCTACTGTTAAGCCTTTTTCGAAGAATCTTTGTGCGAATGGGTATGCTATAAGCATTGGTAAAATTGAAACTACGATAACAGAATATATCATAGTATCCTGCGATGAACTTTGGTTTGCACCCATAGACATCGCCGCACTGGTTCGAGTATCTAAAATTAATGCTTTTAGAATAACTTGTAATGGCATTTTTGATGATGAAGTTACAAGTAACATTGACCAGAAATATGCATTCCAACGGTCAACTACGCAGTATAAACCGATTGTTGCAAGCATTGGTTTTGCAAGTGGTAACATAATTTTAAAGAATATACCAAAATTGCTTAAACCATCTACACGTGCTGCTTCTTCAAGTTCGTTTGGAATACCTTCAAAGAACGAACGCATAACTACAATATAGAATACATTAACAGCAAAACCGATAACGATACCAAGTCTTGTGTCTAGTAAATCCAAAGATTGGAAGTTTAAGTAAATAGGAACGATACCAGCTTTAAACCACAATGTAAATGATATGAAAAAGCCGATTTGCGTACGATATTTAAATCTTTCTCTTGACAACGCATAAGCACCCATTGTCATAACAACAAGGCTTGTAAGAGTACCTATTACAGCATAGAAAATTGTATTTCCGTAGCCAGATACGAAGTTTTTAAGTTCTGCTAGACCTCTATAACCGTTTAAATTAAATCCTACTGGATAAAACAAAACATTACCTAATATAATATCATAACCATCACTGAAAGATGAGATTATTACAAAGTAAAACGGATATAAAGTAATTAAAACTATCAGTAACATCACTATAACGTTACATAAGTCGAATAATTTTTCGCCTGGAGTTGATTTTATCTTCATTTTAATTCACCTTATCCTAAAAATTCATTTTTACCACAAACTAGTTTCTGTAGTTTTCTTACTGATAACATTAGCAAATACAACTATAATAAACGAAACTACTGAGTTACACAAACCAATAGCCGTTGCATAGTCATACCTACCTTCTAAGATACCAACACGATATGAATATGTAGAGATAACGTCTGCTGTTTCATAAACGCCTGGTGAATATAATAAGATAATAGTTTCATAACCAACTTCTAAGATTCTACCTAAGTTTACAAGTAACATTACTATAATAGTTGGTAAAATACCTGGAAGTGTTACGTGCCAAGTTTGTTTCCATCTATTCGCACCATCAATTCTAGCGGCTTCATATAAGTCATCTGGAATTGAAGTTAATGCAGCTAAATAAACGATAGAGCTATAACCTGTTGTTTTCCAGATATTTAACATTAAATATACCGGAACAAACCAAGTGTTACTAGCTAAATAATAAGTTGATGAAATTCCGAATTTATTCAATACTAAGTTTACTATACCTGTAGTTGGTGATAAGAATGTAACCACCATACTACAAACAATTACCATAGAGATAAAGTTTGGTATATAACTTACAGTTTGAACGAATTTTCTGAACTTTGCATTTTTAAGTTCATTCAAAAGTAATGCTAACATAATCGGCATTGGGAAACCTAGGAACAATGTACTTAAACTGATAATAAATGTATTACCAACAGTTCTTCCGAAGTTTACACCTGTAACGTATTCTTTAAAGTGGTCTAACCCCACCCAAGGACTATCTGCTACACCAATTCTTGGACTATAATCTTTAAATGCAATAATTAATGAAGTAAGTGGTTTATAAGCAAACATTAATACCAAAATAATCATTGGCACTACCATTAAATATAGTTCAAAATCTGCATTTTTTCTTTTAAAATTTTTCCATTTTTTAGAAAAATCTGATTTTGAGTTCTGACTTTTTTCTATTTGTTTCATTTTCATTATATAATTCCCCCTCCTTAGCTTATATAATTATATCAAATTAAATATCATATAGTCAATATGTACAAATTGCACCAAAAGCACCACCCATTTTTATGTACATATTACACTTTGGAAACTTTTAAATACTTTACTTCTTGTTTTTTATCCATTAATTATGATTTTTATATTTTTATCTATTTTTTTATATAGATTTAAATTTCAAATCGTAAATATTGATTATTTATTTTATTTCTTTGAACAAACTATATACAAATTATTAATATTTTCATTTATCTTTCGCCTCTTCTCTTTCTGTTTTATTATTAAATATTACACATTTAATCATTTTTTTATGGAAAATATTTGTTTTTTTATTAAATATGAGTATTGTTTTATAATTTACTAAGTGTTTTTTATATGATTTCGCTCTAAGTTTACTCGTTCATACATAATTCATACAAAATCTGTTGCAAGAATTTTTTATTTGTTGTATAATTAAGATATCTTATTTAAGGAGTTACAAGTGAGAACATTTTTTTATGGTATGATTATCGGCGTAGCAAACATTATCCCCGGAGTATCTGGTGGCACTATGGCTGTTATATTAAATATATATGACAAAATTATTTCTAGTATTTCAAACCTTCGAACCGATTTTAAAAATTCGCTAAAATTTTTAATTCCTCTCGGATTAGGTAGTGGAATTGGTATTTTACTTTTTGCAAAAATTATTGATTTTTGCTTAGAAAATTTCGCCTCTGCTACTAGCTTAGTTTTTTTAGGACTTATTTTAGGCTCAATTCCTATGATAAATAAAAAGGCTTCTGAGTATAATAAAACTACAAGTGGTTATTTATGTATGGCTGTAGCGATAATAATTCTTGGATTTATGCATTTTTCAAATATTGATGATAGCTCTACTTTAATTACAACGCTTTCAGCAGGTAGCTTTGCAAAACTATTTTTCGCATCATTTATCGCTGCTGGAGCTATGATTATTCCAGGTATTTCTGGCTCGTTTATATTATTACTGCTAGGTATTTATAGCTCGATTTTAACAGCAATCTCAAATTTTAACATACTAATTTTGATTCCCGTAGGACTAGGTTGTGGCGTTGGGATTTTAGTTTGCGCAAAAATTATTGATATATTATTCAAAAAGTACCCTCAGCAAACTTATATGGGCATTTTAGGGTTAATGATTGGTTCTATGATTATAATAGTACCACAGTTCACTGCAAGTTTTGAGTTTTTAATCGGATGTATATTGTGCGTGGTCTCTGCAAAAATTGCTAGAGATTTTTCAAACAAGTAAAGGAGTGTATTTTTATGAATTTAACGGTTTGGTTGATTTTTATCGTGCTTTTCGCAATAATCGAAGGTTTTACGCTTGACTTAACCTCAATTTGGTTTTCTTTCGGCTCTTTAATCGCTATGATTTCTGCTTTATTCTTTGATTCTTATGTAGTACAATCAATTTTCTTCATTGCAGGTACAACTTTTTTCCTACTTTATTTAAAACCTATTTCAAAAAAAATGCTGTTCAAGGAAAATGTAAAAACAAATATCGATATGATTATCGGAAAAACAGGCATAGTTACAAGCGACGTAACATCTGACACTGGTGAAGTTAAAGTTTCTGGAAAATTTTGGTCAGCTAGAAGCTTTGATGATAAAAAAACATTTACTGAAGGTACAAGAATCGAAGTTTTGTCAATTCAGGGTGTAAAACTTATTATAAAAGAAATTTAGGAGGTATCTATGGATTTATTATTTACTGCAGTTCCATTTTTAGTGCTTTTAGTTATAATACTATCAGCAATTTCATCGAATATCGTAGTAGTTCCACAGGCTAGAACTTACGTTATCGAACGTTTAGGCGCATATCATACTACTTGGCAAACGGGTTTACATCTTAAAATACCGTTTTTTGAAAGAATTTCTAAAAAAATCTCTATGAAGGAACAAGTTATCGACTTCCCTCCTCAACCTGTTATCACAAAAGATAATGTTACAATGCAAATCGACACTGTTGTATATTTCCAAATTACAGATCCAAAACTTTATACTTACGGTGTTGAAAATCCAATCTCTGCGATTGAAAATTTAACTGCAACAACTCTTCGTAACATCATAGGCGACTTAGAGCTTGACCAAACTCTTACTTCTCGTGATATAATCAACACAAAAATGCGTGCTATCTTAGATGAAGCAACAGATCCTTGGGGCATAAAAGTTAACCGTGTTGAGCTTAAAAACATCATTCCACCTCGTGAAATTCAAGATGCGATGGAAAAACAAATGAAAGCAGAACGTGAACGTCGTGAATCTATCTTAGTTGCAGAAGGACAAAAAGCATCATCTGTACTTGTAGCAGAAGGTGAAAAAGAATCTACTATATTACGTGCTGAGGCTCATAAATTAGCTAGAATCGCTGAAGCAGAAGGTGAAGCGCAAGCATTAATGACAGTACAACAAGCGCTTGCAGACAGTTTAAAATTGCTTAACGAATCTTCTCCAACTGAAGCTGTTTTACGTATAAAAGCATTAGAAGCATTTGCACAAGCAGCAGATGGTCAAGCGACAAAAATTATTATACCATCGGAAATACAAGGACTTGCAGGTCTTGCAACATCACTAAAAGAAGTTATAAAAGAATAATTATAAAAGACACAGTTTAGGCTGTGTCTTTTAAACTGTCAAAAAAAGTGCAAGCTAAAAAAATATATACTGAAACTTTTATGCAAAAAAACAGACAAGGTCTCCCCTGTCTGTAGATTTTATAGTTTGTCAAAAGTTTTACTTGAAAGTTCTTTTACCAGTGCAGCATTAGCAGTTGCAAAGGCTTGTCGCATAACACAGTTGCAGGCGTTTGAGCCGGAGCATTCGTAGTTATTTTCTAGGCAATCATTGATAGCTATTTCACCTTCAATCGCCTCAATAACTTCTTTCATATTGATATTTTCGGGCAAGCGTTTTAATTTATAACCGCCTAAATTCCCTTTAAACGACTGCAAAATATCTGCCATACACAATTTTCTAAGAATTTTCAGTGCAAACCTTTGAGTGATGTCGGTATCTTCTGCGATTTGTTTTGCACCGATAATTTTTTCTTGTTTGGCAAGATACGACACAATTCGCACGGCGTAATCAGATTCTCTTGTAATTTTCAATTTAAAATCTCCTTTTAAATCCTTGACGAATTTGTATTTTTATAATATAATGTATAAGTAATATTTGCGAGTATGCTGGAATAGGCAGACAGGCACGTTTGAGGGGCGTGTGTTTTTGACGTGTGGGTTCAAGTCCCACTACTCGCACCAACCGTCGAGAGGCGCTCGACACCGCTTTTTCCGTTGTAGTTCGTACTATAACGGATTTTTTTCACCGCTTAATAAATC
>JAWXUP010000002.1:0-107678 GCA_044426345.1 Clostridia bacterium | reverse complement strand
TCCAATAAAAACACCACGCCCCAAATTTTGATAAATCTTTTCGCAAAAAGATTTCGTCTTTTGGATACTTTGGGACGTCCCAAAGTATCAGCCACGCGGCGAGCGACTGCCGAGAAAAAAGGTAGCACTAGCAATAAGTGTTGAGAATAGGTATTTAAAATTCCAACATCATTTAATACACTTATTTATATGATACTATTTTTCATTTCACGAACATATTCTCCGATATATTTCGGACTGTCCTCTCCATATTGAGCACAAATTTTCACTATTGCAGAACCAACAATTACACCATCTGCAAACCCAGACATTTTTTTCGCCTGTTCTGGTGTTGAAATACCAAAACCTATCGCACAAGGTACGTCTTTTTGAGCTTTAACAAGCGACACCATAGCACCTAAATCGGTAGTAATTTCTGACCTCATACCAGTTACACCAAGCGATGATACGCAATAAACAAAACCACTCGCCTCGCTTGCAATCATTGCAATTCTATCATTAGAAGTCGGTGCAATTAGTGAAATATAATCAAGTCCATACTGCTGACAAACCGATGAAAACTCCTCTTTTTCTTCAAAAGGAATATCTGGTAAAATCAGACCGTCCATTTTGAGTTCAGCTGATTTTTTCATAAATCTTTCTATGCCATACGAGAAAACTACGTTAGCATAAGTCATAAACACCATCGGGATATCTGTTTTTTGACGTACACGTGCTACCATATCGAAAATTTTATCGGTTGTAACACCATTTTTAAGTGCACGTTCATTCGCAGATTGAATTACTGGACCTTCAGCTGTTGGGTCTGAAAAAGGTATACCAAGTTCGATTAAATCAGCACCATTTTGTGCCATTTCGTATATAATTTGCTCTGTAGTTTGCAAATTCGGGTCACCACACGTTATAAATGCAATAAAAGCTTTGCCATTTTCGAATACTTTTTTAATATTACTCACTGATATCCTCCCCTCTGTATCTCGCCATTGCCACACAATCTTTGTCGCCTCTGCCTGATACATTTATTACGATAATTTGATCCTTAGACATGGTTTTTGCAATTTCCATAGCGTGTGCAATAGCATGAGCGCTCTCGATTGCAGGAATTATACCCTCGATTTTTGACAGGTATTCAAACGCACAAACTGCTTGTTCATCGGTGATTGCAACATATTCTGCACGACCTATATCGTGTAAATGAGCGTGTTCTGGACCGATACCAGGATAATCAAGACCTGCTGAAATTGAGTAAACAGGTGCAATTTGACCGTACTCGTCTTGGCAGAAATACGATTTCATACCGTGGAAAATCCCAAGCGTACCAGTAGCAATTGTAGCCGCTGTGTCGGCTGTATCAATACCACGTCCAGCTGCTTCACAACCAATTAAACGAACGCTTTCGTCCTCAATGAAATTAAAAAACGCACCGATAGCATTTGAGCCACCACCAACGCACGCAAGTACTGCATCAGGAAGTCTACCCTCTTTTTCAAGCATTTGCTCTTTGATTTCCTTTGAAATTATAGCTTGGAAATCACGCACGATAGTTGGAAACGGATATGGTCCCATGCAAGAACCTAGCACGTAATGTGTGTCAGAAACTCGATTTGTCCACTCACGCATAGTCGCTGAAACTGCATCTTTAAGCGTTGCAGTACCCTCGGTAACTTCGTTTACTTTTGAGCCTAAAAGGCGCATACGATACACATTTAGAGCTTGACGCTCGGTATCTTCCTTACCCATAAAAATTTCGCACTCAAGACCCATAAGAGCCGCCGCTGTAGCCGTTGCAACACCGTGTTGACCAGCACCAGTTTCTGCGATAATTCTAGTTTTACCCATTTTTTTCGCAAGCAACACTTGACCCAGCACGTTGTTGATTTTATGTGCACCAGTGTGGTTTAAATCTTCACGTTTTAAATATATTTTCGCACCACCTAAGTCCTCCGTCATACGTTTTGCATAGTATAATCTCGAAGGACGGTTTGCGTATTCTTCTAATAATTCTGTAAGTTCAGCCTGAAATTCAGGGTCATTTTTATAAAAATCGTATGCTTTTTCAAGCTCGATTACTGCATTCATCAGCGTTTCTGGCATATATTGCCCACCGTGAACACCAAATCTTCCTTTGCTCATCTGTTATCTCCTAACTAAGTCTATAAACTCCTTCACCTTGTCAAAGTCCTTAAATCCGTCGATTTCAACGCCACCAGACACGTCAACTGCAAAAGGTTGATATTCAATCGCCTTTTTAATGTTTGATGCGTTCAGTCCACCTGCGAAGAAAAATGGTTTTTTAAAGTCTTTTAGTCTGTCAAGTGCAGACCAATTAAATGTCTCGCCTGTTCCACCTCGTCCGTTGTCGAAAAGTAGAAAATCAGCGTTACTATCTTTATATTTTAAAATATCATCTATCGTTTTAACCGAAACAGCCTTAATTACTGGCTTTTTGGTTATTTTTTTTATATGTATGATGTCACCTTCTGTTTCATCACCATGAAGTTGGGCGATGTCGATGACTTTTTTATTTAAAAGATGTACGATTTCACCGATATCGTTATTTACAAACACACCGACAGCTGAAATTCTCTCATCAAGCACACTTTTAAGCTCTTGTGCGTAAAAATAATCGACAGCACGTTTGCTACCTTTTGCAAAAACGAAACCAACATAATCTGGTCTTAGCTCGTTTGCCATATCAATATCTTCATATCTTTTAAGTCCACATATTTTAACTTTTGCCATATTTACCCCTTTAAATCGTCTAAAATCTCTTTCTTATTATCGGCTCTCATCAAAGTTTCGCCGATTAACACTGCGTTTACATTATTTAGACGTAAGGTTTGTATATCTTGTTGCGTTTTTATTCCACTTTCTGACACAAAAATTACGTCGTTAGATACAAGCGTACGAAGATTTATACTGTGATTTAAGTCTACGTGGAAATTTTTGAGATTGCGATTGTTTACACCGATAATTCTAGCACCGATTTTTACTGCACGAAGTACTTCTTCCTCGGTATGAGCCTCAACTACACACGATAAGCCTAAACTTTCAGCGATTTTAAAGTAACTCTCAAGCTGATTATCATCCAAAATCGCACAAATAAGAAGTACGGCTGATGCTCCGAGAATTTTCGCCTCGTAAATCATATATTCGTCAACCGTAAAATCTTTTCGAAGTACTGGAATTTTAACATTTGCAACAATTTCACGTAAATATTCATCATCACCTTGGAAATAAAATGGCTCTGTAAGGCAAGAAATCGCTGATGCTCCTGCATTTTCGTAGTCCTTTGCAATTTCTACATACGGAAAATCTGGTGCGATAAGACCTTTCGACGGTGACGCTTTTTTAACCTCGCAAATAAATGCCATATCATGACACTTGAGTGCTTTCTCAAAAGGAAAACTTGTATCTATACTTAGATTTTCAGCTATTTCTTTGATTTTGTCAAGAGGTAATTTTGACTTTTTTTCATTAATTCTAACGATAGTTTTTTGTGCAATCTCATCTAACACGTTACGTTTTTCGTTTATTGCATCTCCGTTCTCATTAAATAAGGCCATATTTTTTACTCCTCGTTCGAAAATTTTACAAATTGCTCTAGTTTTTCTAACGCTAAACCGTCATCAATAAGCTTTTCAGCAAGTTTTACACCTTCAACAAGTGATGATGCTTTTTTTGCAACAAAAAGTCCAGCGCCTGCATTTAAGCAAACTGCGTTTCTTCTTGCACCTTGTTCACCTTTTAAAATACTAAACGTAATTTGTGCATTTTCCTCTGGATTTCCACCGACAAGCTCGCTTTTATCTGCACGCTCAAAGCCAAAATCTTCTGGACAAATTTCGTATGTTCTGTAGTAACCGTTCACTATTTCGCACACGGTAGTTTTATCGCAAACAGAAATTTCGTCCAATTTATCTTGACCGTAAACGACCATCGCGTTATGCACACCCAAATTACAAAGTACTTTTGCAAGTGGTTCTACAAGTGCCTCGTCATACACTCCCATAACTTGCATATTTGCACCAGCTGGATTTGATAGTGGACCTAAAATATTGAAAACCGTTCTAATTCCAAGCTCACGACGTACATTTGCAACATATTTCATTGCTAAATGGTATTTTTGAGCAAATAAAAAGCAAATTCCGATGTCATTTAGCAGTTTTGCGCTCTTTGCTTGCGAAATTGTAATATTTACTCCAAGCGCCTCAAGTACATCTGCCGAACCACATTTACTAGACGCTGCACGGTTGCCATGTTTTGCAATTGGAACGCCACCAGCTGCGATAACTAGCGCCGAAGTTGTAGAAATATTAAACGAATTTGAATGGTCTCCACCAGTTCCTACGATTTCTAGAACTTCCATATCGTGCAAAAGTTTTACGCAGTGTTCACGCATACCAGCTGCAGAGGCTGTAATTTCGTCTATAGTTTCACCTTTTATCGCAAGAGCTGTAAGATACGAGCTGATTTGAATGTCACTCGCCATACCACTCATAATTTCATTCATAACTTCTTTTGCAACGTCAAAACTTAAATTTTGCTTTTGACTTAGCTTTATAATAGCCTCTTTAATCATTTAAATTCCCTCCAAAAAGTTTTTTACTATCTTGTGTCCTTCAGGTGTAAGTACGCTTTCAGGATGAAATTGTACTCCATAAACCTCATATTCTTTGTGTTTTATCGCCATAATGTCGCCATCATCACTTTCAGCTATAATTTGCAAGCAATCTGGCATTTCATCTCGCATTGCTGACAGCGAATGATAACGTGCTACCGTCATAGTACTGTCCATATTAGCGAAGATTTTAGCCGAATTATCTAGCGTCGCTTTTGACGTTTTTCCGTGCATTAGTTTACTTGCATATGAAACCACGCCACCGTAAGCCTCGCAAATCGCTTGATGTCCTAAGCAAATTCCGAAAATTTGAACTTTTCCACCCAACTTTTGCACAACTTCTATGCATACACCAGCATCTTTTGGGTGTTTTGGTCCTGGTGATAAAAATATTGCATCAAAATTTTCTTGTGCTATTTCATCGACTGTCATTTCATCATTTCGCACAACTTTTATATCTGGTCTAAACGAGCCAATAAGTTGATATACGTTGTAAGAAAAACTGTCGTAATTATCTATAAGTAAAATCATTTTATACCTCCTTCGGCTAATTTTAATGCCGAAACTACTGCTTGTGCCTTGTTGATACATTCTTGATATTCTGACTCTGCAACGCTATCTGCGACAATTCCAGCACCAGAACGCACGAAAACTTTACCGTTTTTTGTAAAAGCAAGACGAATTGCGATACAAGTATCTAAATTCCCACTAAAATCAATATATCCAATAGCGCCACCATATATGCCACGTTTGTTGTCTTCAAGCTCATTTATAATTTCGCAAGCACGAATTTTAGGTGCTCCTGAAAGCGTTCCAGCAGGTAGTATAGCATCAACGGCATCAAGTGCATCTTTTTCATCTAAAATTTGCCCTGTAACGGTAGAACCGATGTGCATAACGTGAGAATATCTCTCAATTTGCATATATTTTTCAACTTCTACCGTTCCGATTTTGCTAATTCTACCAATATCATTTCTGCCTAAATCAACCAACATATTATGCTCTGCGATTTCTTTTTCGTCCGATAAAAGTTCACGTTCGTAGGCTAAATCTTCCTCATCGGTCGCTCCACGAGGTTTTGTTCCGGCTAATGGGAACGTATGTAGCGTGGTGTTTTCAAGTTTCACGAGTGTTTCTGGCGATGCACCGGCGATTTCTACGTCGTCGCTTGAGAAATAGAACATATATGGCGATGGGTTTGACGTTCTAAGTACTCGATATGTATCAAGCAAGCTACCTTCGATTTCAGCCTCAAGACGGTTTGAAAGCACTACTTGGAAAATATCGCCCTCATAAATATAATCTTTCGCTTTTGCCACCATATCGCAAAATTGGTCTTTATTAAACAGCTGTTTTATATCACTTTTAAGCGTTAGTGGTTGATTTTCTATCATTTCTCCGTTAGTTATTAGATTTTTTATATTTTCAAGCTCCATTTTGCCTTTATTATACGCAGTTTCAATGTCATCGGTTTTAATATTCACGATAAGCACTACTTTTTGACGGTAATTGTCAAAAGCGATAACTTTGTCGAAAAGCATTAAATCAACATCTTTAAAGCTTTCTTCGTCTTTTGCATCAAGTTTTAGCGTAGGTTCGCTATATTTTATATATTCATACGAGAAAAATCCTACTAAACCACCACAAAACGAAGGCATATCGGGTAAAATTGGCGCACGGTTTTCTTCTATTATCTGACGAATTGTATCGGCTGGGTGAGTTACCTTGCTCGTAATTGTTGTTGCACTATTTATAGTAAGTTCACCATTTTGACAAGTAAGCTCAAGCGATGGATCAAACCCTAAAAATGTGTATCTGCCCCATTTTTTATTATTTTCGGCACTTTCTAGCATAAAAACGTGTCTACTTATTTTTTTTAATCGTTTAATAACCATAATTGGTGTTAACGTGTCTGAGAAAAGTTCTAGCGTTAAAGGTACTCTTTTGTAGCCTCGACTTAGCTCTTTTACTTGTTCTAAAGTTTTCGTAATCATATATTTCCTCCTAAAAATAAAAAAAACGCCCTTGACGATGAAAATCATCGCCAAGGACGGATATATATTCCGTGGTACCACCTTGATTCGTAAGTAAACTTACGCACTTTTACAAAGTTCTAACAAACTTCTTGCAACTAACGTATGCATTTCACGTCATAGAGTACTCGGCTTTCGCCTTTGACTATGCCCTCAGTGGCCCATTTAATAATCTGCGTTTAACTTGGCTCTCAGCAAATGCCAAACTCTCTGTGTATGCACAACTATTTTTATCCCCACATCAGCGGTTTATATTTTATTACTTTATTAGATTAAAACATATTTTTGAGCATTTGTCAATAGTAAATTTAAAATTATTATTCAGAAAAAAACTCTACCCTTTTTAACAGGTAGAGTTTTCATAATTATTTTTCGATTTCTGCTTTAATTTTTGCAACAGCTTGTGCGTTTTCTTCATCAGTTAAAAACGCTTTTTCACATAAATTCAATGCAGCATTCCAGCTTGGAAGTGTTCTATATTTAGGCACTAAATGAATATGTATATGAGGCATTTCATCACCCATAGTTAAATAATTTATTTTGTCAGGGCTGTAAATTGTGTATAACGCTTTTGCAACTTTTGCAACTTCAGCAAAGTAACCTGCATTTTCTTCTGGAGTTAATTCAAAATATTCTTTTTTATGCCCTTTAAAGCATACAACACAACGTCCAGCGTGACATTGGTCTTTTAAGAAAAAGATTTCACTGTAAGGTAGTTCGCAAACTTTAATCATTAAACTATCGCGTTTTTCAATATTTGTGCAATAAATACAATTTTCCATTACAAATTCTCCAATCGATATTATGTTTATTCTTCAATTAATTTAGCTTTTAATGCTGCTACTGCTGATGCATACTCTTCATCAGTTAAGAATGCCTCTGGGAATAATCCGAAAAAGCTTTTTCTCCAACTTTCTTGGTCTTTTCTTTTTGGACAAAGGTGCATATGAAGATGTTTCATATTGTCACCATGGCTTAAAATATTAATTCTGTCTGGTGCATAAATTTCATCAATTGCTTTTGCTACTTTAGTAACATCTGCAAAATAACCTGCATTTTGTTCTGGTGTTAAATGAAAATACTCAGTAACGTGTCCACCAGAATATGTTACAACACAACGTCCTGGGTGCCACTGGTCACACATCAAAAACACTTCACTATAAGGTAAATCACAAACTTTAAACATTAAACTTTCGCGTATTTCTTTTTTTGTACAGTAGATACAATTTTCCATTTTATTTCCCCCATTTTTTCTTGTTAAATCTAGTATACAAGAAAAAATATCCCTTGTCAATCAATGCAAAAAAGCTCTACTATTTGTGTAAATTACACACTCTATTTTTGTTCATTTTGCCTTTTATTACAGTAAAACACAAACAATTCTCAGCGTAGGGAGGAGGCTTGCTACCACCGTCAAAAAAATCTGCACAAAATACGTTAAACGATTATCCGTCCCACACAACACAAAAAAGCCGACGGAAAATAATCCATCGGCTTAAAATTTAATAAATTAAATTATTTGTTTACGTTGAAGAAAGAGTCGTTACCTAAGTATTGAGCAACTTCGCCTAGTTCTTCTTCGATTCTTAATAATTGGTTGTATTTAGCAACACGGTCTGTACGAGAAGGAGCACCAGTTTTGATTTGACCAGCGTTTAAAGCAACAGCGATGTCAGCAATAGTAGTGTCTTCTGTTTCACCAGAACGGTGAGATACAACTGCAGTGTAACCTGCACGGTTAGCCATTGTGATAGCGTCTAAAGTTTCAGTTAAAGTACCGATTTGGTTAACTTTGATTAGGATTGAGTTTGCAACGCCTAATTTGATACCTTTTTCTAAACGTTCAACGTTAGTTACGAATAAGTCATCACCAACAAGTTGTACTTTATCGCCAAGAGCTTTAGTAAGCATATCCCAGCCTTCCCAGTCGTCTTCGCCCATACAGTCTTCCATAGAGATGATTGGGTATTTGTCAGCAAATGATTTCCACATGTTAACCATTTGTTTACGAGTCATAGTTTTACCAGCTTTTGGTAATTTGTAAACGCCTTCTTCTGCAACGTACCATTCAGATACAGCAGCGTCCATAGCGATTTTGAAGTCAACGCCTGGTACGAAACCAGCAGCTTCGATAGCAGCAACGATAACTTTTAAAGCGTCTTCGTCTTTTTTAAGGTTTGGAGCGTAACCGCCTTCGTCACCTACACCAGCAGCAGGAGTGCCGTTTTCTTTAAGAACTTTTTTAAGTGTGTGGAATACTTCAGCACACATTCTTAATGCTTCACGGAAAGATGGAGCAGAAACTGGCATAATCATAAATTCTTGGATATCAACGTTGTTAGTTGCGTGAGCACCACCGTTTAAGATGTTCATCATTGGAGTTGGAAGAGTTTTAGCGTTGAAACCACCAATGTATGCGTAGAATGGGATACCAAGAGCTTCAGATGCAGCACGAGCAGCAGCCATAGAAGCACCAAGGATAGCATTAGCACCTAAGTTTGATTTGTTTGGAGTACCGTCTAAAGCGATCATAGCTTTGTCGATAGCAACTTGATCTAAAGCGTTCATACCGATTAATTCTTCAGCGATTTTAGTGTTAACAGCGTCAACAGCTTTAAGTACGCCTTTGCCCATGTAACGAGATTTGTCTTCGTCACGTAATTCGCAAGCTTCGAAGATACCAGTAGAAGCACCAGAAGGAACAGCAGCACGGCCGATGTACATTCCGTTGTCAGATTCAACAGTAACTTCAACTTCTACAGTTGGGTTACCACGAGAGTCCATAATTTCGCGACCGATTACGTCAACGATTTCGATATAAGTTTTCATAATTTTCTCCTTTAAGATAAATAATATTTATAAACTTTAATTTGGGTCTAAACCCTAAATTTTTACTTAATAAGCGATTTTCCTGTCATTTCAGCAGGTTGTGCAAGACCTAAAAGTTCAAGCATAGTTGGGGCGATATCACAAAGGCTACCGTCTTCAAGTTTTGCACTTGAACCAACAAGCATTAAGCTTACAGGGTTTGTTGTATGTGCTGTAAATGGAGAAACACCATCTGCTTCGAACATTTGGTCTGCATTACCATGGTCGGCAGTGATTAAAGCTGTACCACAGTGTGCATTTAAAGATTCTATAACACGTCCAACTTGTGTGTCAACTGCTTCAACAGCTTTTACAGCCGCATCAAAATTACCAGTATGACCTACCATATCGCAGTTTGCATAGTTTAAGATTATAACGTCGAATTTGCCGCTTTCGATGTTTTCGATTACTTTATCAGTAAGTTCAGCAGCGCTCATTTCTGGTTGTAAATCATAAGTTGCAACGTCTGGAGATTTAATAAGTGCTCTTTCTTCACCTGGGTATACTTTTTCAACACCACCGTTGAAGAAGAAAGTAACGTGAGCATATTTTTCTGTTTCGGCAATTCTAAGTTGAGTTAAGCCTAAATCAGAGATATATTCGCCGAAAGTATTTGCAAGAGATTGTGGTTTAAAAGCAACAGAAACATTTGGCATAGATGCATCATATTGAGTGAAACACACATATTTAAGCTCTACAGTTTTTTGTCTTTGGAAACCATCAAAGTTAGGATCTACTAAAGTACGAGTAATTTCTCTCGCTCTATCTGGTCTAAAGTTTGCAAAAATAACAGCATCGTTTGAGTTTATAATACCATCTTCGCAAATGATAGTTGGTAAAATAAATTCATCAGTAAGACCGTTTGCATAGCTTTGTTCCATAACAGAAACAGCGCTATCGCCTTTTTCGCCTTGTCCTAAAACTAAAGCGTTGTAAGCTTTTTCAACTCTGTCCCATCTTGCATCACGATCCATTGCATAGTATCTACCCGAAAGAGTCGCTATCGCACCAACGCCGATTTCAGCGATTTTTGCTTCAGTTTCTTTTACGAAGTCGATACCAGATGCTGGAGGAGTGTCACGTCCGTCCATAAATCCGTGAAGATAAACTTTTGTAAGACCATTTCTTTTTGCAAGTTCTAACAATGCAAATAGATGTTCAGTATGACTATGCACACCACCATTTGAAAGTAATCCAAAAATGTGAAGTGCTGTGTCGTTGTTTTTAGCGTGATTTACTGCAGATAAAAGATCGGCATTTTCAAAGAAATCGCCATCTTTAATACCTTTTGTAATTCTAGTAAGTTCTTGATATACTATACGACCAGCGCCGATATTTGTATGTCCAACTTCAGAGTTGCCCATTTGACCATCTGGAAGACCAACGTCTAAACCAGAACATTTCAATGTACAAACACTGTGTTCTGCGCGTATTTTATCAAGGTTTGGAGTGTTCGC
Source organism: Clostridia bacterium (assembly GCA_044426345.1). Lineage (GTDB taxonomy): Bacteria > Bacillota > Clostridia > Oscillospirales > Butyricicoccaceae > CAYJLC01. The sequence continues at coordinate 96,699 of JAWXUP010000002.1, read as the reverse complement.
TTTTGATACGGCATTTCTGTCAGTATCAGCCGCTTCTCCGTATCCATCAAGGATAATTAAAGCTAAAGGATTTTTCATATTATCTCCTTTGGTTTCTTATTTTTATTGATTAGCTCCGTTGATTACAGCAGTGAAATCTTCACATTTAAGTGATGCACCACCGATAAGTCCGCCATCGATATCAGCTTTACCTAATAATTCAACAGCATTTTTAGCGTTCATAGAACCACCATATTGAATAGTGATTGCACGAGCAGTTCTTGCGCCATAAAGTTCACGTAAAACTTCACGAACAGCAGCACAAACTTCCTGTGCTTGTTCTGATGTTGCAGTAACACCAGTACCGATTGCCCAGATTGGTTCGTAAGCTACAACTACTTTTTTAACTTGTGCTTCAGTAACTCCTAAAAGAGCGATTTTAACTTGGCGACGAATTGTTTCAAAAACGATGCCTTGTTCTCTTTCTTCTAAAGATTCACCGATACAAACGATTGGTTTAAGCCCAGCTTCTAAAGCGGCTAATGTTTTAAGATTTACAGTTTTATCTGTTTCCCCAAAGTATTGACGACGTTCTGAATGTCCTAAAACAACGTACTTAACGCCAATTTCTTTTAACATTTTTGCAGAAATTTCACCAGTATATGCTCCAGATTCTGCAAAATGCATATTTTGAGCAGCTACAGCTATTTTTGTTCCACGAGTTGCTTTAACAGCTGCATGGATGTCAACAAAAGGTACACATAAAACAACATCGCAAAATTTCACTTTGCCAACTGTTACTTTTAATTCTTCGATTAATAATTTTGCCTCAGCAGGAGTTTTATTCATTTTCCAGTTTCCGGCAATAATAGTTTTGCGGTATCTAGTATTCATAATTTTCATCCTTTATCATCAAGATTATCTATAAATCTTTATATATTATAACATTTTCAAAGGCATATTTCAACCTTTTTTACTTATTTTTAACACTTTTTACTTATTTGTCAAGTAGACAAGCAATACCTGGAAGTTCTAAGCCTTCTAAGAATTCTAAAGATGCACCACCACCAGTTGAGATGTGAGTCATTTTATCAGCAAAACCTAAGATTTCAACAGCTGCAGCAGAGTCACCACCACCGATGATTGAAATAGCATTTGAGTTTGCGATAGCTTCAGCAACTGATTTTGTACCTGCAGCGTAGTTTTCGAATTCGAAAACGCCCATAGGTCCGTTCCATACAACAGTACCAGCATCTGCAACAGCTTGACAGTATTCAGCAATAGCTTTTGGTCCGATATCAAGGCCCATTAATTCTGCTGGGATTGCATTAGTTTCGCACATTGTAGGAGCAACGTCTGCAAAGTCAGCAGCACAAGCAGAGTCTACAGGAAGTAATAATTTAACGCCTTTAGCTTGAGCTTTTTCTACGATTGATTTTGCAAGATCTAATTTATCTTCTTCACAACGAGATTTACCGATTTCAGCACCAGCAGCTTTTGCGAAAGTATAAGCCATAGCACCACCGATAACGATTGTGTCACATTTTTCTATAAGATTTGTGATAACGCCGATTTTGTCTGAAACTTTAGCGCCACCTAAGATTGAAACGAATGGACGAACTGGAGCTTCTAAAGCGCCACCCATAATTTCAAGTTCTTTTTGAATTAATTTACCACAAACAGCTGGTAAGAATTTAGATAATACAGCAGTAGATGCGTGAGAACGGTGAGCAGTACCGAAAGCATCGTTTACATAGATACCATCTTCGCCAACTAAAGCTGCAAGTTCTTTTGCATAAGCTTCTTTAGCAACTTCATCTTTGCCATCTTCTTCTTTGTGGAAACGAACGTTTTCAAGTAACATAACTTCGCCTGCTTTTAGTGCCGCAGCTTTTGCTTTAGCATCTTCGCCAATAACGTCAGCAGCTAGAGCTACTTCTTGTCCTAGAAGTTCTGATAATCTTTTTGCAACAGGTGCTAAAGAATATTTTGGATTAGCTTCGCCTTTTGGACGACCTAAGTGTGAACATAGTACAACAGCTGCACCTTGTTCGATTAAATATTTAATTGTTGGAAGAGATGCTGTGATTCTTTTATCATCTGTGATGTTAAGATCGGCATCTTGTGGTACGTTGAAATCACAACGTGCAATAATTTTTTTACCTTTTACGTCAATGTCTTCTACGCTTTTTTTGTTATAAGTCATAATAGCCTCCGTTTGTTTAAAATTTATCAATTAACTATATTATACACATTATGTAACTTTTTTTCAAGATAAATATATAAAAAAATATAATTATATGTATATTGAGCAATTTTTCATCGTATGCAAGTTGATTTTTTGTTATTTATGATAAAATACAGCGACCGATTTTGGTCCTGCGTTAGTTGTAATAGCCGCTCCAAGCAAAACTCTCTCAACTTTTTTAAATCCTACAGTATTCAAAAGTTCATTTTCTAAAAAATCTAAATGTTCTTCATCGCAAATTCCGTGTGCAATATAACCAATTTTTTGTTCTGGATTTGTGCAGTTTTCCTTAGCTTTAGATGCGAGTTTTTTGTAAACATTAAGGTCACCACGAACTTTTTCGCACACAGTAACTTCACCTTTTCCGACATAAGATATCGGACGAAGACCTAAAGCCTCGCCAACAAATGCCGCTCCACCAGAAATTCTACCGCTTTTTTTAAGATATTTCAAGTCGAAAACTCCAAGATATGCCTCGCATGAAGCAATTTCTTTTTTTGCAAACTCGATAATTTCTTCAAAAGTCTTACCCTCTTTTACTTTTATCGCACAATTTACAACAACTTCTCCATATATATATGAATATGTTTCTGAGTCTAAAATCTCAATTTGCATATCTCGTCCACATTCTTCATAGAACATATCACGAGTTATATTTGCAGTTTGGAAAGTACCACTACCGTTACCGTTTATAGATATATATAGTAGTTGTTTGATTCCATTTTCTTTTGCTTTTTTAAAGCATTGCATAAAAGCTTCAATAGAAACCTGTGATGTTTTCGGGATTTCTTCGCTAGATAGTAATAAATCGTAATATTCAAGAGTTGTTATATCATAAAATTCGCGAAAAGTTTTGTCTTTGTGCGTAATGAGTACAGGCAAAATTTCAATGTCGTGTGCCTGCACTTTCTCCTTGGATATATCCCCTGCTGAATCAGTAACAATTTTTATCATTCTAATCTCCTTTTGTAAGTGAACCTTGCGTTTGCAACAGTTCAAAATCGTTTTGCTTTAACGCCTCGTACAATACGACCGCTACAGCATTTGACAAATTAAGGCTTCTCGCCGATGATACCATAGGAATTCTAATTGAAGTATCTAAGTGCTGTTCAATTAAATCTTCTGGAAGACCTTTTGTTTCTTTGCCGAAAATTAAATATGTAGGCTCTTTATATTCCATTTCAGCATATGTTTTTTTTGCTTTAGTTGTTCCGAAATAGAAATTTCCACCTGCGTTTTTTTCAAAAAATTCCTCGATATTTTTATATACGAATATATTAACCAAATTCCAATAGTCTAAACCGGCTCTCTTTACCGATTTTTCAGAAATATCAAACCCTAGTGGTTCTATTAAATGCAAGTTTGCACCAGTTGCAGCACACGTTCTTGCAATGTTTCCTGTGTTTTGTGGAATTTCTGGCTCGTGTAGCACGATATTTATCATTGTTTCACCTCTTTTTCCATTACTATTATAATATACCTTTTTTGAAAATTTTTCAAGTAAAAAAACTCCTAAATTTAATTCAGGAGCATATTTTTACACTTTTGTTACATAAAATATGATTTTGCCCTTCCACAAGATACACAACATCTGTGGATTAAGCTGTGGACATTGTGGATTAATTCAATATTTCCGTGCTATTACCAGCTATTTTTACTTATTTTTTACTTATTTTTTACTTATTTCACACTTTTGGGGTATTTGCGTTTATATTTTCAAAATTTTCCTATAAATATCTATAAATTTTTCAACTTCATAAAAATTATTGAACGTACTAAAACTTATACGCACCGTACCATCTGTTTTTGCAGATTTATGTGCCAGAGGCGAACAATGATATCCTGCTCGCGTGCAAATTGAAACATCAGCAAATCTCATAGAAAGTTCTTCGTTATCTATTATTTCATTATAGAAAGAAATAACTCCGCTTTGCACATTAATATCATCGCAAAAGAAAACTTTCGTATCCGAACATTTTCCAAGTTCTAATGCAATATATCTGGCAAGATTAAACAATTTGTTAGTAATATTTTCACTTTGCATTACATATTCAATGCCACACTTCAAACTGCCTATAGCTGGTGCGTTTGGCGTGCCAGACTCTAACATATCTGGAAGAAAATCAGGCTGATACATACTGTAAGATAAACTACCTGTACCACCTTCTATAACACTTCTCTGAGCTTGCTCTACCATCACTAATATACCAACACCCATAACACCATACAAACTTTTATGCGACGGCATACAGATTGCCACTAAACTTTTAAATTCTTGCAAATCTATATCCAAAATTCCAGCTGACTGCGATGCATCTAGTATTAATTTGATGCCATTTTTATAGCATATTTCATCAATCTGTTTTACAGGTAAAATATATCCAAAAACATTAGATACGTGATTAATTACTGCAAATTTCACATCTTCTGTTATACTTTTTTCAAATTTTTCTATAAATTCTTCACTTTGATATAGTGGACTTTCAACTACCACAACTTCTACATTCTCCATAGCCATAAGTGGTCTTATCGTACTATTATGCTCAAAACTAGACGTTAAAACCTTGCATTTTTCATAAATCATACTTTTTATTGCAAGATTAAGCGCATATGTTGCATTATACGTAAAAATTACATTTTCTGGTTTGTCGAAGTTTAATAATTTGCATATACTTTGACGTGTATCGAAAATCACTTCCGAGCTTTTCATACTCGGTTTATGTCCAGAGCGACCTGCATTTGCGCAATTTTTAAGCAAAAAATTCATTTGTTCATAAACCTTTTTAGGCTTTATTAATGTAGTAGCTGCATTATCAAAGTAAATCATTCAAAATCACCTTCCATTTTTTGATAAAACCCATCGTTTTTTATATAGAGGCTTAAAATCGGATAATTTCTGCTTTTTAAGGTATTGATAATGCCTTGCAGGTCTTTTTCGTAAAAAACAACGCTATATGAACAACTTTTTAGTCTAATTTCACTTGGTGTGCGTAAAATATTTGCCCAAAAACCGTTTTTTGTAACTATATTCATAATTTTTTGTGCGCTCGTTATAGATTTACACACAATAAAAATTTTTCCCATACGCCCTCCTCTTATTTTTTTCTATACATTTATTATATGTATTTCCGAAAAAAGGGTACTAAAAAGCACCCACTATAAAAAGTCGGTGCTTAAAAGCGATTTATAAAGAGGGTTAACGTTTTGCAACGTTGGTTAGCCTCAACTAACTGTGTTTATTATAACAGCCATCGACTTTTTTGTCAATGGCTTTTTCAAAAGTTTTTTAATTTTTTTATTGTTTTTTATTTTTCAAAAATTCTTGCATTTTCATAAAAGCCTCGTGGCTAATAACATGCTCAATTTTACAAGCATCTTCTTCTGCAATTTCATGGGAAACATCAAGCGTAACCATTAAAAATTCGGTTATAATTTTATGTCTGTTATAAATTTTAGAGGCCATAGCTAAGCCTTTTTCTGTGAAAGTTATGTATCCTTTTACATCCATTTCGATGTATTCTTCTTTTTTAAGATTGCTCATTGCACGAGAAATACTTGGCTTACTAAACCCTAATTTCGTTGCGATGTCAATAGAACGAACATAGCCTTTTTCATTTTGCAAAAGCAAAATAGTTTCTAAGTAGTCTTCACCTGATTGATATAACATAGTGTATTTCTCCTTCATATAGATATTATTATTTTATCATACAAAGTAAAATTTATCAATAAAAAATACAAAATTTTCATATAAATTATTGAGGTGAAGTTATGAAAAAGGATTTTATCATAAATTGTTTATACTATTTTCTGATTTGTTTTTTAATTTTTGTATTCTCGAAATATATTTTTATAAAGATTCTACCTCTTTGTATAGGTGTAATTATCGCTATTATTTTACGAACTGTATCTACTTTTTTGCAAAAATCTCTAAATTTAGGAGTATTTACAGCTAATATCATATCCATTTGCACTTTTTATGCTATAATTTTTACTTTTTTCACTGTATTTTTAACAAATCTTACCTTTGACATTAAAGAACTATATTTTAAGTTATCTCCAACATATCAAAATTTTTCAAATTATGACTTCGCTAAATGGCAGTCTCAATTCTCCTACTTTTTTATAAATCCTACCTTCAAAAGCTATTTTTTACACGCATTAGAGTTTTTTTCTTCGCAAATAGCAAGTTTATGTGCGAATTTTTCATTATTTATCGCTAAAATCCTATCAAATATAGTAAAAACTCTACCGAATATATTTTTAAATTTAGTTCTAGTAATACTTTCAAGCATATTTTTTCTAATAGAGTACGATTTTTTTCAAAAACTACTGTCAAACCCTCGTTTTGCTATCGTAATTCAAATAAAAAACAGCTTTTTTAGTACCCTAAATACCCTCATATTCTCCTCATTTGTAATTTTTACAATTAACACCGCGTTACTGACCGTTGGTTTTTTGCTCATCGGAATTGAAAATTCATTAAAATTTGCTTTGTTTGTATCTCTTTTTGACACACTTCCTTGCGTTGGCATAGGTTTTATACTAATTCCGTACTTAGTTTTCGAGTTTTTTATTGGAAATACACTAAAATCATTTAATTTACTGATACTTTACACCGTGTGTGTTATTATTCGAAACATAGTAGAACCTAAAATTTTATCAAACAAAATAGGTGTCAGTCCTCTTCTAACCATCATTTGTATGATTTTATCAGCAAAAATACTAGGCGTAGTCGGTGCTATTATATGTCCATTTATTTTGATTATTGGAAAAAACTTTGTTGAAGGCAGGAAAATTTAGCTAACAAAAAAAATCTACGGTTGTACCCATAGATTTTTGTATTTGTAACCATTATTTAACTCTCGATTAAACTTAACGAGGCCTAATTATCTTTATTAATATCTGCACTGCGTTCATCTATCATTTCATGCAAGCACTTCAGAGCCTCACCAAGTGTCCCAACCTCATCGCAAAGCCCGATACTCACAGCCTCTTCACCATTGACTATCGTTCCAATATCGCTGACAAGTTCCCCTGTATTTAGCATTAAATATCTAAACTGCTCAGCATTAACTTCACTATGCTCCACCACAAAATCAATAATCCTATCTTGGATTTTCTTAAAATGCTCAAAACTTTGATGGACGCCGATAACCATACCAGTCATTCGCACAGGGTGGATTGTCATACTTGCAGATTTTGCGATAAATGTCTTATCAGCCGACACTGCGATTGGTATTCCTATCGAGTGAGCACCTCCCAAAACTAGTGCTACTGCAGGTTTGCTCATTCCTGCTATAGCCTCTGCAATCGCAAGTCCTGCCTCAACATCTCCACCGGCTGTATTCAATAACACCATTAATCCGTCAATCTCGTCGCTTTCCTCAACAGCCACCAACCTTGGTATAATATTTTCATATTTTGTAGCTTTTTGCTCCGTTTGAAGTGCCAAATGTCCCTCTATTTGACCAGCAATCGTAATGCAGTGTATATTCCCTCGACTATTCTTCGTGGTAATCTGCAAACCTTCGCTATCATCGTCCTTTTTTACGCTCTCGTTATCCATAAAATTCACGCTCCTTTTTCTAATATTGTTCGTAAATTTTATAAAATTATGCGTTAAAAAATCACATTGTTTGCACGTCTTTCAAACTGCTCTTCTAGTTCAAATTTATGATATAAATAATTAGCATCATCATAATATTTCGCATTTTGAGGACATTTTTTCTCACAAGCCCCACATTTTATGCAAATTCCAATTACTTCACGTGGATTTTCAAAAGAAATTGAACCCATCGGACAAATTTTTGCACAAATTTTACAATCATCGCATTTATCGTTAGTTTTCGGCTTTACTTTCAAAATATTAACACCAACTCCATTTCTATCTCGTGGAGTGTAATATGGCTTTATTTTATAGTTTTCATCAATTTTTATATTATTTTCGCAAATCCCACCCAAAATCCTATCGCAAACCATACCACTAAGCTCTTTTGCTTGCAATAAATCTGCCAAATCTGGTCTATTTGCACCTAATTTCCTTGAAAATGAATGTTCACCAACAAATGCTCCAGCTCCAACATTTACAAAACCATTCGTGTTTAAAATCATCAAAAGTTCCATAAGTGACTCGTCGTAATTTCTATTACCAAAAAGCACAAATGGTAGTACCAAAGCACCATTACTCTTGATATTGTGCGTTAAAAAATCCAGCAAAACATTAGGCACTCGACCTGCATAAGTTGGTACTCCGATTATCAGCAAATCATCTTTTTTGAACGTATATTCTCTTTCTCGAGCAAGTTTTAACGTAAAATCGCAAGAAATAACCTCTTCATTAAAGTTTTTCGCTATATTTCCAGAGATTTCATTTGCAATTTTCTCGGTAGTTCCTGTTGGACTAAAATACATTTTGTAAATTTTCATAAATTATTCCTTTTCAAGATAGGTATATTAGGGTGACGAGCATTCACATAGGTGCTACATTAGGCTCATCACCACAAAAATACCAAATTTCGCTCTATAATCTATCAAATGTAATAACAACCTTGAACAAATCACCATCAATCATTAAATCAAGTGTACCTTTTTGAAGATTTACCAAACTTTTCGCTATTGATAATCCCAGACCACTACCTTCAGTATGCCTAGAACTATCTCCACGAACAAAACGTTCTAAAAGTTCGCTAGAATGTAGATTTAATGGGTATTTTGATATGTTTTTTACGTTAATAATCACATTTTTTTCATTTGCTATTACATCAAGATATACTCGTGTATTTTGTTGTGAATATTTGCAAATATTTCCGAAAAGATTGTCTAAAACACGCCATATTAGTTTGCCATCTGCTGAAATAATAATCGGCTCGGTGATGTTTGTCGCTACAACTTCGAGTTGATTTTCCTCAAAACGCTCACTATATTCGCCAATAGTTTGAGTAAGCAACATACTTAAATCAACATCTTCAAAATTGACTTCCATATTTCCAGTAGACGCTTTTGATGCTGATACCAAATCTTCGATTAATTTTTTTAATCTGTATGAATTTTTGCTCAAAACAGTGCTATATTCCTTAATTTTTTCGTTTTCTGTTTCCTCTTTCGAAATTAAATCCACGTAATTTATGATAGATGTCAGTGGAGTTTTTATATCGTGCGAAACATTTGTTATAAGCTCAGTTTTAAGTCTCTCACTTTTCATTTGTTCTGAAACCGATTCTTGTAAACCGTATTTTATTTCATTGAGATTTTCTGCGTGTTCTTTGAAATCACCAAACAAATATTTAGTGTCAATTGTATGATTTATATCGCCTTTAGATAGTATTTCACCACTAATTTTGAGTTTTTTCAGCATTACAGCAAGGGCAACTAGAAACGGTAATAAAATCGCTTTTTCCAGAATATTAAAAATAAATGGCGAAATAACAAGCGATAAGATTGTTGAAATCACTGCGTACACAATCGCCCAAAACAGAACTTTTGACACAATTGTTGCCTCTTCAAGCTGATTTTTAACAAATAAATACGGTTTTTCAAAAGGTTTTGCAACCAGGCACAATAATTTCCATAACATCGTATTTTTTATTATAGTGCGAGCTTTAAATCGAATTATAGTGGTTCTAACTGCCAAAAATCCCACAACTGATGCGATACCCACGCAAATAAACGGAATTATTTCTTCTGCTATTTCAAATGCAATAAATTGATATGTTTGATAACTATTTTGGTAAATCACAAATGGAATGCTTGCAATAATCGCCGAAATTGTTATGTATAAATCGAAAGGTATTTTTTCTAACTCGCTAGTTTGAATTTGCTCTGTACCATTTTTTCTGCCCCAAGAAAATAGAAGTCCAACCGAACAAATCCCACAAAGTATAATTGATGATAGCAAAATCACTTCATAATATTTAGATAATTCGTAATTTACGCTATTTTTTGCTAATTCTACAGCTATATGGTCTATAACGTCTGTATTTGCAATGTAATATGCATCTATCGAATACTCACCGACAACTTTTGCATACACGGTGTAATCATTTTTTGTGCTATCCTCATAAGTAGGCGTTTGTGTTAATGCATCTGATGTAGTTTCAGTATTAAACATATCTTCTACAATTTCTAAAGCTTGCGTGCTAGTTTCAATATCTGCCAAAAATGTTTCACGTGAAATATAAGCAGGTATTTTTGAGTAAAGCTCACTCGATGTGCTTAGTAAATTTTCCGACCACATAATATCGTTATAATAATATTCATCTGCAATTTCGTCATCGTCCAACCACATCAATTCGCCTGCATCAAGATAATATTCACTAAACGCAACTTGTTTTTCTTCATCAAAATATGTTACTTTTATAATATCATAATCCATATTTTCATTATAAATTGATGCTTCATTATCGAAATTCGAAAAAATTTCAGTGCTATCTAGCGAAAAAATATATCTGAAATTATGTTCACTAGTGTCATTTATCGAATTTATACGCCACTGTGCAACATAATCATTGCTAACATCTTTGATATTTGAACTCAAAATATATTGTGCAAACGATTCAAAATTTTCAGAAATAATATCTTGATGAATTTCGTTTATTGTTTTATAGCTATACTTGTCGCTATTCATTTCATAAGTAAAAATAGTCATATAAGCGAAAGTGCAAACAGAAATCAACAAAATTACCGTCATTAAGACTTTCATAAACGGTGTGTAAATTATTTTTTTCATTTAATCAGCTCCATTTTATATCCCTGTCCCCAAACAACCTTTAAATAGCGAGGTTCGGCAGGATTTATTTCAATTTTCTCTCTGATATGTCTAATATGAACGGCAACCGTGCTTTCGCAACCAAAAGCGTACTCATTCCACACATTTTCGTAGATTTGTTTTATTGAGAACACTTGATTTGGATTTTCCATAAATAATTTCAAAATATCAAACTCTTTGGGAGTAAATGGCACAATTTTTCCGTCAATTTTTATCTCTTTCGTTACATTATCAAGTTCTATTCCACCATTTATCATTTTTTCTCTCGTAATCACTCTTGACCCAAGCATTGTATAACGTCTAAGCGCCGATTTCACACGAGCGATAACTTCAACAGGGTTAAACGGTTTTGTTATGTAATCATCAGCTCCTATATTAAGACCTAAAATTTTATCACAGTCTTGGTCTTTCGCCGAAAGAAAAATCACTGGTACATTGCTTATCTCACGAATTTTAGTAAGTGCATTAATTCCATCAAGTTCTGGCATCATAATATCCATAAGAACCACGTGTATATCGTTTTCTCGGACTATATCGAGTGCTTGATTGCCATTATAAGCCTCAAAAATTTTATGGTCGTTATCTGTAAGATAAATTTTCAGTGCAGAAACGATATCTCGTTCATCATCGCATATCAAAATATTTTGCATAGTATCCTCCTCTTTATAGTCCTATTATAACGCAAATAGTCTTTAAAAATAAACTGTGTAAATATTTAAGATTTTCTTAAGAATATTTTAACTACCTTAATCATACAGTAATATTTTCGCTGTGTAAAGTTGTTTTAAGCAAAAAAATAGCACCAGCTGTAAAAATAGCTGATGCTTGATTTTCTATATATAAATTGTAACCAAAATCGTAATTTTTGTAGTGGATAACTGTGTTCGTCCGTGACACCTATACGTAAAATATCTACACAATATCCAAATATTGCTTGTAAGTCGGTGCCGGAAACTTAGCGTTTAGCATTTTCATATCTTCAACCGTTAATTTAAATGCCAACGCTTTCGCATTATCCTCAACGTGTGCCACTTTCGATGCTTTTGGAATTGCAATAACATTCTCATCAAACATAACAAAATTAAGTAAAATATTAGCCGATGAAACATTATATTTCTTCGCAAGCTGACACACAACAGGGTCATTGAACAATCCTCTGTCCAATCTACCAGCTTGAGCAAGTGGACAATATGCCATCATCGGAATATTATGAGCTTTCAAATATGCTTGCAAATCAAATTCTGTACCACGTGAGCCCAAATGATATAAAACTTGATTTAACGCACAGTTTTCACCATTTTCAACGCTCAAAAGTTCTTCCATATCTTCAGTATCAAAATTCGAAACGCCCCAGCTTTTAATTTTACCTTTTTCAACTTGTTGCTCCATACAATACACCGTTTCAGCTAGAGGTACAGAACCTCTCCAATGCAACAAATACATATCTAAATAATCAGTTTTCAGACGTTTTAGCGAATTATCCAAACTTTTTTCTAATTTCACCTGTGATGCGTTGTGTGGATAAACTTTTGATACTACAAATAAATCTTCACGAGAAACATCTGAAATAGCTTTTGAAATCAACTGTTCAGATTTTCCCGAACCATACATTTCAGCTGTGTCAATAAGATTAATACCAAGCTCAATACCACGTTTTAGCGTATCAATCTCACTTTTTGCAATTGTAGGATTTTCACCCATATACCAAGTTCCTTGACCTAATCTGTTTATCATTTGACCATTTTTTAGTGCAATTTTATGTTCCATATTAGCCACCTCACCTTATAAATTTGAAAAAACCGACACTTAAATTAATAAGTGTCGGTTATGATTAAAATTGTAATTTTTTAAATCTTTCCATAGCTTCGATAACGTTTTCTTTTTCACCGAAAGCAGTTAAACGGAAGAAACCTTCACCTTTTTCGCCAAAACCAGCACCTGGAGTACCAACAACGTTTGCATTTTCAAGTAGGAAATCGAAGAATTCCCAAGAAGTCATACCACCTGGGCATTTTAACCAGATGTATGGAGAATTGTCACCACCGATGAACCACATACCCATTTCAGTAAGTGTTTTAGCGATGATTTGTGCGTTTGCCATATAGTAGTCAACGCTTTCTTTAATTTGAGCAATACCTGTTTCTGTAAATACAGCAGCAGCACCACATTGAACGATGTAAGGTACACCATTGAATTTTGTAGTTTGACGACGTAACCATAATTTGTTAAGTTTTGTATCATCAAATACTAGTGCGTTTGGAACTACAGTATAACCACATCTAACACCAGTAAAACCAGCAGTTTTAGAGAATGAACAGAATTCGATAGCACATTTTTCAGCACCTTCGATTTGGTAAATGCTTGTAGGAAGAGATTCGTCAGAAATAAAGATTTCGTAAGCACAGTCGAATAAAATTACTGCATTTTTAGCAATAGCATAATCAACCCAAGCTTTTAAGCCATCTTTATTATAAACACCACCAGTTGGGTTGTTTGGAGAACAAAGATAGATAATATCGCAATCTACAGCGTAATCTGGCATTGGAAGGAAACTATTTTCTGTGTTACCGTCCATAAAAATTGTTTTTCTGCCAGCCATAATGTTTGTGTCAACATAAACAGGATATACTGGGTCTGGTACTAAAACAACGTTGTCAACATCTAAAATATCAAGAATGTTACCTAAATCGCTTTTTGCACCATCACTGATGAAAATTTCAGATAAATCTAAAGAAACTTCTTTTTTAGCGTAGTAAGTTTGTATTGCTTCTTGTAAGAAACCGTAACCTTGTTCATCGCCATAACCTTTGAAAGTTTCTTTAACACCCATTTCATCAACAGCTTTGTGCATAGCTTCGATTACAACTGGAGCGAGAGGACGAGTTACGTCGCCGATACCAAGTCTGATAACTTTTTTATCAGGGTTTGCAGCTGAGAATTCACGTACTTTTGACGCGATAGTAGAAAAAAGATAGCTATCTTTTAAATTTTTATAATTTTGGTTAATTTTCATTTTTTCCTCCGTAAATTGATTATTTTAGAATATTATACCACTTTTTTTATTTTTATACAATAACTTTAATTGAAATTCTATGTTTTCGCTCAAGTTAGCTAAAGGTAATACGCATTTTTTGTGCATTTTCACGCTTTATCACGAAAAATCAATAAATTTGTAGGGGCGAACTGTGTTCGTCCGTCATATTTTGTGCGTTGATTTTGATTTTTGCACGGTAATACTTAGGTTGCGTACACGGTACGTCGAGGACGCCGTACCCTACAAAGTGCATTGATATTTTATTGCGTGTAAACTCCCTCCGTCAAAATCAAAGATTTTGCCACCTCCCTCGACAGGGAGGCTTTTTTCCTTGGCTCCCTCTCCGAGGGAGCTGTCACCGCAGTGACTGAGGGAGTTTACACGATATTTTTGCACGATAATACTTAGGTTGCGTACCACGGTACGTCGAGGACGCCGTACCCTACAAAGTGCATTTACATTTTATTTCGTGTCACGTAAGAACATAGCCTACAGAAAATATTTATTTCCTACGCGTTTTTAGCTTTAATAGCTGCGTTAATCAAGCCTTTGAAAAGTGGGTGTGGTTTGTTTGGTCTGCTTTTAAATTCCGGGTGGAATTGAGCCGCTACGAAATAATCATTTGCTGGTATTTCAATAGCTTCAACCAAGTTATTATCAGGCGATGTACCAGAAATTACAAAACCAGTTTGTTCTAATTTTTCACGGTAATCGTTGTTAAATTCATATCTATGACGGTGACGTTCTGAAATCATATTTTCACCGTACAATTCTTTAAGTAATGTTCCTTCTGAAACTTTACAAGGATATGCGCCAAGTCGCATTGTGCCACCTTTATTTGTAATTGCAATTTGGTCTTCCATAATATGGATTACAGGGTTAGTTGTTGTTTGTGAAAATTCTGCAGAATGTGCATCAGAAAGTCCTAAAACGTGACGTGCATATTCAATAACAGTAATTTGCATACCTAAACAAATTCCAAGGAAAGGTACATTATTTTCACGAACATATTTACAAGCAGAAATTTTACCTTCAATACCTCTATCACCAAATCCACCTGGAATAACCATACCGTCGATATCTGCAAAAAGTTCAGCAGAATTTTCATCTGTTACAGTTTCGCTGTCTACCCATTTTAAGTTTACAGAGTAACCAGCATCTATTCCGGCGTGACGTAAACTTTCCATAACAGAAAGATAAGCATCGTGAAGTTGAACATATTTACCAACGATGGCAATTGTAACTTCGCCTGAAACTTCATTAACTTTTCTGCACAGATTTCTCCATTCAGTAAGGTCTGGTTCTTTACATTGTAAATTCAATTCACGACAAACCACTTCGTCTAAACCGTTTTCGTGTAACATAAGTGGTGCTTCATATAATGATGGAAGTGTAATATTTTCGATAACACAATCTGGTTTAACGTTACAAAATAGTGCAATTTTATCAGCTATTCCGTGACTTAATGGCTCGTCAGCACGTGCTACAATAATATTAGGTGAAATACCAATACCACGAAGTTCTTTAACAGAATGTTGTGCAGGTTTTGACTTGTGTTCACCAGAACCTTTAAGGTATGGTACAAGAGCAACGTGTATAAATAAGCAGTTTTCTCTACCTTTTTCGATAGAAATTTGACGGATTGTTTCTAAGAATGGTTGGCTTTCGATATCACCAGTTGTACCACCGATTTCTGTGATTAATATATCAGCAGAAGTTTTTTCAGCTGCTTTGTAAATAAAGTCTTTGATTTCATTTGTGATATGAGGGATAACTTGTACAGTTTCTCCCAAATATCCTCCAGAACGTTCACGTGCAAGTACGCTGAAATACACTTTACCAGAAGTTAAATTTGAGAATTTAGTTAAGTTTTCATCTATAAAACGTTCGTAGTGACCTAAATCCAAGTCTGTTTCTCCACCATCGTCAGTAACGAAAACTTCACCGTGTTGGAACGGACTCATAGTACCTGGGTCTACGTTCATATATGGGTCTAATTTTTGTGCAGCAACTTTAAAGCCACGTTGTTTAAGCAGTCTACCAAGAGCTGCTGCTGTAATTCCTTTTCCAAGTCCGGATACAACACCACCGGTTACAAATATGTATTTTGTCATTTTTTACTACCTTCTTAAATTAATTTTCATACGTTCTGAGTATTTTTTCTGCGATTTTTCGTTTTGAAACACGCAAGTCCATCGCTTGTTTTTCGATATATTTATGAGCTTGTGGTTCTGTCATATTTAAATATGATATAAGTAAATATTTTGCTCTATCAACTATTTTTATATCGTCTATTTTTTTTGTAAGTTTTGTGTTTTCCGATTTCAACATTTTCAATCTATTTCCAGATGCTTTAGCAAGTTTTAAGGCCGTCCAAAACATATGTCTATTAATCGGTTTTGCTATTGTAATAACTCCATAATCTTCGACTTTTGACGAAATAACATCATAAAGTTCGGCTTTAACCACCAAAATAACTTGACTACTACTTCTAGTAGCAATATGAATGGATAAATTTTCACCTGTTTCATCTGTAAGAGGGCTATTTATAATATACAAATCAAAGTCACGTTCCATCATAAAACGCCTTGTTTCCCCACAAGTTTTTACAGTGGTAACTTTTGAACAAAAAATCTGGCGTAGCATACTTACAAAAAAGTCGTTACCTTTATCTGAACTAGATACAATTAAAGCACTATCCAAAAAAACTACCACCCTTCTTAATTTTAATACAAAATTATCTCATCTAGATTTTTTTAAAATATTTCTGAGCATAAAAATCTTCCCTACCCGTTGATTTTTCTAACTCTAAAATTTCTTTTTCTTTTGCATCAAAATATTTAGAAAGCATATTCTCATCTAAGTAATTCGAAATAAATTCACTAGCTTTTGCTACTTCAAGTGCTTTAGATAAAGTGTTTGGTATGCTTTGCAAATCTTTAGTATCATTTTCAATGTATAAATTTTGTGTAGATGCATCACGTAGCTCTAATTTTTGTTCTATACCATCTAAACCAGCGTGAATTATAAGCGCAAATGCAATATAAGGATTTACAGAAGAGTCTGGCGAACGTAATTCCATATAGCTTAATTCCTCGCTTTTAATCGGCATTCTAATTAAATGCGAACGATTTTGTCTTGACCAAGAAACATAAGTTGGAGCTTCGCATTTACCTAAGCGTTCGTAAGAATTTATAATCGGATTTAAAAACAATGTCATCTCAGCAGTTTTTTGCAACACGCCTTCAACAAAACTTCTTCCAGCCTTATTTCCCTCTATATCTTTAAATATATTTACGCCTCGGTTATATAATGATAGATTTATATGAAGTCCACTTCCACTTTCATTCAAAAGAGGTTTTGGCATAAATGAGGCATACAAACCGTTTCTCTCTGCAATTGATTTTACCGCAGATTTAAACGTTAATAAATTGTCCGCTGCAGTTAAGGCATCTGAACTTTTGAAATCAATTTCATTTTGTCCAGGACCTTTTTCATGATGTGAATTTTCAGGATTTAATCCCATTTCTTCAAGATATAGACAAATTTCACGCCTAATATCTTCGCCTTTATCTAGAGGAGAAATATCAAAGAAACCACCTTGATCTAATGTAATTTTGGTAGGCTCGCCATCTTCATTTGTTTTAAACAAATAAAATTCGCATTTTGAACCAATATCGCAAGCATATCCCATTTGACTAGCACGAACAAGTGCCTGTTTTAAAATATGGCGACTGTCAGCCTCAAACGGAGTTTTGTCTAAATATGTAACTTTACAGTAAAAACGAATAACGCGTCCAGGATATGGACGCCAAGGAAGTACTGTTAAAGTTGAAGGATCTGGAATTAGTAACAAATCCGACTGGGCAACATCTGCAAAACCATCTATAGCCGAAGCATCAAAAGAAACACCATCTATAAAAGCTGATTCAAGTTCGTCAGACATAATTGAAATATTTTTATGCACACCAAAAGGGTCACAAAATGCAAGTCTTATAAACTTCACATCGTTTTCCTTTACAAAAGACATAATATCCTTAATAGTAGTTGACATTTTTTCCCTCCTTAATAATAAAGACGCTCATCAAACACTGCAAAATGGTCTGTTTTAAACGATTTTCCTAAAAAAATCGTTTTTTTTAACGTACCTTACATTATTTGATGAACGCCTTTGTTCACTAAAATATTATACAATATTTTAGTTTTTTTGTCAATTAGATAAAGTGTATAAAATGTCCGTTTTTTTATCGAAATTTATTTATATAATGCGTTATTATTGATTTTTTTGTAGTGGTTTTAATCCATTTTTTTCATTTTATGTCCTCGACGTTCTGTTCAAAAATATGCATAGCTATTTTAAAATACATCAAAACATATGCCAAGGACTTACGCTCACCGTGATAACGGCAAAATCATATTTGTAAATTATAACCAAAAAACATATAGCTAATTCTGTAAAAATTGTACAAAACCCTTTTTTTAATTTTTTTATTTAAAAACCGTTGACAAAACATCTTGCATATCATATAATACATACATAAACAACAAGGGCGTTGTGAACTGTAGTACGGTTCGCAACCCCTTTTTTCGTTTTTTTAAGCGAAAAAAGCAATAATCAATCGGTTATTGTTCAAATTTCAAAAAGGCTCTTTGTATTGGGCTTTAAATTTTATAAGGGGGAAATATCCATATGAAACAAATTCCTGAATTATTTGGTAGCATGGTTTTCAATGACACAGTAATGAAAAACAAATTACCAAAAGACGCTTACAAATCTCTAAAAAGATCAATCGCACAAGGTACATATCTTGAAGCTGACATCGCTGACGTTGTTGCAGCAGCTATGAAAGACTGGGCAATCGAAAAAGGTGCTACTCACTTTACTCACTGGTTCCAACCAATGACAGGTATCACTGCTGAAAAACACGATAGCTTTATCTCTCCAACTAACGATGGCAACATTATGATGGAATTCTCTGGTAAAGAACTTGTAAGAGGCGAACCTGATGCATCTTCTTTCCCAAATGGTGGTATTAGAAGTACTTTCGAAGCTCGTGGTTACACAGTTTGGGACACTACTTCTTACGCTTTCATTAAAGATGGTACTTTATGTATCCCAACTGCTTTCTGCTCATATTCTGGTGAAGCACTTGACAAAAAAACTCCACTTCTTCGTTCTATGGACGCTGTAAATACTCAAGCACTTAGAATTTTACGTTTATTCGGTAACACTACAGCTACTAAAGTAAACTCTACAGTAGGCCCAGAACAAGAATATTTCTTAATTGATAAAGAAATGTGGTTAGCTCGTCCTGACCTTATGTACACAGGTAGAACATTATTCGGTGCTCGCCCTCCAAAAGGTCAAGAACTAGACGATCACTACTTCGGTACTTTAAAATCTAGAGTTTCAGCTTATATGAAAGATTTAGACGCTGAACTTTGGAAACTTGGTATCCTAGCTAAAACAAAACATAACGAAGTTGCTCCTGCTCAACACGAGCTTGCTCCAATCTTCACTACTACAAATATCGCTACAGACCACAACCAACTTACAATGGAACTTATGAAATCAGTTGCAGACCGTCACGGTTTAGCTTGCTTACTTCACGAAAAACCATTCGCTGGTGTTAACGGTTCTGGTAAACATAACAACTGGTCACTTTCTACAGACACTGGTTTAAACCTTTTAGAACCAGGTGAAACTCCTTACGAAAATGCTCAATTCGTGTTATTCTTAGTTGCAGTTATCAAAGCTGTAAACGAATATCAAGATTTACTTCGTTTATCTGTTGCAAACGCTGGTAATGACCACCGTCTAGGCGCTAACGAAGCACCTCCTGCAATCGTATCTATGTTCTTAGGTGACGAACTTGCACAAATCATCGACGCTTTAGAAGCAGACGCTGAATACCAAGATATTGCACGTATGCAAATGGAACTTGGCTCTACTGTTCTTCCACACTTCCCTAAAGATACTACAGACCGTAACAGAACTTCTCCATTCGCTTTCACTGGTAACAAATTTGAATTCCGTATGTTAGGTTCTACTTTCTCAATTTCTGGTCCAAACATTATCTTAAACACAATCGTTGCTGAAGTTTTAAATATCTTTGCTGACGAATTAGAAGTTGCAGAAGATTTCGAAGCTGCTTTAAAAGTACTTGTTCGTAAAACAATCAAAGAAAACAAACAAATTATTTTCAACGGTAATAACTATTCAGATGAGTGGGTTATTGAAGCTGAAAAACGTGGTCTTCTTAACCTCAAAACTACAGTTGATGCATTACCAACATTTATCCTTCCAAAAAATGTTGCAGTATTTGAGAAACACCACGTTTTCACCGCAGCTGAAGTTCACTCTCGTTGTGAAATCATGCTTGAAGGATACTTAAAAACTATCAACATCGAAGCTTTAACGCTAATCGACCTTGTTAAAAAAGAAATCTCTCCTTCATCTATGTCTTACCAAGCTGAATTACTTGGCTTAATCGCTGGTAAAAAAGCTGCTGGTATCAACGCTGATTTAGATATATCTTTAGCTACAGAAGTTTCAGCTACTACAACTGCTATGTATGCTAAACTTGAAGAACTTGAATCTGCTGTTGTTGCTGCTGGTGACATCGAAGAAACTTTAGAACTTGCAGAGTACTTCCGTCACACAGTTTATATGTTAACTACAGAAGTTCGTGCAGAAGTTGATAAACTTGAAATGATGGTTCCTAAAAAACACTGGAGCTTACCTACATACGCAGAAATCCTTTACAGCGTAAACTAATTTAATATTGCACGCAAATTAAATAACACAATGGGGTGTATTTAAAACTATAATTTGATGAGGAATTATAGTCTTTAGATACACCCTTTTCTGATATAAATTATTTGATGAGGAAATAATTTGTATTCGCAAATTGATAACTAAATTAACATTTTTCTTAGGAGGAAATTATTATGGACGCAGCATCAGTAATGTCAGAATTATATGGTGTATGGTTCCTTATAGGTGCCGCACTAGTATTCTTTATGCAAGCTGGTTTCGCAATGGTTGAAACTGGTTTTACAAGAGCAAAAAACGCAGGTAATATCATTATGAAAAACCTTATGGACTTCTGTTTAGGTACAGTAATGTTCACATTCATAGGTTTTACAATTATGATGAGCGAAGATTATATCATGGGTATCATCGGTATGCCAAACTTGAATATCTTCTCTGACTACGCAAATTTCCCTTGGTCTTCTTTCGTATTTAACTTAGTATTCTGTGCTACAACTGCAACAATCGTTTCAGGTGCTATGGCAGAACGTACTAAATTTAGTGCATACTTATTCTACAGTGGTATTTTAAGTGCTGTTATCTACCCAATCGAAGCTGGTTGGATTTGGAATGCTGAAGGTTGGTTATGTCAAATGGGCTTTATCGACTTTGCAGGTTCGGCAGCAATCCACACAGTTGGTGGTGTATCAGCTTTAATCGGCGTATTATTCTTAGGACCTCGTATTGGTAAATATGTTAAAAATCCTAAAACTGGCGAAGTTGAAGTTAAAGCTTTCCCAGGACATAACTTAACTTTAGGTGCTCTTGGTGTATTCATTCTTTGGTTTGGTTGGTATGGATTTAATGGCGCTGCTGCAACTGCTTTAGAAGGCGTTGGCGGTTTAGGTTCTATTTTCTTAACTACTACAGTAGCTCCTGCTGTTGCATCAGTTACTACTATGGCTTTCACTTGGATTAAAAATGGTAAACCAGACGTTTCTATGACACTAAATGCTTCTCTTGCCGGTCTTGTTGGTATCACAGCAGGTTGTGCTACTTTAGATGCTTTCGGTGCTTTAATGGTTGGTTTAGTTGCTGGTATCTTAGTTGTTGTTGCTGTTGAATTTATCGACATCAAACTAAAAATCGATGATCCAGTTGGTGCTATCGCAGTTCACGGTGTAAACGGTATCTGGGGTACACTTGCAGTAGGTCTATTCGCTGTTGACGGTGGTTTATTCTACGGTGGTGGTATTAGCTTATTCGTGATTCAATTAATCGGTATCTGTGCAGTTGTTGCATGGACAGTTGTTACAATTTCTATCGCTTTCTACTGCATCAAAAAATTCCACGGCTTACGTGTTACAGCTGAAGAAGAAGTTCTTGGTCTTGACTCTACAGAACACGGTCTTGCTACTTCATACGCAGACTTTATGCCAATCCCTATGAACTTAGGTTCAACATCAGCAATGGTTGAAGAAGAAATTCAAATTCCTTCTGAAGTTGCTATTCCAGTTTCAAATAAATCTCACCCAGATGCTCAAATGCGTAAAATCGTTGTTGTTACTAAACAAGAAAAATTTGAAAAACTTAAAAATGCTCTTGATGCCATCGGTATCACTGGTATGACAGTTACTCAAGTTTTAGGTTATGGTATGCAAAAAGGTTCTACTTCTACATATCGTGGTACATCTGTTGAAACTGTATTGCAACCAAAAGTTAAAGTTGAAATTGTTATCGCTAAAATACCTCTTGATACAATCGTTACAACTATCAAAAAATCTTTATATACTGGTAAAATCGGCGACGGTAAAATCTTCGTATATGACATTACAAATGTTGTAAAAATCAGAACAGGCGAAGAAGATTACGATGCTCTTCAAGATGAAGAATAAATAGCCTACCCTTAATAAATTTAATACAGCAGAGTTGGTGTGAAGTCTTCGGATTTCACGCCAATTTTGCGTTTAGGCATAGAAAAAGCAGATAACCCAAATAATAAGTAGTTATCCGCTCAAACTGAGAAATGTTGTAATTAGTGAGTTCATTATTTTTTATGTAGCGACATTTTATACCACAGCATCAAATTCAAATATAACATCACCTTCATATTGTGTTTGACGAATTTCAATTCCTCTAGCTGTTAAGCGATCTATAACATCTGCATGTGGGTGCCCGTATTTGTTAGCAAAACCACAAGATATAATTGCTATGGAAGGATTTACTTTATCTAAGAATTCCTCTGTCGTTGATGTATCGCTTCCGTGATGACCAACTTTAAGTATATCTGATTGCTGTACTTGAGACATAAGTTCTTCTTCAAGTTTATATTCCATATCTCCTGTATAGAAGATGCTAGTTTCGCCTATTACTACTCGACATACTATTGAGTCATCATTTGTATCCGAGCTTTCAAAATCCTCCGAAGGCAAAAGCACAGTGAGTGTTAGTCCACTATCAAATTCGAAAAAATTATTATCTTCAGGATAAATTATGTCCGTGTTGTTTTCATCAGCTGCAGTAATTACATCTTCATAAGTTTGCGTATTGTATGGTACATCTGGCATTAAAAGCTTTGATACAACAAAATTTTCAATAACTGCGTCAAGCCCACCAATATGGTCCTCGTGAGGATGTGTTGCGATTACTAAATCAATGCTCTCTATACCCTGCTCGCTAATAAATTCGCAGACATTAGTCTCATCTGCATTTCTACCACCATCAATCAAAATAGCTTGATTGCCTGTAATTATTAGGCTACTATCGCCTTGCTGAACATCTATAAAGCAAACTTTTGTACCTGCTGTCATCTCATTTACAACAGTATCGACGTAAGTTGTATCAGTTTCTGGTAAGTCCGAGATATACGTTGCTACCGTTAGAATGACAACTATTAATAAACTTAGAAATTTTTTCATATAATCCTCTCAAAAAAATAAGCTGTGACCTAAGCCACAGCTTTTAAAATTAGTCGTTACATTTTGTGTAAGAATCAAATTCGTCTAGAATTTCTTTGCTTGGCTCTTTATCTATTATACTAAATATGTAGATGAAAACTAAAGAAATTAAGAAACCTGGAACGATTTCATATAGACCAAAAATACCTGCACCGCCTGTTACTACAGCAAGTTGATTCCAAATGATAGTTGTTATACCACCAGAAACAACACCTGCAATCGCACCTTTTAATGTTGTTCTTCTCCAGAATAAAGAAAGAACTACAAGAGGTCCAAACGTTGCACCAAATCCAGCCCACGCATAAGATACAAGACCTAAAATGCTACTGTTAGGGTCTGATGCGATGAAACAAGCAATTACAGCAACAACAACAACCGAGCCACGTCCGATAAGCATTAATTTTTTATCAGATACTTTTTTATCAAATAATTTATAAAAGTCTTCAGTAATTGAAGAGGCTGTTACCAAAAGTTGTGAATCTGATGTACTCATAATTGATGCTAATACTGCACAAAGTAAGATACCACCTAAGAATCCTGGGAATGCTTGAGAAACCATTAAGATATAAACTGTTTCAGATGTTACAGAATCCAGTTGAGTTGTAAGGTAAACTCTACCAATCATACCGATAATTACAGCAGCTGTTAAAGAAAATACCACCCAAACTGTAGCTATTCTACGTGATTTTTTGATTTCATCAGGTGAAGAAATACCCATAAAACGGATAAGGATATGTGGTTGACCACAATAACCAAGTCCCCAAGCTAAAAGCGAAATTACTGAAATCGCTGATAAATTTGTACCGTCAAGGTTTTTAAAGATGTTAAACATATTTGTGTTTATCGCATTGATTTGACTTGCAAATTCAGCTGTACCACCAATTGAACGTAAAGCTACAACTGGAACGATGATAACCGCAAAAAACATCAAAATACCTTGGAAAAAGTCTGTCCAAGAAACCGCAAAGAAACCACCTGCAAAAGTGTAACAGATAATTACAAGACAACCTATAATAAGAGATGCTGTGTAATTAAAACCGAAAACTGTTGAGAATAATTTCGCACAGCTAACAAAACCAGATGCTGTGTAAATTAAGAAAAAGATGATAATGAATATAGCCGAAACCATACTTAAAATACCTTTTTCATCACGGAATCTGTTTCTAAAATAGCTAGGAAGTGTGATACTATCACCTGCAACTTTTGTATACTGACGAATACGTTTTGCAACAATTCTCCAGTTTAAATATGTACCAATACCTAAACCAATCGCAATCCACGAAGCTGATAAACCTGAAAGATACGCAGCACCTGGAAGCCCCATCAACAACCAACCACTCATATCAGATGCCTGAGCCGACATAGATGTTACCCATGCACCGATTTTTCTACCTCCTAAGAAATAGTCATTTACATTGGCTGTTCTTTTATAGAAAAACGCACCAATTCCAATCATACAGCACATATAAATTATAAATGCTATAATTACGCTAGATGTCATAAATTTTACCCTCCTAAAATTTAGCTTTTGTTTGTCCAAAACATTACTATCTTATATTATAATATATTTTTGCAAGAATTTCAAGTGTATATTGCAAAATTTGGAGTTTTAAATAAAAAAATATCACTAAAATGAAATTTATTATGTTATTTGTATCAATTATCTTTCAAAAAAATTAGTATCACTGTTAAAATGTTAGTCAAGTAACTAAATCATATATTTTGTAACCTTATAACTTCTTGTATCTCTGTTTCTTCACACAAAAAGGAGACCTAGAAAGTCTCCTCAGTTTGTCGAAAAACTCATTTTCAAAATAGTCTTTTCACCAAAAGATATAAATTTTTCATTTTGTGCAAATTTATTGTTTTGGTGACTGCGTCACACTTTTGGATTTCACCGAATTTGTATGGGCGAACAGTGTTCGCCCGTAAAATAATATAAAATTCGATGAAAAAGGAGTGTTTCGCTATTGCGATAGCGACCAAACTACTCGTTTGGATATAGCAAGTTTTTAAAAAACTTGACAAATAGTATTTGATTTTGTGCAGTCACGGATAAACACATTTTAACCCAACCTATAAGTGATGATTTTATACATTTCTTTCGATAAATGTTCTATAAAAATCAACCGCTTTTTCAAAAGATTCTACGCTGATACGTTCATTATCCGTATGAATTCTTTTGCTAGAATCCATTGTCATATGCATTGGCATAAAACGTAGAACAACATCGCAAATTTCTTGATAATGACGTGCATCTGTTCCTCCTGCCATAAGCGCAGGAACCACAATCGCATCATCAAATTTTTCTTTAATTAAACTTTCAACTGCTTTGTAATAATCCGAATTGAAATCTGTAGCATGGCCTTCACCAACGCTACTAGCTATTACTTCATACTCAAGCTCTAAGTCTTGTGTAACCGATTTTATATGCTCAACAACACCTTCAATCGTTTGTCCTGGTAACATTCTAATATCACACACTACATTTGCATTATTTGGTAAAATATTCGCCGCTTTTGATGCCGAAACCATTGTTGGCGCTATAGTAGTTCTTACGAAAGGTGAATTTTTAGCTATATTTTCATAGTTTTCCACAAGGTTTGGATAAAATTCTGCTAAAGTATCTTTATATTTTTGAATTAATGGAATAATTGTTATAGGCATTGGATTATCTTCAATTGCAATAATTGCTTTTGAAAGACGATAAAGCCCTGTTTTTGTACTAATATATGCAGCGTGACCACCTTTGTCTGGTGCTGTAATTTTCAGACGCATTATATTTTTTTCTGCAAGCGCAATCGTCGCATAATTTCTATCCGGTAGAAAATCTGCAGACACATGACCACCTTCATCTAACACCAAGTCCAAGTGCACACCTTGTTCTTTTAGCATTTTAACAATTTGCGTAGCTCCTTTTGGACCACCAATTTCTTCATCGTGACCAAATGCAAGATATACAGTATGTTTTGGTTTAAAACCTTGCTCAAATAGGCTTTCCATTGCGCAAAGAAGACCGATTACAACATTTTTACAGTCGATAGCTCCTCTACCATATAAAAAACCGTCCGTAATTGTTGCGCCGTATGGGTCAAAATCCCAAGACTCTGGATTTGCCGCAACAACGTCCATATGACCACAAAACATTAAATTTTTATCGTCACCTTTATATTTATATACCAAACTTTGCCCTACGATAGTTTTTTCCATATTTTTATTAACAAGTGGGAAGTTTTTTTCTATATATGAGTGAAGTTTTGGCATATTTTCATCATTAACATCAGCTGTTGTTTGAATTTGAATCGCTCCAGCTAAGAGATTAATCATAACACATTCTCCTTAAAATATTTTTTTGTTTGTTCTATATTTTGCAAAATTGTAGCTTTTAATTCATCTATACTCTCAAATTTCTTTTCGAAACGCAAAAATTTTAAAAACTCAACTTTTGCTCTTTTTCCGTATACATCTTTGCTAAATTCCAGTAAATGTGCCTCGATTATAATTATATCATCATTTAAAAAAGTTGGTACTGTACCTACGTTCGTAACGCCTTGGTATGCCTTACCTTCAACAGTAACTCGGCTGATATATACGCCATTTGCAGGCTTTTGCATCTCTGTAGGAAGTGATAAATTTATCGTCCTAATACCGATAGTACGCCCAACTTTTCGTCCGTGCTCAATAATTCCTTGTACTGAATATGGGTGACCCAGCAAATTTTTCGCCTGTTCAACGTCACCTTGCTCGATTAATTTTCGAATATTACTCGAACTTACACGCTGATTATCAACGCAAACCTCGTCTATAGCGTCATAGCCAACACCAAGTCTGTCGCATAACTCAGCAAGTTTTTTGCTATCACCAATTCCTTTGTGTCCAAAACGAAAATCTGCACCTGTAACGATATGGCAAGCATTATATTGTTCTATCAACACATCACGCACAAAATCGTCCCAAGGCATTGCTGCGTTTTTTTCATCAAAATCCCAGAAAAAAACTTCGTCTACACCACCGAAATTCAAAATTTCTGTTTCTCTATATTCGTTACTGCAAAGAAGTGGCACTTGCGTGTTAAAAACCACCTCGTCTGGGTGTTTTTTGAATGTAAACACTGCTGACGAACAGTTTTTTTCACCTGATACTTGCAAAACTTTATTAATCAAAGCCATATGACCTTTATGAACACCGTCAAAAAATCCTACAGCTATAACACGTTTTTTCATAAATAATTCCTTTTAAAAAAATGATTTCACCGGAAAAATAGCACGTCCACCATCATAAAGTGGTGAGCTTTTTGCCAGCATAAAAAATACATCATCATAATACACAGCAACATCGGTTTCAAAATTTTCTGGGAAATTTTCACAGTCTGTGTCACGAGCAAACGTACCATTTTTTAGACGCGTAAAGCCTTGCTCATTCACCGACATTTTGTGATAACCAGAAAAAACCGAGTCTGTCGGCATTAAAATACTTTCTATATCATCATTATAAGCTAATTCTTGGATTTCATCAAGTGTAAATCCTTTGAAATATCCGCCTGATTTTGTACGTCTAAGCGACGTAAGAGTTGCGATATTACCAAGTTTTTTGCCAATATCTGCACAAATTGTTCTAACATACGTACCTTTTGAACATAAAACGCGTATTGCGTACTCATTTTGTTCCAAGGTATCGTCTGCAAGCATTTCTATTTCAAAAATTTCAATTTCACGAGCTGGACGTTCAACCGTACCACCGTTTCTCGCGATATCATACAATCTTTGTCCTTTTATTTTAACTGCAGAGTACATAGGAGGTGTCTGCATAATCTTGCCGTGAAAGCTTTCTACAACTTTGCACACACTTTCCACATTGATATCCACAGGCTGTGTATTAATAATTTCGCCCCAAATATCCTCGGTTGTTGTCTCGATACCAAGTTTAAATGTTGCAACATATTCTTTTTCAGTTGCACCGTGAAAATCTGACGCTCTAGTTGCATTACCTAAAAAAATCGGTAAAATGCCAGTCGCCATAGGGTCAAGCGTTCCTGAATGACCCATTTTTCTCATTTTAAGCATACCACGAAGCTTTGCAATCACATCATGTGACGTAAATTCTTGTGGTTTATCTATAATAATTATGCCGTTATACATATTTACAAACCTTTTTTATAGCCTCTATCATTTTTTCTTTTGCTTGCTCCATAGTAGCGTCAGCAAATGTTACACCAGCCGCGCGAAGATGTCCTCCACCGCCGTAAATCGAACAAATTTCTGATGCACTAGCGTCACCACTAGAACGTGCTGACACTTTAATATCGCCATTATCTTGCTCGTTTAGTGTAATCGCAACTAACACGCCTTCGATAGAGCGAGGAAGTGCAGCGATTGAGTCTAAATCGTCTGGTGTTGCGCCTGTTTCAATTTTATCTTGCTTAGAAATCCCAACAATAGCAACTTTTCCATCAAATAAAATTTCCATTTCTTGCAAAATTTTACGCTCTATTGCAACACGTTGACGAGTTTTCATATCGAATAATTCACGGTTAATTTCGCCAGCGTTAGTGATATGTTTTAGGCATTCAGCCGCTACTAAATGCGTATTTACCGTTGTGTTTGAATATTTAAAACAGCCTGTGTCAGTAGAGATTGAAATATAAATCGAACGTGCAATATCTTCATTTAATTCAACACCAAATTTAACAGCGATATCATAAATAATTTCACCACAAGCAGCTGTATCTATGATAACATTTTGTTTTGCAAAGCCATTATTCGACAAAAAGTGATGATCTATGCACATATCGATATCATTTTCGTATTTTTTCGTACTATCGCATAAAAGTTCAGTCGATGCAACGTCGGTTGATATGATAAAATCGTGCGAAAAATCATCTGGTACTAAATATGGATTGACTAACACTGCATAACGAGGTGTAATATCCTCATTTTTTGCAATGTATGCAGTTTTACCTTTAGCACGCAAAATTTGACAAAGTGCAGATGCCGAACCTGTTGTATCTCCATCTGGTTTTTTATGTGTTAAAATCAGAAAATTATCGTGATTTAGTAAGTCTAATACTTGATTAATCATCAAGTTCACCTTCTTCATCGTCGTGTTTGATATCTAAATCGTTAATGATTTTTGAGATGTGAGCACCGTAAGTTATAGAATCATCAAGTTTTAAAATAAGCTCTGGTGTGTGACGAAGTTTAACTTTGCGACCTAATTCGCGACGTAAATATCCACTCGCAGAATTTAATGCTTTCATAACTTCTTTACCGTCATTTTCAGTGCCGAGTACGCTTACATAAACTGTAGCAAAGCTTAAATCATTTGTAACTTCGCAATGCCTAATTGACACTAATCCGTGTGCCATACGTGGGTCTTTTACTGTTCTTAATAATTCTGATAATGCTTTTAGTACTTCTTCGTTAATTCTATCTATTCTTTTAGCCATAAGGTTTTCCTCCTAGTTTTTATGATGTTGATTATATGATGATATAATGATATTTTTGCACAGTAGGGGCGAACTGTGTTCGCCCGTCATACCAATACGTCCGTTAAACGTAATTTTTGCAAACTTATTATACGACAAACGAGACGTCGAGGACGCCGTCCCCTACGGTGTGTTGTTTTTTTCAAAATGGCGATATTTTATATCGTGGTCACAGGCGACCACAGGTCTCCCCTACAAGGGTGCGTTGTTTTTTTGTAGGGGCGAACTGTGTTCGCCCGTCATACCAATACGTCCGTTAAAGATAATTTTTGCAAACTTATTATACGGCAAACGGGACGTCGAGGACGCCGTCCCCTACGGTGTGTTGTTTTTTCAAAATGGTGATATTTTATATCGTGGTCACAGGCGACCACAGGTCGCCCCTACAAGGTGCGTTGTTTTTTTGTGCGTGCAGGGAGCTTTCGCACAATAAATTTAGTGACAAATTCCACCAAATTTAAACATAAGGGACGAACACAGTTCGTCCCCCATTTATAATTTTATCTTTTAATTTCTTCCATAATGTAACATTCAATGATGTCGCCTTCTTTGATGTCGTTGTAATCTTCAACACCTAGACCACATTCATAGCCTGCTGCAACGTCTTTCGCATCGTCTTTGAAACGTTTTAACGAATTTAGTTTGCCTTCGTGGAATACGATACCATCACGAACAACACGAACTTCTGCGTTACGTGATAATTTACCATCTTGTACATACGCACCAGCGATAGTACCAACGCCAGTAACTTTGAATACTTGACGTACTTCAGCGTGACCAAGCACAACTTCTTTGTATTTAATTGCAAGCATACCTTTCATCGCTGTTTCGATTTCTTCGATACATTGATAAATAATGCTGTACATTCTCATATCTACGTCTTGTGCAGATGCAACGTCATATGCTGTTCTTTCTGGACGAACGTTGAAACCAACGATGATAGCGCCAGATGCTGCTGCAAGCATAACGTCTGATTCAGAAATCGCACCAACACCAGAGTGAATTACACGAACGCGAACGTCTTCTTGATGTAATTTTTCAAGCGATGCTTTAAGTGCTTCTGTAGAACCGTGAACGTCTGCTTTTACGATGATATTTAAGTTTTTGATAGAACCTTGTTCAATTTGAGAGAACAGATTATCAAGTGTAACTTTTTGTAATGCGTTATTTTTAGCAGTTTTTTCGTCATCTTTACGTTGTTCTGCAAGTTCACGAGCCATTCTTTCGTTTTCAACACAATAGAATAATTCACCAGCAGATGGAACTTCAGCTAAACCGATAACTTCAACTGGCATAGAAGGACCTGCAAATTCAAGTTTATTGCCTAAATCATCTGTCATAGCACGAACACGTCCAACAGATGTACCAGCGATAATGATATCACCAGTTTTAAGCGTACCATTTTGAACTAAAAGTGTAGCAACTGGACCACGACCTTTATCAAGTTTTGCCTCGATTACAGTACCTTTACCTTGACGGTTTGGATTTGCTTTTAATTCTTCAACTTCAGCAGTTAAAAGTACCATTTCTAGTAATTCATCGATACCTTTACCGAATTTTGCAGAGATTTTACATACAGTTGTAGAACCACCCCATTCTTCTGGAACAAGTTCGTATTCTGTAAGTTGTTGCATAATTCTATCTGGGTTTGCACCCTCTTTATCCATTTTGTTAACTGCAACGATAATTGGAACTTCAGCAGCTTTTGCGTGGTTAATTGCCTCGATTGTTTGTGGCATAATACCGTCGTCGGCCGCAACCACTAAGATTGCGATGTCGGTAACTTGAGCACCACGAGCACGCATTGAAGTAAACGCAGCATGTCCTGGAGTGTCAAGGAATGTGATTTTTTGACCGTTGATTTCAGTTTGGTAAGCACCGATATGTTGAGTGATACCACCTGCTTCGCCATCTGCAACTTTTGCTTTACGAACAGCATCAAGAAGTGAAGTTTTACCGTGGTCAACGTGACCCATAACAACAACAACTGGATCTCTTGATACTAAGTCTTCTGCATTATCATCAGTTTCGTCAAATAGACGTTCTTCGATAGTTACAAATACTTCTTTTTCAACAATTCCGTTCATTTCTTCTGCAACCAAAGCTGCTGTATCAAAATCGATAACTTGAGAAATAGATGCCATAACACCAAGTTTCATAAGTTCTTTGATAACATCTGCTGCTGTACGTTTTAAACGAAGAGCTAACTCACCAACTGCGATTTCTTCTGGAATTTGAACGTGAACTTTTGTAGCTTTTGTTTTAGCTTGCATTGCAGCAAGTCTTTTCATACGTTCTTGGTCTTCTTGACGTTTTTTATTTTGACCGTATCTGCTACGAGAATCAGATTTTTTAACGATTTTTTGCTTACCTTGTTGCATTTTTGATGCTTTATCTGGAACTAAGTTGTCGATTTTATCATCATATTTTGCAAGGTTTGTGTCACCACCAGAACGAGTGTCAATTACACGCATATTTGGTGTAGCTGGAGTTTCGTCTGTTTTAATTGTAACGCCACCAGTAACAGGTTGTTCTTTCGGAGTTGGACGTAACACTTGGTGTTTTGGTTGAGCTTTCGCTTGAGGTTTTTGTTGTGGTTTTGGTGCTGGTTTAACCTCAGGTTTTGCTACAGGTTTAGCTACAGGTTTTGCCACTTCCTCAGCTTTTGGTGCTGGTTTTTTAGCCTCTTTTTTCTCAACAGGTTTAGCTGATTTTTGTGCCTCTAGTGCTTGTGCCATATCAGTAACTTGGTTATTTTTTGTAACTTTTTCAAGTAAGTAATTTAGAGTATCATCATCAATAGATTGTGCGTTAGGACTTACATCTTTTAGTAAATCTAGCACGTCTTTTTTAGCCATTTTTAAATCTTTTGCAATATCTTGAATACGATGTTTCATATTTTACACCTCCATATATTATTTGTTATTAAATTTGCTCCATTTTACGCCATTTGTAGGCGGAGCGTCGTTATATTTTAAAGATGAATTTTCATCATCGTGTTTTTTATAAGTTTTTTTGCTATCATTTCTAGCCTTTTTACGAATTTCATCGTATCTTGGCTTTTTATCATCAAATTTATGTTTTTGTTCTTTATTTTCTGTTCGAAGGTCTTTATCTTTATGATATTCAACTTTAGGTTTTTTAACGCGTGCTTGAGTTGGGTCAGCTTTACGTTCCTCACGCTCAATTTTACGTTTAAGCTTTAAATCTAAAACTTGTGACACTTGCTCATTTTTCTCTGATGATGTAGCTAATTTTTTGCCTAGCGAAGATGCAAGCCCAATATCTGTTATCGCAACGACCGCACATACCGATTTTCCACAAGAAATTCCTAGTTCCTCTTTTGTACAAGGAGCAGTCATCACCGCAACGCCTCTAATTTGTGCTAATGAAACTATCGGTTTTATTGTTTTTGGCGAGCAATCGCTTGATACTACAATAAGTCTAGCCTTATTTTCTTCAAGTGCTGCAAAAACTACATCAGCACCAGCTATAAGTTTCGATGCTTTTTTGCAAATGCTAATTGTACCTAAAATGTTTTTATTCAATCAGTTTTTCCTTCCAGTTCTTTTTTAAGAACTTCATATATTTCTTCTGGTATTGCCATATCAAATGCCCTTGAAATTGCACGTGATTTTATGGCTTTGTTAAGACAATTTATATTTTGGCATATATATGCGCCACGTCCAGCACTTTTACCTTTAAAATCCAAAGAAATTTCTCCTTCAGGACTTTTTACAACACGAATAAGTTCGCGTTTTTCAAAATGCTCTCTACAGCCTAAACATTGTCTAACTGGTACTTTACGAGTTTTCATAAGTACCTCCTAAAATTCAGCTAAATCCACTTGTGACTGAGGTTTGATATCTATTTTACAGCCAGTTAATTTTGCTGCTAAACGTGCATTTTGTCCTTCTTTACCAATTGCAAGTGATAATTGGTCATCTGGAACAACAGCTACGCAGTTTTTAGTATCACCTAATGCTTTGCAAGCTACGATTGTTGCTGGAGCTAATGCTGCTGCTACGTAAGTTGCGATATCGTCTGAATATTTAATGATGTCAATTTTTTCGCCATTGATTTCATTTACAACGCCAGCAACACGAGCGCCTGAATTACCAACACAAGCACCGATAGGGTCGATAGATGTATCATTTGAATAAACCGCCATTTTTGTTCTGTTACCAGCTTCACGCGCGATTGATTTAATTTCAACGATACCGTCTGAAATTTCTGGAACTTCGATTTCAAATAAACGTTTTACAAGACCTGGGTGAGTTCTTGAGATAATAACTTGAGGGCCTTTTGTAGCTTTTTTAACTTCTACAACGTAAACTTTAATATGGTCACCATCATTTAACATTTCGTTACGAACTTGTTCGCCGATTGTAAGAATACCTTCAACTTTTTCGCCTTCAGTAGTCATTTCTAAGATAGCGTTGCCTGTTCTTGGGTCAACACGAAGAACAGTAGCAGTTAGGATTTCGTGTTCTCTTGAAGAGAAACTTTCAGCAATCATACCACGTTCAGCTTCACGGATAGCTTGAATGATAACTTGTTTTGCAGTTTGAGCCGCAATACGTCCAAAATCTTTTGTTTTAATGTCGATTGATACTATATCACCATAGTTTGCAGTTTTAGCAACTAAACGTGCATCTTCTAAAGATACTTCAGTAATAGGGTCTTCAACGATGTCAACAACTTCTTTTTTTGCAAACATATTGATTTCTTTACGTTTAACATCAGGTTCAACGTACACATTTTCTACTATTATCCCTACATTGTCTTTTTTATATGCAGTAACTAACGCACCTGCGATACGTTCTAACATATAATCTACTTTAATTCCCTTTTCAAGCTCTAGTTGCTCTAATGCTCCAAAAAATTCTGCGTTCATTTTTTAAAATCACTCCTTAAAATTGTACAACAAGACGTGCTACTGATACTAACGATTTTTCGAAAGTACGTTCAACACCATCTAAATTTATTGTTATGTCACCATTATTATATTGTATAAGCTCACCTTCAACAGTTTTCATACCGTCGATAGCTTTATAAAATCCCACGTGGATAACTTCGCCGATATATTTTTCAAAATGCGAAGGTTTTATTAATTTTCTTTCAAGTCCCGCTGACGCAACACAAAGCGTATATGGTGGCAGGCTGTCAAAAACTCTAGCATCAAGCAAAGGGTCTACAAATCTACTAACTTTTTCGCAATCTTCGATAGAAATTTCGCGATCGCCATCTAAATAGATGTTCAAACAGTAAATAGAGCCTTCTTTTTCAAAGTCAACGTCCCATAAGTCAATGCCTAATTCTTGTATTTTAGGCATAACAAGGTCGGTTACGCGAGTGCAAAGTTCTTTATTTTGCATAAAATTCTCCTTTATTCAATCAAAAAGAGTGGGTTTCAAACCCACTCCTTTATCATTATTATTCTATTATTGTAATAATACCACAAAAAAACAAATTTTGCAAGTGTTTTTTTACATTTTTTTAAAATATCTGTTTTATATGGGCGATATGTGGTCGTCCGTCAAAACCAATGCGTACGTTTAAAATGAAATGGTGCAAATTTATTATATGGCACGGACGAACACAGTTCGCCCCTAAGCACTACTCATTTACAACTAAATTTGTAACCTCTACATTGCGTACTAATATTCCTTGCTCATAAATTTCATACTTCATAAGCATTCCGGATACAAGCGAAATCGTGTATGCCTCCAAATTTTCTGCATCTATATATTCAACACGTAATGCTTGTTCGCCATTTAAATCTGTCATCTCTACAATTGCATTACCACTAATTTGCAAAATATCCTCATAAGAAGGTATTCCTATCACTTCATCATTGGTTAAATCTATTCTGTCAAATACAGTAGTTTGCTCGCCTTTTGTGATATAAATAGAGTCATCAATAACCTTATACTCTACATTGTCACGAATAGCTATAGTACTTTCTTCAGTCACCGTTACGCTAGTAACCTGACTTTTCTGTACATCATATGCGTAAATTTCATTCAAAACACTCATAGAATATTCTTGAAGTCTTGTCAATTTTTCTATAATTTCTTTGTAGTTTTTCACATTAATAGTTACATCTTGCACTATTTGTTGATTTTCATACTCAATTTTCTGCTGTTCAGTAAAATTTTCGCTAGGCAAATGAATTTCTGGCTTATCTATAAATTTTGCAGATGAAAAATATATGAAAAGTACAGTTATAACAAGCACAACGCCTAATATTATTGAGGCATATAAATATCGTTTGTTACTACTCATGCTTTAAAATCTTGTGGACGTGCATTTTCTTTGTCAAAATGATGCAAAATAGCCTCTACAATACGACGACTTGCAAGTCCATCTCCATAAGGATTATGCGCATGTGCCATTTTATCGTAAGCCGTTTTATCCGTTACAAGTTCACGTGCCATATTATATATAGTATCGTGTTCAACGCCAGCAATTTTAACAGTCCCTGCATCTACAGCCTCTGGACGTTCTGTTTCTGTACGAAGACAAAGTACTGGTTTTCCTAAAGACGGAGCTTCTTCTTGGATACCACCACTATCTGTCATAATCATATAAGATTTACTCATTAAATTATGCATATCGTCAACAGTGATAGGATTTATAAGGTGTACATTTGCTATGCCACCCATATATTTTTGGCTAGCCTCACGAATTACAGGACTTAAATGCACTGGATATACAATCTCGATTTCGTCTGTAAATTCTTTAGCTAAATCTGCAATTGCAGTCATAATATTTTCAAGTGGTTTACCATAGTTTTCACGTCTATGTGCTGTAACTAAGATAACTTTTTTAGAAAAATCAATATCATTCAAACTGCTTTCACGGAATTTATAACCATCTTTAACCGTTACTGATAATGCATCAATTACCGTGTTACCTGTGATATAAATATCTCCAGCTTTTTGTTCTTTTATCAAATTATTTGCATTGTTTTTAGTTGGTGCAAAATGAAGGTCTGCGATTGTTCCTGTAAGACATCTGTTGATTTCTTCTGGGAAAGGCGAATGTTTATCATATGTTCTAAGTCCAGCCTCAACGTGTCCTACTGGAATTTGATGATAAAACGCAGCAAGTGAGCCTACAAAAGTTGTAGACGTATCACCATGAACTAACACGATGTCTGGTTTTGCAGTTGTAAGTACTTCATCAAGACCATTAAGTGCTTTTGTAGTGATTTTACAAAGAGTTTGGCTTTTTTCCATAATATCAAGATCGTAATCTGCTTTTATTTCAAAAATATCCATAACTTGGTCTAACATTTCGCGATGTTGTGCAGTTAAACACACGATACTTTCAACTTTTTCTTCTTTTTGAAGTTCTAGCACAAGAGGTGCCATTTTAATAGCTTCTGGACGAGTGCCAAAAACCGTCATTACTTTTATTTTTTGCATTGTATTCTCCTATTCATCATCGTCATCATTGACTTGCATTCTCATAAGATGCATACCAATAACTGCGCAAATTATAACCGTTATTATTAAAAGTAGTGCTTTTAATTCACCACTAGATGTAAGTACTACTGCAGAAAGTCCTAAAACACCTGATATTGAATATAAAATCGCCACAGTTTGTTTTTGAGTAAAACCCATATCTATAAGTTTATGGTGAACGTGTCCACGGTCTGCCTGCATAGGACTTTGTCCGTGCATAATTCTTCTCACCATAGCAAATGCAGTGTCAAAAATCGGAAGTCCTAAAATCAAAAACGGTACTGCAAATGATACTATCGCATAATATTTGAAAAGTCCCATTATAGACACCGTAGCTAGGATATATCCTAAAAATGTTGAGCCTGTATCTCCCATAAAAATTTTAGCAGGATTAAAATTATAAGGCATAAATCCAACGCAAGCTCCAGCAAGCGCTGCAAGTAAAATAGCTATCTCTGGTTGAAGAGTGATGAACGCAATCGTGAGCATTGTGAACGAAGAAATCGTTGACACGCCTACTGCAAGTCCATCAAGACCATCGATTAGGTTAACTGCGTTTGTGATACCGACTATAACTAATATTGTAATCGGTATTGAAAATATACCAAAATCGATGTATGGATTGTTTGTAAAAGGTATGAAGTTTGTCATACGTTCAATTTTAAGTCCACCGACAACAGGAATTATCGCAGCAATGATTTGAACTATAAATTTAAACTTCGCATCAAGTGGCACGATGTCATCAATGATACCTAAAATCACGATAATCACAGCACCCAAAAGCACGGTTTTCATCTGCGAATCTATTGTTCCAAAAATTAAAAAGCTAAATAAAAATCCGAAGAAAATCGCAAGACCACCAAGTCTAGGAATCGGTTTTTTGTGCATTCTTCTATCGTCTTTTGGCACATCAATAGCACCAACTGCACGAGCAAATTTTTTAACTATAGGAGTCGCTCCAAATGCTACAGCCATAGCGCATATAAACGCTGCTGTTATCATCAAAATATTTTGAATAGACATAAAATCCTCTTATCTTTTAATAAATCCGACTTTTTTATACACTTTGTCTAGTGTTCTGCGAGCTTTATACTCAGCTTTTTGTGCGCCTTCTTTGTAAACTTGTTCTAAGTAGTCTTTGTTTTTAAGTAAATCTTCAGTTTGCTCACGAATTGGACGTAATAATTCACAAATCGCCTCGCCTACAGCCGGTTTGAATATACCATAACCTTGACCGTCAAATTCAGCAGTGATTTCATCGAAAGATTTACCTGTAGCTAAAGAATACATTGACATTAAGTTTTGAATACCGTAGTTATCTTCACCCATATAAACACGAGCATAGCTATCTGTAGTGGCTCTTTTGAATTTACGCATAATATCTTCTGGTTTGTCCATAAGCAGGATAAATGAGTTCACGTTATCATCAGACTTACTCATTTTTTTAGTTGGTTCAGACAGCGACATAATTTTCGCGCCAACTTTACCCATATATGGTTCTGGCATTTTGAATACGTCGCCATAAATACCATTAAATCGAGTAGCAACATTTCTACAAAGTTCAACGTGTTGTTTTTGGTCGATACCAACAGGCACTAAATCTGTTTGATATAATAAAATATCAGCTGCCATAAGGCTTGGATAAGTGAAGAGACCAGCAGTAATATTATCTGAGTGACGAGCAGATTTATCTTTAAATTGTGTCATTCTTTGAAGTTCACCGAACATTGTGTAGCAGTTTAAAACCCAGCCAAGTTCTGCGTGAGCTGGCACGTGACTTTGAATGAATAACGTATTTTTTTGTGGGTCTAATCCACAAGCTATATATTGAGCTAAAACCTCTAATGTTTGCGCGCGAAGTTTAGCTGGTTCTTGACGAACAGTGATTGCGTGCATATCAACTACACAGTAAATACAGTCATAATCGTCTTGCATTTCTGTCCAGTTTTTAATTGCCCCTAAATAGTTTCCTAGCGTTAATTTACCACTTGGTTGAACGCCACTGAATATAATTTTTTTATCTTCCATTGAAATTAACCTCACAATTTTTTATTTTTTAATATACTTGAATTAATTATACAACATTATTAAAAAATTTGCAATTATTTACGTGATTTTTTCAATAAAATTAATAAAAAAAGTGTGATTATTGCAATATCATTAAAGCTACAGTGTCTGAAATCGCTATAATTTCCAGCTAAAAATACCGTTTTTGCTTTCGAATATATAATTTTGTATGCAAT
This sequence comes from Clostridia bacterium, assembly GCA_044426345.1. Taxonomy (GTDB): domain Bacteria; phylum Bacillota; class Clostridia; order Oscillospirales; family Butyricicoccaceae; genus CAYJLC01. The sequence goes on along the minus strand of JAWXUP010000002.1, from coordinate 56,764 downwards.
TACGCTGAAAATCGGTGCTAAAATGCTCTGAATAAGCTTGGTTATGTAATATTTTCTCAAATTTAAGCCTTTGTTAAAGCTAAGCGTTTGAAAATGAATAGACGCACCTGAAAAAGCTAGTAAAAAGCTTGCGATTATGATTTTCAAGACAATACTTGCATCAATACCTTGCAAATAATTAATACCACTAGTCATTTCTATCATTCCGATTAAAATTGCAGTAAATTGCTCGTTATTTATACCGATTTGGTTCAAAATTGGAGAAAAAATCGTCGCAATCGTGCTAAAAACGTTAAACTGTGTTAAAATCTGTGCAAAAATGCTGAAAAATATAACATAACCACAAACCATTAAAACCGATGAAAAACCACCATTTACAGCACTGATAAAATTTTCATAAAATGGTTTTTCCGATACTTTTTTTATACGAAATACCCTTGTTTCTTCGTTTTTTACACTAAATATCATACCAACTACTACACTTGCTAGAATATGTCCTAAAAGCAAAACATAGCCGATATTTTTATTCGAAAACAAAAATACTCCGACAAAACCTATGATAAAAGCAGGCCCTGCATTGTTGCAAAAACCTACCATTCGCTCTGCCTCATCTTTGCTGATTTTTTTATTACCATAAAGCTCCATAACGCTCTTAAATCCCATTGGATAGCCACCGATTATGCCTAAAATATATGGTGAAGAGTCTGAAACGCGAAATATTTTTTTGAAAATTACACCGAACGTATCAGATAAAACGTCCGAAATCCCCATAGAAACCACAAGCGATTGCAACACGAAAAACGTAAAAAGTGACGGTATTACACGATAAAAAGCAAGCTCGACAGCTTCTGTACCTGTAGCGATAACCTCAGTTGGGAAGATGACCACACCTAAAATAGACATCAGCACCAAAAACTTCGTGAAAATATTAAACATCAAACCACCTCGCTTAATATATATGAAAAAACGGTAATTTAAGTAGTATTTTTGCATAAATATATTGTGTGATGTTCTGTAGGGGCGAACAGTGTTCGCCCGTGCCGTGTAATAAAATATAACCATATAAAAAATAATGTTACCAGTAGGGGTCGGCGTCCTCGACGACCCGTGCACATAATAAAATTTGTTCAAATTAATTGCAAAACCACCATTTATCTGTAGGGGCGAACTGCGTTCGCCCGTCGAAATCAATACGTCCGATTAAAATTGAAATGGTGCAAATTTATTATATGGCAAACGGTACGTCGAGGACGCCGTACCCTACAAATTCGATGTTTTTTATTATGTGGTATTTTATATAATGAAACGGACGAACGCAGTTCGCCCCTACAAATTCGGTTTGTTTATTGTGCGTGAACTCCCTCAGTCATTGCGACGACAGCTCCCTCGACAGGGAGCCAAGGGAAAAATCCTCCCTCTAAGAGATAGGTGGCAAAATTTTATTTTAACGGAGTGAGCAAGCACAAAATACCCATCAACCCAAAAAAACGAGGTGAAATATGAATAAAATAGAGCAGAAAATGATAGATATCTCGAGAAAACTCGAAGTTCCTACCAATTTAATACGCGATGTTTCTAAAATCGAGGTAATTTCAAACGATACTGTAATAATCGAAAACCACAAAGGCATTTTAAACCTAGATGACACCGAAATTCACATAAATTGTGGTGATTTAATCGTTAAAATCTTCGGTTTTAACCTTGTTTTAGGTGCTATTTCTCAAACCGATATTTTAATAGTCGGAAATATTACAAACATTGATTTTTTAAGGTGATTTTATGATTTTATACTTGCTAAATTTCTGCAAAGGCGTCCTTAAAATATCCGTAACAGGTGCTTATTTAGAGCGTTTTTTCAATCTTTGTGCACTAAATAATATCAGCGTTTGGAACATTTCAAAACACGGTTTAGACGAGGTTCACCTTAATATTTTAATCGAAGATTACACACGCCTTCAAAAGATAATTTCAAATGCAAAATGTTCATCTAGCGTAATAAAAAAAAGTGGGTTACCATATGTTCTATCTAAAATAAAAACACGTTACGCACTAATTTTAGGTTTTTTTGCAGTTTTTGCTACTTATTTCGTTCTAACTAACTATCTTTTCGCCATCGAAGTTATCGGAACAGACAAAACTGCTATGATTTACGATGCTTTAGAGCAAAATAACATAAAAATCGGCACAAAACTATCAGAAATTAATGCAAATGAGGTTAGAAATAATATAATTTTAGATAATGACGAAATTTTATGGATGGCGATAAATTTAAAAGGAAATATGGCAACCGTCGAGGTTTATGAGCGTGACGAAACTCCTGAAATAATCTCAAAAGACGTAGCGTGCGACATAATCGCAGATAAAACTGGGCTTATCGACACAATAGAAGTTCTCGCTGGTGAAAAAGTTGTTGATGTTGGGCATACTTTTCTTGAGGGCGACATTTTAGTTTCTAGCGAAGTTGTAAATTATCCACAGGTTGAGGATATCACTCAGCGTTATGTTCATTCAATCGCTAACATTAAAGCCTCGATTTGGTATCATATCACACGTATTTTACCCTCTGAAATTTATTCAAAAGACTACACTGGCGCTCAAATTAAGAATTATTCGTTAATTTTCGGTAAAAAAGCCATAAATTTATTCAAAAGTACTAGCAATGAGTATGCTTTTTATGATAAAATAATAAGTGTGAGAAAAATTACGCTGTCGCCATCTGTCACCATTCCGATTTACTTAAAAACAGAACAGTATATCGAGTATGAACCACAGCTTGCAAATATAAATAGCGACGTCGGTTTTAGTATGCTTGAACAAAATTTACTTAAATCTTTAAACGAGCATATCGACGGTGATATAGTTAAAAACTCACAAATATATAATGATGAAAATAATATAATATCTATACAAATGGACATCGAAACTCTAGAAAATATTGGAGTAGAAAAAGAAAGATAAGGAATTTTATGCCAAAACACAATGTAGAAATTTTTACCGAACTTGACATCGAACAATCCGTACCAGACCTAATTTTAAAATGTGCAACTGCTGTGCTTGAGTATCACAAAATCGAGCAAGACTGTCACATAGACATCACAATTACAGACAACGAAGAAATCCATCAGCTTAATCGCGAATATCGTGAAAAAGACTACGCTACTGATGTGCTTTCTTTCCCGATGGTTGAATATCACAACGGCGAAATGCAAGACGATTTAGACCTATGTATCGACCCAGATACTAACGAATTAGCTTTAGGAGATATGATTATCTCGTATGATAAAATCATCGAGCAAGCACGCGAGTTTGGTCATTCAAATGAACGTGAGTTTGCGTTTTTAACCGTACATAGCGTTCTGCATTTACTAGGTTATGACCACGAAGCTGATGATATTGACGCTGATTTAATGCGTTCGAAGGAAAAAGAAATTTTAGGTATTTTGGGTATTGGAAGATGAAACGAGGAATAAGAAAACTAAGAAAAAGTTTCGGTTTTGCACTTGATGGTATCAAATATTGCGTAAATAACGAGCGAAATTTCCGAATACACCTTGTTGCGATTGCGTATGTACTGATTTTTTCACATCTTGCTCAAATTTCTACAATAGAATTTGCAATTATGATGATGTGTTTTGCGCAAGTGCTTTCTGCTGAGCTGTTAAACACAGCGATAGAATGTCTATGCAACCGAACTGGCTTTGAATATAATATTTTCATAAAAAACGCTAAAGATATTGCAGCTGCTGCCGTATTGGTTTGTGCTATTTCTTGTGTTATTATCGGACTTGTAATTTTTACACCGAAAATAGGTATAATTTTAGCGAATTTAACCGTGATTTATATAGGAATTTTAATAATATTAACGTTGATAAACCTGTGGTTTATCTTCAAAAGGAGAACATAAATGAACATCACAAAATCTTCGATTATCTCAATCGTAGGACGTCCAAACGTTGGCAAATCTACTTTAACTAATGCGCTTGTAGGCTCAAAAGTTGCTATCGTTTCAAACAAACCACAAACAACTCGTACAAGAATTACTGGTATTTTAAACAAAGACGATACGCAATACGTTTTTATGGACACACCAGGTCTTCACAGCCCTAAAAGTCGCTTAGGTGATTTTATGGTAAAAATCGTAAACGAAACTGTTTCTGACGTTGACACTGTAGCGCTAGTTGTAGAACCAATCGCTAATATCGGTGACCCAGAACAAGAATTAATCGACAAAATCAAACAATTCGAGTTGCCAGCTATTTTAGTTATCAATAAAATGGATACGATTGCACCAGAAAAATTGCTAGAAGTTATGGCAGTTTATGGCGCAGCACACGATTTCAACGCTATCGTTCCAGTTTGTGCTATAAATAAAATTGGTTTAGAACCACTGCTAAAAGAATTTAAGAAAAACGCTTTCGAAGGCCCTGCTCTTTTCCCAGACGATATGGTGTCAGACCAACCAGAAAAAGTGCTTGTAGCTGAAATTATCCGTGAAAAAATGTTGCACTCTCTAGAAAAAGAAATTCCACACGGAGTTGCTGTATATATCGAACGTATGAGCGAACGTCCTAACGGAATTGTTGATATCGAAGCGACTATTTTCTGTGAAAAACAAAGCCATAAAGGTATCGTTATAGGAAAACAAGGTGCATCTCTTAAAAAAATCGGCTCTACAGCACGTTTTGAGCTAGAAAAAATGTTCGAAGGCAAGGTAAATCTTCAACTTTGGGTAAAAGTTAAAGAAGGCTGGAGAAATAATTTATTCCAAATGAGAAACTTTGGGTATGATGAGTAAGATTTAAACTGTAGGGGCGAACTGTGTTCGTCCGTGCCATACAGAAAAATTTTTCCACGCAAAAAATCATCGCAAATACCGTAGGGTACGGCGTCCTCGACGTACCGTAACACACAATAAAAATTACGTAAAATATAAATTCAACGAACGCAATATGACGGACGAACGCAGTTCGCCCCTACATATTATATAATAAATTTAAAACAACAATACAAATTTTACATCGTATATAAAACCACGTGCGACTCAAAATAATAGTATGAGGTGATATATATGGAGAAAATCTGTTGGAACGTTTTTGAGTCCACTGGTGACCCAATGGCATATTTAATTTATACAAAGAGTAAAAATATAGATGAATATAACAAAAATATGGTGCAAATCAGTAATATGAAACAAGGCGAAAAGCTAATTTTTTTAGATGCAGATGGTGTGCAGTAATAAATTTTGCTATGACCTGTAGGGGCGAACTGTGTTCGTCCGTGACACGCAATAAAATTACGTAAAATATTAAATTCAATTCACGCAATTTGACGGGCGAACACAGTTCGCCCCTACAATTATTTGCTGAAATTTGGTTTATCTTACGCAAAATGTAATGGTATGGCGTCCTCGACGTACCGTGACACGCAATAAAAATTACGTAAAATATAAATTCAATGCACGCAATATGACGGGCGAACACAGTTCGCCCCTACAATTATTTGCTGAAATTTGGTTTATCTTACGCAAAATGTAGTGGTACGACGTCCTCGACGTACCGTGACACGCAATAAAATTACGCAAAATATTAAATTCAATGCACGCAATTTGACGGACGAACACAGTTCGCCCCTACAATTATTTGCTGAAATTTGGTTTATCTTACGCAAAATGTAATGGTACAGCGTCCTCGACGTACCGTGACACGCAATAAAATTACGTAAAATATTAAATTCAATGCACGCAATATGACGGGCGAACACAGTTCGCCCCTACATATTATTGTGTTATTGTGATTTCAAAATAAACAATTTAACTAAAAGTTTCAAAATCAAGATATATAACAAAATGTAAATAAAAATCAAGGTGAAATATGAACATAACTGTCAAAGGCATTATAATTTCTGAGACTGATTTTTCAGAACACGACAAGTACATAACGCTCCTCACCTATGACCACGGTAAAATTTCCGTACTTTGCAGAGGTGTTCGACGTAAAAATGCTCCTCTGGCTAATAAAACTCGACTTTTTGCCTTTGCCGAGTTCGAACTTTTTACAAATAAAAACAGATACATATTAAATGATGTACTGCTTATCGAACGATTTTTCGAGATAACCGAAGACATCGAACATTTTGCAATTTGCAGTTATTTTGTGCAACTAGCCTCAAAATTATGCGATGAGGACCACGTAAATATCGAAGTAACTCGAACGCTTATTTCCTCGCTTTACGCTGTTGCAAAACAGAAAAAAACTCCGAAACTCGTAAAATGTGCGTTAGAACTTCGATTAATCGCTCACTCTGGTTTTCACCCTGTAATAGACCGATGTGGAATTTGCGATAAAAAAAGTGGACTCGCCCAGCCTTATTTTGATACAATAAACGGTTGTATTTGCTGTTCGGAGTGCTTAATAGACATAAATTCGCCACACGTAATGCCTATAACACAAGGTGTTTTACACGCAATGTATCACATTTTAACTTGCGATTTAGACAAGCTTTACTCATTTAATTTGGGTGAGCGTGGCTTTAATATACTTTATAATTTGTGCGAAGATTTCGTACTAACACAGACCGACTATAAATTTAAAACTCTCGATTTTTATAAATCCATAGGAGGATAAAATGCAAAAGAACAAACTTGAAATTGACAAAATTCTATTGTTTTTGCAAGATTTATGCGTAACAGACGGTGCAAAGCTCATCGTGTCAAATCTTGCTCCAATTTATGATAATATAGATGTAAAACTGCTTTTAGATGAGGTAACCCAAGCCAAAACTATGCTCGACACACAAGGTGCACCAAGTTTTTACGGAGTTGTAGACCCTGAAAATTCAATCAAACGTACTGAACTTTCTGGTGTGCTTTCTTGCGAGGAATTACTACAAATCGCACTGCTTTTACGTACGGTTCGAGAACTTTCATCTTATCACGATGATGTTTCTACTGGTTCTGCTATGCTTGATAGATATTTTTCACTACTCCACGGTGATACACGCTTGGAAAATGCGATAACTAACGCTATAGTTTCCGAAGAAGAACTAGCAGACACGGCATCTAGCGAACTTTTTGACATTCGCAGAAAAATCCGTAGTCTAAATTCAAAAACTCGTGAATACTTAAATCAGATGATTTCAAAAGAGAATAATTATCTGCAAGAAAATTTAATCACAATACGTAACAATCGCTTTGTTGTGCCTGTAAAAACCGAGCATAAAGGTGACGTTCGAGGGTTAATTCACGATGTTTCGAGTAGTGGTAACACTTTATTTATCGAGCCTACCGAAGTTGTCGAGGCGAATAACGAACTACGCATCTTGCTTGATGACGAACAAAAGGAAATAGAACGTATTTTAAAAATGTTCTCTATTGACGTTAAAAAAATCGGTACAAGTCTGCGTTTGAACTTTGAAATGCTAACTGCTCTTGATTTTATCTTCGCAAAAGCAAAATTATCTGTCGATATGAACGCTTATCAACCAATTTTATCTGATAACGGATACACTAATCTTATAAACGCAGTTCACCCACTATTAGAGCGTAAAACTGCTGTACCAGTATCGCTTGAAATAGGTGCTGAATTTGACACGCTTATCATCACAGGACCTAATACTGGTGGTAAAACAGTATGTTTAAAAACACTTGGATTACTTACGATGATGGCGAGTATGGGTATGCATATTCCTGCTGATTTTGGTAGTGAAATCTATATTTTAGGCAAGGTTTACGCTGATATCGGTGACGAACAAAGTATCGGCGAGTCACTTTCTACATTTTCATCACATATGACAAACATCATATCTATATTAGATGTATGCGAAAAAGGTGACCTATTGCTATTCGACGAACTTGGTTCAGGTACTGACCCACTAGAAGGCTCAGCGCTTGCTGTTGCAATAATCGAACACGCACGTAAATTTTCATGCAGAATACTTGCTACAACTCACTATTCTGACATAAAATTATACGCTTTAGAAACATCTGGCGTACAAAATGCATCGTTTGAGTTTAATATGGAAACGTTAAGCCCTACTTATAACTTAATCATCGGCTCACCAGGTAAGTCAAACGCTTTTGAAATTTCGAATAAACTCGGATTGCAAATCGAAATTATAAACAGTGCAAAATCGTTGCTATCAAGTGAACATAACCGTTTTGAAACCATTCTTGCAAATCTTGAACATGAACGTATTCAAGCTCAAGAATTCAAAAAGGAAACCGAAAAAATGCGTGTTATCGCTAAAAATGCGTTAATGCGTGCTGAGGCAAAAGAAAAAACCATCGACGAAAAATACGAGGCGATGGTCGAAAAAGGCAGACTTCAAGCTACAAGAATGCTTGATGATGCAAAACGTGCCTCTCGTGCTGCCTTTGATGAAATTGAAGGACTGAAAAAACTTGCAAAGCAAGACGTGAAATCTGCTAATATTAATAAAGCACGTCAAGAAATAAATAAAAACCTAAGCGAAGTAGAACTTAAAAGCCTACAAAAACAACGTCGCAAAAATGCAGTTGTCCCTACAGCCGACCAACTTAAAGTTGGTGTTGAAATTCGTCTACTTAAAACAAATAACATAGCGACAGTTATAACGCCACCAGACAAACAAGGAAAACTTGTATGTAAAGCTGGCATTTTAAAAATCACTGCAAATATCGACGAGGTTGAATTGTTTACGCAAAAACCTATCAATTCACCAAAACCAAAACAACGTAATGTTCCAAAAGCACCACCTACACGTCAGCTTAGAAACGAGGCAATTTCTCGAGAAGTGGATATACGTGGTATGGACGTTGTCGCTGGCATTGACGAAGTTGAAAGCTTTATTTCGAGTTCGATTTTAGCAAATATTGAAGAAGGCTACATCATTCACGGTAAAGGTACTGGAGTTCTTAGAAACTCAATCCGCGACTATTTACGTACAAATCGTCATATAAAATCATATCGTGCAGGACGTTATGGAGAAGGCGAAGATGGAGTAACGGTTATTACATTCAAGTAAATTTATAGCATATTTTGTTAAATCTTATATGAAATGTTGAAATTTTCACTAAAAACTAGCTTTATTTTACCTTTTTAATAATGCATTTGTAACATAATTTTGATTTTGTAAAATATTTCTTGACTATTTAACAAAAATTATGTATTATATTAATATAATATCTACATTAATATTAAAAGAAAAATATAAGGATTTTAGGGGTGTTTATTATGTTTACGAAAGAAGTTACAGTAACTAACCAAGTAGGCCTTTATGCTAGACCTGCAACATTTTTTATACAAAAAGCAAATGAATTCAAAAGCACAATTTTAGTTGAAAAAGAAGATAGACGTGTTAACGCAAAAAGCCTTTTAGGTATTTTATCTTTAGGTATCACTAAAGATTCAGTTATCACACTTACTGCTGATGGTCCAGATGCTGAAGAGGCTGTAACAGCTCTTGTAAATCTTGTTACATCAAACTTAAATGACTAGTATCAAAATTATAAACGCACCACTATATAAATAGTGGTGCGTTTTTTTGTTATTGTTTTAAATAAAAAGCTCTTACAAATAAATACTTCCATTAACTTTTGAAGGATTTTCGACAGGTGCAGATGCTATAAATTCTTTCGGCGTTATTCCATATTCTTTTTTAAATACCTTAGAAAAATAATTTCCGCAAGAAAATCCAACAGCTTCGGCCACTGCTTCTATGTGTAAATCATCATTCAACAATAATATCTTTGCACTTTCCAGTTTCGTTTTAATAAGAAACTTATTTGGCGAAATTCCTACTTGTTTCGAAAATTCACGTATTAAATGACTTTTTGAAACATTCAAAGTCTCTGCCATATCATCTACACCTAATATATACATATAATCAGATTCTATATATAAAATGCATCTTTTTACTAGTCTAGAATACTCGTTTTTATCCAACATCAATATTTTACCTCTTATATCAACAATTTACCTTTAATATCAAAATTTTACACTTGATATATACATTATACACTGATATAATATATTTAACAAGTAAATTATTGTAAAAAATAAACATAATTAAAAATTGGAGGAAAAAAATAATGGCAGGAATTAGTCTTAAAAATGTTAAAAAAGTTTATGACGGTGGCGTTACAGCCGTTCACGAATTCAACCTTGAAATCGCTGACAAAGAATTTATCATCTTAGTTGGACCTTCTGGTTGTGGTAAATCAACTACTTTACGTATGATCGCAGGTCTTGAAGAAATCACTGAAGGTGAACTTTACATCGGTGAAAACTTCGTAAATGACGTATCACCTAAAGACCGTGATATCGCGATGGTTTTCCAAAGCTATGCGTTATATCCTCATATGACAGTTTACAAAAACATGGCTTTCGCTTTAAAACTTCGTAAAGAACCTAAAGACGTTATCGATGCAAAAGTTCAAGCAGCTGCTGCTTCTCTTGACATCACTCACTTATTAAACCGTAAACCAAAAGCTTTATCAGGCGGTCAACGTCAACGTGTTGCTTTAGGTCGTGCGATGGTTCGTAACCCTGCAGTATTCCTTCTTGATGAACCACTTTCAAACCTTGACGCAAAACTTCGTACTCAAATGAGAACAGAGCTTACTACTCTTCATAAAAAATTACAAACTACTTTCATCTACGTAACACATGACCAAGTAGAAGCAATGACAATGGGTGACAGAATCGTTGTTATGAAAGACGGTTTCATTCAACAAGTTGATAATCCACAAAACTTATACGATAATCCTGTTAACTTATTCGTTGCTGGTTTCATCGGTTCTCCTCAAATGAACTTTATCGATGCTGTAATTTCTGAAAAAGCTGGTTCTTACTACGCTGATTTCGAAACTTACTCAGTAAAACTTCCTGAAGGTAGATTTACTCCAGCTGCTCTTAAAGCTCAAGTAGGTAAAGAAGTTGTTGTTGGTATTCGTCCTGAAGATTTACATAGAGAAGATATCTTTATGTCAGCTGATGATGCTAGTATTATCGAAGTTAATGTTGATATCGCTGAAATGATGGGTGCTGAAGTATTTATGTACTGTTCTTGTGGCGCTAATAAAATCACTGTTAAAGCTCCAACTAGAGCTGCTGCAAAACGTGATGAAAAAATCGCTCTTGCTATTGATACTAACAAAATCCACATCTACGATAAAGAAACTACTAACCACATCTAATTTTAATTACAAACTAAAAGAGTGCTACTTTTGTAGCACTCTTACTAGTATTTTAAGCATTCGAAAGGAAAATTATGTTTTTTAGAAACTATAACAAAGCAGGAGCTGGAATTAGCAAAGACGCTCCAAAAAAAGAAGGCGCTGCACTTTTTTTTGATATTTTTTTACGTGAATTTTGGACAATCGTTAGTCTAAATTTATTATTTGTGCTAACTTGTATTCCTTTATTTACTATAGGGCCTTCAATTTGTGCTGTAAATTATGTTTGTGCAAAAATGGTTCGAGATGAGCCAATTGATTTAATATCAGATTACAAACACGGTTTTAAAATAAATTTTAAACAAGGTATTTTAGTTGGCCTTCTTGTTTTATTTTTTGGCGCAGGTCTAACTTTTTCTTATTTCTTCTATGCGGAACTTATAGGTTATGCTGCATATGCTATTCTAGCACTTTTAATTATTTTTATAGCATTTAACGTTTTTATTTTCCCACTTACAGCTATCATTAATTTACCAACTATAGCAATTTTTAAAAATAGTGCTTTTATGACTGTTTTATGTGCAAAATCTGTTGTTTTTTCATTCATCTTGAATGCTATACTTTTTTTCGTAAATTTATATGTTTTCCCATTATCAATTATATATTATATGGTATTTGGCGTCGCTTTTTCAATCTTCCTAAATATGTTTTTTGCATATCCAGGAATTATACGTTATGCACTACCATATGAAGAACCTGAATACGAAGACTACGATGAAGATGATGACTACGAAGATGAAAATAAAGACATCATTTGTAGTGATGATGTACAAGTTTTATCTTCTGAAAAAACAGATATTTAATAAGCATATTTTAAAATTCGTTCAATAAGTTTTTCTAACTATATTATAAATTTAATAAGTTTGACTTATTTTTAATATTGGATTATAATAAAATTGAACAAACAAATCAAGTATTTTGCATCAAATAAGGCATTCCCTTTTTTGATGCATTTTTTGGTTTAAAATACATAATTATTAAAAGGAGCTGAACAATATGGCAATGCCTGTAGTTACAAAAATGGAAGTATTCCCAGTTGCTGGGAAAGATAGTATGGAATTAAATCTTTCTGGCGCACATGCACCTTATTTTACAAGAAATGTGGTTATTTTAACTGACTCTGATGGTCGCACTGGTTTAGGTGAAGTACCTGGTGGTCAAAAAATCACTGATATGTTAGTTGCTGTTGAACACTTAGTTATCGGCACTAAAGTATCAGACTATCGTAACACTTTGCTTGAAATTCAAAAATACTTAGAATCTAACACTCAAGAAGATGACGTTCGTGGTGCTCAAACTTTCGACCTTCGTGTAGGTGTACATATTTTAACTGCTATCGAAACTCCTCTTTTAGACTTACTCGGCAAATTCTTAGACCTTCCAGTAGCATCATTACTTGGTGATGGTCAACAACGTGAAAGCGTTCGTATGCTAAGCTACTTATTCTATATCGGTGACCGTAAAAAAACCGACCTTCCTTATGATGACGAATCAAACAGTGATTGTGATTGGTACCGTCTACGTAATGAGGAAGCTTTAACTCCTGAAACTATTGTAGCTCTTGCAAAAGCAACTTACGAAAAATATAAATTCCAAGATTTCAAATTAAAAGGTGGCGTTTTAGCTGGACCTGAAGAAATGAAAGCTATCAAAGCTTTAAAAGCTGAATTCCCAGACGCTAGAATTACTTTAGACCCTAATGGTGGTTGGTTACTTAAAGATGCTATCGAATATTGTAAAGATATGCACGGTATTTTAACATACTGCGAAGACCCTTGTGGTGCTGAAGGCGTATTCTCTGCTCGTGAAACAATGGCTGAATTCAGACGTGCTACTGGTCTTCCAACTGCAACAAATATGGTTGCTACTGACTGGCGTCAAATGGCTCACAGCTTTGCATTATCAAGCGTTGATATTCCTCTTGCTGACCCTCACTTCTGGACAATGTCTGGTAGCGTTCAAGTTGGTCAATTATGCTCTCGTTTCGGTTTAACTTGGGGCTGTCACTCTAACAATCACTTTGATATTTCGCTTGCAATGGTAGCTCATACTGCAGCTGCTGTTCCTGGTAAATTAAACGCAATTGATACACACTGGATTTGGCAAGAAGGTAGAGAACGTATCTGCGTTGAATCTCCACAAATCGTTGATGGTTGTATCGCTGTTCCTCGTAATGTTCCAGGTCTTGGTATTGAAATTGACAGAGAACAATTAGAAAAAGCACATAAACTTTATCTTGAAAACTGCCTTGGTGGTCGTGATGATGCTGTTGGTATGCAATATCTAATTCCTGGTTGGAAATTCAATGCTAAAAGTCCTTGTATGGTACGTTAATTATGAGCAGTGTAGTAAGTAATCTTGTAAAAGACGTTCCTGTACCAAAAGTTTATAAAGTACGTCAAGTTTTTGATGATTCATATATCAAAACCGAGGATATTTCAAGCACTATTCTTGCAAATTTAGCTGAAAAAGATATTAAAATCGAGCAAGGTATGTCGGTTGCTATCACAGCAGGTAGTCGTGGTATTGCAAATATGCCTTTGATTTTAAAAACACTGGTTGATTTCGTATATTCACAAGGTGGAAAACCATTTTTAGCAGCTACTATGGGTAGTCACGGTGGCGCTACTTCTGAAGGTCAACGCAAAATCCTAGAAGGTTTTAAAATCACCGAAGAATCTATGGGTTGTCCGATAAAAAGCAGTATGGAAACAGTTTCTGTAGGCTTAAATGCTGAAGGCGTGGAAGTTTTCGCAAGCAAAGACGTATTAGGTGCTGATGGCGTTATCGTTGTCAATCGCATAAAACCTCACACTTGCTTTAGAGGGCCTTTTGAAAGTGGAATTATGAAAATGATGGCTATCGGTATTGGTAAACAATTCGGTGCTGAGCATTGCCATAAAGAAGGTTTTCAAAATATGGCTAAAAACGTTCGTCTTTTCGGCGAAACAGTTATGAAAGCAATTCCACTACTTTGTGGTGTTGCGATTTTAGAAAACGCTTTTGATAGAACCCACGAACTAGTTGTTATGAAACCTGATGAGATACATACTTTAGAGCCAATTTATTTAAAAAAGGCTATAGATTTATTACCTAAAATACATACAGCAGAATGCGAAGTTCTTGTTTGTGATACAATTGGTAAAAACTTCTCTGGTAGTGGTATGGACTCTAACATAACTGGTACTTTTGTAACTCCATACGCATCTGGTGGATTAATTTCACAACGTGTTGCAGTGCTAGATTTGAGCGATGAAAGTCATCACAATGCAACTGGTACTGGTATGGCTCACGTTACAACTCGTCGTTTATTTGATAAAATCGACTTCGAGCAAACTTATCCAAACGTATTAACGTCTACTGTTATCGAAAATGTGCGTATTCCTATGGTTATGAAAAGCGATAAGCAAGCAATCCAAGCTTGTTTACGTACTTGCACCGGATATGAAGGCGATGAACCTCGTTTAATTCGTATCGCTAATTCTCTAGAAGTCGGAACGATTTATATGTCGTATCAATATTTAGATGAAATTAATGCAAATGAAAATCTAGTTTTAGATTCAGAACTTATGGATTTACCTTTCGATGAGAATGGAAATCTAATAGATTTAGGACATATTATTTAGTAAATTAAAATATTAAAAAACGAAAAACAAAGGAGAAATTATTATGAAAATCGGATTAATCGGTTTAGGCATTATGGGTAAACCAATGGCTAAAAATATTCTAAAAGCTGGTTACGACCTTACAGTAGCTGACTTAAACCAATCTGCAGTTGACGAAGTTGTTTCTGCTGGTGCAAAATCTGCAACAAGCACAGAAATCGGTGCTACTTGTGACGTAGTTTTAACTATGTTACCAAACAGCCCACAAGTTAAAGCTGTTATGTTAGGCGAAAACGGTGTAGCTAAACAAATGAAAGCTGGCACTACCTTTATCGATATGAGTTCAATCAACCCAGTTGCCTCTAAAGAAATCGGCGAAGAACTTGCTAAAAACGGTGTTGAAATGCTTGACGCTCCAGTTTCTGGTGGCGAACCAAAAGCTATTGATGCTTCTTTATCATTTATGGTTGGTGGTAAACAAGAAGTATTTGATGCATACAAAGAATTACTTTCTTGTATGGGTGCATCAGTTGTTCGTTGTGGTGATTTAGGTGCTGGTAACACAACTAAACTTGCAAACCAAATCGTAGTTGCTTGTAACATTCAAGCTTTAGCAGAAGCTATGAGCTTTGTTAAAAAATCTGGTGTTGACACTGAATTAGTATACCAAGCTATCCGTGGTGGTCTTGCTGGTTCTACAGTTATGGACGCTAAAGCTCCTATGATGATTGCTGCTAATGACCAACCAGGTTTTAAAATTGATTTACATATCAAAGACTTAAATAATGCTCTTGATTGTGCTCACTCAGTTGGTGCTATCGTTCCAATGACTGCATCAGTTCAAGAAATCTTCCAATGGTTACACAACAATGATTGTGGCAATGATGACCATAGTTCAATTATTAAATACTACAAAAAAATTGATGATATCGAAACTTTATAAGATAGGAGAATTTTAATGTTTAAACCAAAAGGTATAATACCTCCAATTATTACTCCTTTCGATGCTGAAGGAAATATCGATTACGTTGTTTACAAACAAATGATTGAGCATTTAATCGCTGAAGGTATCCACGGTGTATTCCCAATGGGTACTACTGGTGA
Source organism: Clostridia bacterium (assembly GCA_044426345.1). Taxonomy (GTDB): domain Bacteria; phylum Bacillota; class Clostridia; order Oscillospirales; family Butyricicoccaceae; genus CAYJLC01. Next base: position 40,843 of record JAWXUP010000002.1, on the reverse strand, counting down.
ATTCTATGCGCTTTCTGATGATGAATATCGTAAATTATTAGAAGTTACTGTTGAGGCAGTTGCTGGTAGAGTTGACGTTTACGCTGGTGCAAGCCATATCACAACTCGTGGTGTTATTCGTTTACTTAAAATCTGCGAAGAAATTCCAGGAATCGACGCTGTTTCTGTATTAACTCCAATGTTCGTTTCTCAAACACAAGACGAGTTATATACATTCTATAAAACAGTAGCTGAATCTACTAATTTACCAATTATTATGTATAACAACCAACCAAAAACCAATGTTACTATCACTCCAGCTACAGCTGCGAAACTTGCTTTAATTCCAAATATTATCGGCGTTAAAGACAGTACTGGTGATATGACAAATGCTGTTGAATATATCCGTTTAACTCGTGGTATTGAAAACTTCAGCGTTCTTATGGGTCGCGACACATTAATCTATTCTGGTTTATGTCACGGTGCAGCTGGTTCTATCGCATCTTGTGCAAACGTAGCACCTCGTTTAATCGCTGATATCTATGAAAAATATATGGCTGGCGACCTTGCTGGCTCTTTAGAATCACAATTTACGCTAAATCCTCTTCGTATTGCGTGTGCTATGGGTACATTCCCTGCAGTAATCAAAGAAGGTCTTGTAATGCAAGGAATTCCAGTTGGTAAATGCTTAGACCCTATCGCTGAACTTAAAGATTCTGAAAAAGCAATCTTACGTGATGTTTTAGTTGAAATGGGACTTGTAAAATAGTTTTTAATTTTAGAAAGGTAACTTAGGTTGCCTTTCTTTTTTACGCTTGCCACCTTGGTACTTTTATGTTAGAATAAAATTACTAAAGAATGAGGTGGAATATCGTGGATATCAAACAAATAAACTACATTTTAGCAATTGCTGAAGAAGGTGGCGTTACAAAAGCCGCGAAAAAACTTTATATTACGCAATCTGCTCTCGATCAACAACTTATAAAACTCGAAAAAGACCTAGGTGTCCAACTTTTTGTACGTTCGCGTAATAGTTTTGTACCTACTACAGCCGGAAAAGTTTATGTTGAATATGCCAAACGCATTGTATCCATCAAAAATGAAGCATATCTTAAAATTCAAGACATCGCAGAACAAAAAAAATCCACGCTAACTATGGCACTTGCCCCAGAACGTGGTATGGATATGTTTTTAGCGATATATCCAAGATTTTATCATTCTTATCCTCAAGTGACTATTACTCCACGTGATATTAGCGTTAAAAAGCAAATAGAAATGCTACAAAAAGATGAATTAGATTTAGCTTTTTTATCTGTTAAGGACGATAATATCCCATCAATAGTATCAGAACATTTATCAAAAGAGGAATTTTTTCTAATAACACCTAAAAATCACCCTCTTGCAGAAAAAGTCGCCCCATATGGTCAACCACATACAATTTTACAAGCTGAAGATTTAAAGGATTTATCGTATTGTTTAATGTATCGAGAATCTACTCAACGCGAAGTTATCGACCCAATTTTTAAAGAATATGACATAGAACCAAATATTATTCTTGAAACAACCAGCAACCGAGCTAATATAAGTATAGTCGAAAAAGGCTTGGCTTGTTCTATTGTTCCAAAGTTTTACGTGAAACAAAATCACAATGTAGCGTGTTTTAGATTATCTACAAGACCAACTTGGAATATAAGTGTTTGTTATAGAAATAATCGTTATCAAAGCAAGGCTGCTCAATATTTTATCGAGCTTGCTAAGGAATATTTCGAAAGTATTAAATAAATTTTGTAATAATTGAATTTTATAAAAAATAAAACTCACCAGTCAAAAATAAACTGGTGAGTATTTTTTATGCATTCATTTCAGCATAAGAACTATATAAATTACTATAAATTCCGTTTTGTTGCATTAAATCTATATGCGTTCCACTTTCTTCGATACCATTTTCTGTTAATACTAAAATAGTTCCTGCATTTTTGATAGTTGTAAGTCTATGTGCTATAGTAAACGTTGTTCTACCTTTTGATAGACGTTCGAGCGATTGCTGAACAATACGTTCGCTTTCATTATCCAATGCACTGGTAGCCTCATCTAAAATTAAAATCGGTGGATTTTTAAGAAATGCTCGTGCTATACTAATACGTTGTTTTTGACCTCCAGAAAGCTTAATTCCTCGTTCACCAACATAGGTATCATAACCATTTTTAAGTTGAGAAATAAACTCATCTGCACCAGCAAGCTTGGCAGCCTCCATAACCTCATCATATGTAGCACCTTTTTTGCCATATTCAATATTATCAAAAACTGTGCCTGAAAATAGATATACATCTTGTTGCACAAAGCCAATTTCATCACGTAAAGATTTAAGCGTTACATCTTTTATATCTTGACCATCAACCAAAATACTACCGTCTGTAACATCGTAAAATCTTGGGATAAGATTACAAAATGTAGTTTTACCACCACCAGACGGACCAACAAGAGCAACATTATCACCTGCTTTTACTTTTAAATTAAGCTTAGATAAAACCTCACGGTTAACATCTCCATAAGTAAAAGTTACGTCTTTAAATTCAATATCACCTCGAACATTTTCAAGTTTATCCGCATCTTCTTTGTCAACGATAACAGGATCTATATCCATAATTTCAAAGAATCTATCGATACCTGTCATACCTTTTTGGAATTGTTCTGTAAACTGAACTATTTTTCTAATAGACTCGATAAGTGTTGAAACATACAGCAAATATGCCGTGAAATCGGCAATTATAATACTGCCTTTCATCATATAAATCGAACCAAAAAATAACACTAAAGTGTACATAACAGCATCAAAAAATTTATTTGACGCCTCAAACCCACCTAAAAAAGCATATGTACGTTTTTTAATATTTAAAAATTTATTATTACCTTTAGAAAATTTTTCTATTTCAACTGTTTCTGCTCCAAATGATTTTACAACACGAACACCAAGCAAACTATCTTCAACTTGTGAATTTATTTCACCCACTTGCACTCTTTGGTCTCTAAAATTTTTACGAACTTTTTTGTTAAACATAGAAGCAAATAACATCATAAAAGGCAAAACTGAGAACATTATCAGCGTTAATGGTACATTTACAGTGCATAAAATGATAAATGAACCAATAATTTTCACGCCAGCTACTAAAAGTTCTTCTGGTGCGTGATGTGCAAATTCTGTAACGTCGAATAAATCTGATGTTAAACGTGACATAAGTTGGCCAATTTTCGCCTCATCATAAAAGCTAAATGGTAATTTTTGCAAGTGATTAAATAAATCACTTCTCATATCTGTTTCAATTTTCGAACCCATAACGTGACCATAGCACGACATATAAAATCCTGCGAAAACATCTACTATACGCAAAAACATATAAAGCCCAGTTAATTTTAATACGAATGCAATTGTTAAACTAGCTAAATCAGTTGTTGCGATAGTTGTAAGTTCTCGAACTATCATTGGAAAAACTAATGCACAAATAGTTGTAAGACTTGTGCAAAACAAATCAAAAAACAATGCTAATCCGTGTTTTCGATAGTATGGTAAAAACCTTGTAAGTCTTCCCTTGTTAATATTTTCTTTCCTCACTCTAAAACCTCAATCCTCTAATAAAATCTATTTATATAATACCACAAATACGTATTTTTTACAATATTATCGTTAATATTTTGTGATTATAGGCATTTTTACCAAAAATACACGCTACTTTTCCACCAATTTTACAACGAAAAAGGAACGCATAAAATGCGTTCCCCAGACTGTCGAAAAAGTTACAAGCTAAAAAATATAGCACAAAAACAAAACTTACCTTAACCTTCAAATAAAATTCCAAAGCACAAGCTAGCAAAGTAAAAATTTTTCAGAGAAAAATTATTTACGCAGCGGACTGATACGGCTCGCTGATAAAACAAGCTGTGTTTTCGTCTTTTGGATACTTTTGTACGCACAAAAGTATCAGCCACGCGGCGAGCGACTGCCGAGAAAAAAGATAGCACTAGCTGTAAGTTGCAGTGGCACAAAATAAAAAATTATGCAATTTATGCATTAAAAATATATTTATCCATTCTATCTAATGCCTCTTTCGCTTTCGCAAATGGCAATGCAAAATTTAATCTTATACAATTTTTCCCAAAAAATGCCTCACCATTTTGCCACATAACACCATACTCAAAGCCCTTTTTAATCAACTGTTCTAACGTCATATTATTTTCAATAAGCCACTCTGTACAATCTATAAATAACATATATGTAGCCTGTGGTTTTGAAACTTTAATGCCTTTAACTTTGGTATCAAAAAATTCGCAAGCATAGTCTATATTATCGGTCAGCACCTCGCGAAGTTCACAAACCCATTCACTACCTTGCTCACTATACGCTCCAATTAAAGCGTGCATTGAAAATATATTCATTCCATTATAGTGACTAAGCGATGATTCTTTTAAAACTCTATTGTGCAATCTTTCGTTATAAATAATATGATAAGCTCCGATTAATCCCGCTAGATTAAAAGTTTTCGACGGTGCATATAACGCAACCGTTCTATTTTTTGCATCTAGCGATACCGATTGCGTTGGAATATGTCTATTGCCATCAAGCATAATGTCAGACCAAATTTCATCAGCTATAACGTATACATCGTATCGCTCAAAAATTTCCATTGCTTGTGCAATCTCCCAATGTTCCCAAGCACGTCCACAAGGATTATGTGGAGAACAAAAAATTGCTGTCTGGATATTTTGCGATACTATTTTTTCTTCCATATCAGCAAAATCCATACGCCAAACATTGTTTTCATCTAATTTCAACGCACTATGCACGATATCATAACCTGAATTTTTAAGTGCTCCTGTAAAACCTACATACGTTGGACTGTGAACCAAAACTTTATCGCCTTTTGAACATAAAACATTAAGTGCCGACATAAGTCCACCTAGTACGCTGTTTTCATAACCGATATCGCTAGCTTTTAAACTCATAGCTCCATTTCTAGTTTTCTGCCATTTAATAATGCTATCATAATATTCATCAGTAGGCTCAAAATATCCAAAAATCGGATGTTCTATACGCTGACTAATTTTTTCCGTAATTGACGGAACAGTTTGAAATCCCATATCGGCAACCCACATAGGAATTCTATCTAAACCTTCTTTGCAAGGCACAACTTCCACTCCTGAAATTTTTGGTGGCACATCAAAAGCTATCGAATCTTTGCCTGAACGGTCTAGAACGGTTGTAAAATCGTATTTCATTTATTTTTCCTCTATTTCTAAGTAACTTTTAGTATAATTCATTAATTCACTACATTTATTGGATTACCTTTTTTAAACTGTGCATAATTTTCAACTGCTATATCCATAAGTCTTGCGCGACTTTCTTTCGATGCCCACGCAATATGTGGTGTTATTATACAATTCTTTGCTTTAAGTAGTGGATTTTCTGCGAAAATTGGTTCACGTGAAACAACATCAACAGCAGCAGCGTAAACTTTATCGCTATTTAAAGCATCTGTCAAGTCTTGCTCATTGATAAGTGGTCCACGTCCTGTATTTAAAATTATAACGCCATCTTTCATTTTTGCGATATTTTCTTTGCAAATTATATTTTCAGTTTGCTCTGTAAGTGGGCAATGCAACGAAATTATATCAGCTTTTGCAAAAAGTGTATCCAAATCTACATATTCAGCTAGTAATTTTCCTTGTTCACTTTGTGACCTATTATATGCAATTACATTCATTCCCATAGCTTTTGCGATAACTGCTGTCGCTTGACCTATACGTCCAAAACCAATTATACCTATAGTTTTACCTAAAAGTTCCATTAAAGGGTAATCCCAAAAACAGAAATCTCTGCTTGCTTGCCAACGTCCATCGTGTACCGCATTACTATGATGACCTACATTATGACATATTTCAAGCAAAAGTGCAAATGTAAATTGTGCCACTGCATTTGTACTATAAGTTGGAATATTACATACGGTTATACCCTTTTCTTTTGCAATCGTACAATCTACAACATTATATCCAGTTGCTAATACACCAATAAATTCAACGCTAGGACAAGCCTCAATAACAGCTCGTGTAATAGGTGTTTTATTTGTGTAAATAGCTTTAGCATCTGCAATTCGTTTAATTATTTCTTCCTCATCATCTATCGGTGTATAATCATAAACGGTGAGTTCTCCTAATTTTTCCAGTCCACTCCAGCTTAAATCGCCAGGATTTTCTGTATATCCATCTAATACTACTATTTTATCCATAATTTTCTCCTTAATCCTCTACCATAGCCCACGCACGATTTAAACAGCGTTTAGTGTTAGCCAAAATAATTGCTGGGTCTTCACCTGGCATTGGTGTAACTTCCATCGAAAGCACCATCGGATTTTTCGCATCAAAGAAACCTTCATCTTTTAGCACCGTTAAGTAATCAGTTAGTTCATCAACGTCATTAGCACTATTTGGATATCCTAAGCGAGGATGTTTGTCGCCATATCCTTCATACTCTGGTTTTACAACTGCATTTCCGAAGTGTAAATGAGTTATATATGGTCTCATTGTGCGTACTGCAAATTTTGAAGTTTCATAAGTTGTTGGGAAGTGTGATAAATCAACTAGCAAACCGAAATTTGCGTGTGTCATTCTCATATCTGCTGCAAATTGTACTGCATATGGAGCAGGTCCAATAAGTGCTGCTTTATCCATATCAAAATCAAAAACTTCAAGCTCTATCATCATATCTTTTGTTGCAGCGTAATCACAAATAGCACGTGTAGTTTTTAGCAGTTGAGCATACGCAAAGTCGCGAGTTTCCATTTCCCATTTCCCTGCTAAAAACGCAATACCTTTCGCGCCTAAATATTCAGCCTCGTCTATAGCCTCAATCAAAGTTGCCTCTGCCATTTTTCTTCCTTGCTCGTCAATATCATTTGGGTTTAGTTGTGGACCTAAAAGACGTGGTTGTGCACCATAGCATACTTTAAGATGTGATTGAGCAAGTAAATTTTTCGCTTGTTCTCTTTGCTCATCATCTGGGATTTTACAAACTTCTACAGCATCAAAATAATCATCTTTACATAATTCTGTCAAACTGTCTATAACATCACGTCCTGGGTGTGTCATCCATTGAATAGTTCCTACTTTAAAATACTTATGAATCGATTCTCTCATCTTAAAAACCCTTTCTATTTAATCCTAATTTTCCCTTTTAGATAAGCGTTGCTAAGTATAGAAGAGTAGGCAGATACACTTATCTTGGATTGGGAGTCCTATTTATAATATATAACTAAATTATATCAATAATCTATTTATAAAGCAAGAATTTTATGTAAATTGCCGATTTATAAAAATCACTTGAAAACTTGTGCAAAATAGTATAGAATAATATATTATATCCATCATATATTCAGAAAGAAGATGATTTTATGAAAATTGCTTTAATTCAAATGAAAGTTACCGTAAATAACGATGAAAATATAAAAAATGCTACCGATAAAATCAAACAAGCCACAAAAAACGGTGCGCAAATGGTGGTTTTACCGGAAATGTTTTGCTGTCCATACGAAACGTCGTGTTTCCCAGTTTATGCACAAAAAGAAGGTGGCGAAAATTTCATAGCTATGAGCAAAGTGGCAAAAGAATGTGGAATTTATCTCGTAGCTGGTTCAATGCCTGAAAACGACAATGGAAAAACCTTTAATACTAGCTATGTTTTTGATAAAAATGGCGAAAAAATCGCAAAGCATCGTAAAATGCATCTATTTGATATTTCGGTTGAAGGTGGTCAGCATTTTATGGAAAGCGAAACGCTGTCTGCTGGCAGTGAAATCGTTACTTTTGACACGGAATTTGGGAAATTCGGACTACAAATTTGCTTTGATATTCGTTTTCCAGAGCTTAGTCGAGTTATGGCACTAGAAGGAGTGCAAGCTATTATAATTCCTGCAGCTTTTAATATGACAACAGGGCCTGCGCATTGGGAATTACTTTTCAGAGCACGTGCATTAGACAATCAAATTTTTATGATAGGAACTTCATCGGCGCGTGATATGCAGAGTTCATATCATTCTTATGCAAATTCGATAATAGCCTCACCTTGGGGTGATGTTTTAGCTAGACTTGATGAAAAAGAGGGTACATTATACTATGATTTGGACTTTGAATACAACCAAAATATACGCAAACAATTACCTTTACTTAGTGCTAGAAAAACCGATGTTTATAATATAAGCAGAGCGAATGAACAATAAAAACCACAGCAAAAATTACATAAAAAAGCACTCGCTATCGAAATAGTGAGTGCTTTTGTCATTATAAAATTAAGGTGTACAAGGAGTACCATCGGTATATCTTGTTTGAGTCCAATCTACAACGTCTTCAATAGCTGGATATTTTGCAGCAAGTTCTTCATTGAAATCCATACCTAAACCTGGTTTTCCATTTAAATATACATAACCATTGCGAAGTTCTGGAGAGCCTGGGAAGATTTCCATAAGTAAATCATTAATTCCAGACCATTCTTGAATACCAAAGTTAGTAGAGGCATAATCAAGATGAACATTCATTGCGTGACCTACAGGTGAAACATCACTAGGACCATGCCAAGCTGTTTTCACACCGAATGTTTCTGCAAAAATAGCAAGTTTACGAGCAGGAGTTAATCCACCAATTTGACTTGTGTGAACACGTATAAAATCAATCAAACGGTTTGTAATCAGATAATCCCATTCTTTTGGATTATTATATAATTCGCCACAAGAAAGTGGAGTTGACGTTACATTACGAATATGTTTAAACCATTCGCCTTGCTCTGGAGAAAGCAAATCTTCAAGGAAGAATAATCTGTAATCTTCAAGTTTTTTCGCAAGGAAAACTGCATCACGAGCAGCTAAACGTTCGTGGGCATCGTGACAGAATTGAAGTTCAAAACCATATTTTTCACGTACTTTTTCAAACATATGAATTGTATCTCTAATATATAAATCTGGTTGAACATACATACCATAATTAGGACCTTCTGGTTTAAAATCAACCTCATCAGTTGCACCATAGCCATTAAGTTGAAGACGAATATGACGCACACCTTGTTCAGCATACTGGTCTATTTTTTCGTACAAACCTTCCATAGAAGATGCTGTTGCGTGTTTATAAACAGGAACACCATCACGAACTTTACCACCTAACAAATCATAAATAGGCATATTCGCCATTTTTCCTTTAATGTCCCACAACGCAATATCAACACCTGAAATAGCATTATTACTGATAGGTCCATTACGCCAATAAGCGTTATTATTCATAATTTGCCAAAGTTCTTCTATTCTAGATACATCTCTACCTACTAAAAGTGGACATAAATATTTATCAACTACAAGTTTAACTGCTGCAGCACGATATGCGAAAGTAGCACAACCTATACCATAAAGTCCAGGTTCGCTAGTTTCTACTTTTACTACTATTAGATTTTTGCCACCAGCAGGAGCTAAACAAAATGCTTTGACATCACGGATTGTAACCATTTAAACAGCCTCCTTTTAAAAATCAACATACCAATCATAGTAAGAAAATTTAACAGTATTTTAAGCTATTACAAATACAAAAAAGGGACGGCAATACCGTCCCTTAAAGTTATTTTAAAACCTCGTTATCTATAATTGGGACTAATAAATAATAATTTATATTACCAAATACGTGTATCTTCGCGGTTTTTGAAGAAGTCTGCACAGTCACCTAATCTTACGAAAGCAGGAGTGCTCCAATCGTTAAGAGTAGCGATAACTTCAGGACTTAATTTTATATCTGCTGCTTTTCTGTTCATTGCAAGTTGATCTAAATTACGACAACCAGCAATTGCAGTTGTGATACCTGGACGAGCAAGAGCCCAAGCTAAAGAAAGTTCTGCCATAGAAATACCTAAATCGCTAGCCATTCCTTTCATTTTTGCAAGTAATTCGAAAATCTCTTTTTCAGCACCTGCTTCGCTATGTCCAGAAGTACCATTACCACGGAATTCTTGGAAATGACGAGAGTGTGCTTGGTTATAAGGAACTTCATCTGGAGTTGCATATTTACCAGTTAGAACACCTTGTTGTAATGTACAATATGTCATAACGCTAAAGTTGTTTTCAATACAAATTGGAAGAATTTCAGTTTCAATAGCACGAGAAACTAAGTTGTATTGTAATTCATTTACAGATACGTATTTAGTAAGACCTGCATCAATTATTTCTTTCATTTGGATAGGACCAAAGTTACTAATACCAATTGTACGAACTTTACCAGATTCTACAGCTCCTTCGATTGCACGAAGTAAAGCTTCTGTACGAGCAAATTCAGGGTTTGGCCAGTGAACCATTAATACATCAAGATATTCCATTTGAAGACGTTTAAGCATAGCATCTAAACGACTGTCAAATTGTGCTTGATATGTATCATCTAAAGTAAAGCGTGAAGGATTTGTTTTACTAAGCACAACAGCTTTTTCACGTAATCCACCTTTTAACGCAAGTCCTAGAGATTCTTCACTAGCACCCCCGTTATAACTTTCTGCTACATCGAAAAAGTTAATGCCACTATCAAGAGCACCTGCAACAACTTTGTTTACATCATCTTGGCTTTGTTCGCCCCAATATGTACCGCCGCCAAATGGCCAGCAACCAATCGCAATAGTACTTACTTCAATGCCAGAGTTTCCCAATTTTCTTAGTTCCATGATAAATTTTCCTTTCTGATTTTATAATTAAATTAATTGAATACATAATTATTTCTATAAATGCTGAGGTAATTTTACGCAAAAAAATTTTAATTCAAATTTCAAACGTTATGCATGGGTCTTGATTTAAAAACAACTGTTCTTTGATTAAATTATAGCACAGTTGAAAAATAAATACCACTGCTATACAAGTATTTGTTAAGGTTTTCACTTATTTTGGTAGAGTGCCTAAATTTAGAGCTATATATTTATGCAATATTAATATTTAACAAAATTACCCTGTTTTTTTCGAAAAAACTTGTATACGTGTTTCATAAACGATTTAGAAACTTAAAACTTACTATACTTGTGTTTTTTCGTTATTATAAGTAAATATTAAGAATTATTACGCAAAAATTAACTATATATTGCAACATCTCCTTTAGGCTGTCGGAAAATATCTTTTTATATAGACTTTTATTAGAATATGTAATTTTTTATTTTTAGCTTCTACAGCTTACCACTCGTGCTATCTTTTTTCTCTGCAGTCGCTCGCCGCGTGGCTGATACTTTGTCAAAGTATCCAAAAGACGAAATCTTTTTGCGAAAAGATTTATCAAAATCTGGGGCGTAATGTTTTTACTTGGAGTACGCAATCCGGCATCCGTTCGCCTAACCACTCGTGCTCCAACTCGCTATCGCTTATGCAGTTGTATTGGTAAGCTTTCTCAACCACGTAGTTGCCTATTTCGGTGCTTGAACTTACGTTATACATTCCACGCAAGTTTAGTGCAGTGTTATAAATCTATTTCTTGACAAGATAAAGGAACTATTTGCTTATAGCAAATAGTTCCTTAAAATATTATTTTTTAAACTAAGCCGATATATGGAGCAATTGTTATAATCAATGCACCTGTACATAATACTGGTAACATAATTTTAAGCACTTGTTTAACATAACGGTCATATGGAATTTCTGCCATTTCCAAGATACCCATTTGAGTAGCACCCGGATATAACGATGAAACAAAGTTAATACCTACTGTGAATGATGAAATAAGTATAATTTGTCCACCAACTGCTCCAACACTACTATATGCGAATAATGCCATCGCTACCGCACCAAAAATTGGCATTGTAATACCAGAAACACCACTTGTTGATTGTAAGAAAATACCAATAAGCATATAAACTAAAATTCCAGCAAGTGCAAATGCCCAAATCGGAACACCTTCTAAGATTGCTTTAATCCAATAAATAAACGTAATACTCATACCCTCAGAGCTTGAACCCATTGTAAGCGAAATACCTCTAGCTACTGCAAGAACTAATACAACGCTCATTAGGTCTGCCGCACCTTGTGTGAATACTGCAACAAATTTTTTCTCTGGAATTTTGTTGATAACAGCGATAACTATAGCGCCCATCGCCCAAATTACAGAGAATTCGTTGAAATACCACCAACCAAATGGAGTAAAGTAATCTGTTCCCAAGAAATTGCCAATAAAATTACCACTAAATGTTGTGATAAATCCATTCACAAAATCAAATGCAGTTCCACCGTTTGCAGTAGGAATTGCGTCCCAAGGTATGTAACCTAATACGCAGAATAATACAGTTATTGCAAACACAATAAGTGACCATTTTCTTTTGCTTGTCATTTCAACTAGTTCACTGCTATCAGCAACTTTTTTAGTTCTTGGTATATCAGCAACACAAGATTTTGAAGGGTCATTTTTAACTGTGTTTGCATATTTAATAACCAATGTAGAACCAACAGCTAGCATTGCTACAAATAAAATCATACGTAAGAATATACCAGAACCTAGAGATAATTCATCATTACCAATCGCAGCTACAGCAGCACCTACAGAATATGGGTTTACGATACTCGCCATATTACCAATACCTGCACCAAGCAAGATAACCGTTACACCCGTGACCGCATCATATCCTGCTTTAATAAACAACGGTATAATTACTATCGCATAAGCTGGAAGTTCCTCCCACGAACCATAAACTGTACCCATAAGTGCAAACACTAGCATTAAGAGTACTATAAGTTTACTACCCTGATATTTTTTAAGCAGACTGTTAATACCTGCATCAAGCGCTCCGACATAACCTAGTACTGCCAATAAACCACCAGAAACGAAGATTGTACCTGCAACATCACTTGCATTTATAAACCCTTCAACAGGAGATAAAATTAAATTCCACAAGCCTTTCGGACTTGTTCCTGCTCCTTCGACTACATTTCCATCATCATCAATTGTTGAGTTGTAATGAATAACTTTTGTTCCGTCATCATCATAAGTTACAACAGAAGTTGGAACTATCCAAGTAAGCAATGTTACAATTAATAAGAATATCATAACAATTGATAATGAACTAGGTACGCTAAACTTTTTCATAAAACTTCTCCCTTTTTATTTATTTTGCCAATCTATACAGTGCTTCTGTATAAATTTTAAGCCACATTTTAACATCTTCTATTTTAAGATGCTCATTTGCTTGGTGAATTGTATTTGCTTGATATGGTAGCCTGCAACCAAATGCCACGCAATTATCCACAGTTCTTGAATACGTGCCTCCTCCAGCAGTTATAGCCACAGCATCTTTATCACCTGTAACGTCTTTATATGCCTCCATTAGCGTTGTTACAAGTGGTGAATCTTTTGCAATATAAAGTGGCGCATCTGCACATAACTCAACATATTCAAATTCACTAACTTCAATTTTTGCTTTTATTATATCAATAGTTTCATTAATATCAGCAGTTACAGGTATTCTATTGTCACAGCAAATTACACATTTACCATCTGCGATTTCTATTTTACCAACGTTAAACGTAAGATTTCCAGACTCATCAACTTTGTAAATCCCCATTTTTTCGCCATAATATGTAGTTCCCATATGCGTATTGTAAAAATCTATAACTTTTTTCAAATCACCTTGTAAATCAAGTTCTCCCAAAAGTAACATAAGTCCACTTATCGCATTAACTCCACTTTCAAGTCTCGCAGCGTGTGCTCCTTTACCGTTCGAAACGATTTTTACGCCATTTTCTATTTTTTCAATTTCAAATATGCACTGTGTATCTATTTTTTCCACAGCTTGTGTAATGTCTTGTTGATTTATATCATAAATTTCAGCAAATGCTATTGATGGAACTGCATTAAACGCATTACCACCATAAATTTTCGCATCGCCATCAAAAGATGTTTCTAATTTATATTGCAAAATTCCTTTTTCTGCATAAGTCACAGGAAATGATGCGTCTGGCGAAAAAGCAACATCTGGCATAATAGGCTGTACTACTTTTGTGTAGTAGTCCATACAACCCCAGTTTGTTTCTTCATTTGTACCTAATATAACACGAATTTGCTTACTTAAAGGTAGTCCACTTTCTTCTAGGATTTTCATAGCATATACGCAAGTTATAATAGGACCTTTGTCGTCCATAGTTCCTCTGCCCCATATAATGCCATCTGAAACTTCTCCACCCCAAGGGTTATGCTCCCAACCTTCGCCTGCAGGAACAACGTCAACGTGAGCCAACACTCCAACGATACCTTGTTTTTCAGTACCAAAATTAATATGTCCAACGTAATTTTCAAAATTTTCTGTGGTAAATCCTAACTCTTCTCCGATTTCTAGTGCGCATTCCAATGCTTTTGCAGGACCTTCACCAAACGGCATACCTTTTTTAGGCGCATCCTCAACACTATTGATTTTACAAATTCTAGAAATACTTTGCACAACTTCATCAAGTTTCGCTTCTATAGCTTTATCAAAATTCATAATGCACCTTCCTATATATAGTAATTTACTATATAATAAAAAAATTTCGACGTATGGAAAATATTATTTATAGCGCAAAAGCAAAATAAAGTCATATTTTAGTATTCCTCGTCGAAAACTATAATAATATATTAACACAGCATTACTAAAGTGTCAATATTTTGTTAATTAAATTAGATATTGCAGTATTGGAAAGGTTTTTTATAAATCTTCGTAGGGAAAGACCCTTACAATTACAACTATTCAATTGCGATTATATAAAATCTAGGTATTGACTTTAATTTTCGCAAACAAAAATCGACCAACAAAATGCAAGTCGATTTTTTGATTTTAAGCGTGACAAAATTAAAGAATCCAAGACGAATAATCCATCCTGAATTCTTTAAATAAATGTTTTAGTCAACACCCCATGGGTTGCCAGCTTTATCTACATAAGTACCTCTACAAACTTTGATAAAGTCGATAAGCCAACCGATACCAAAAAGACCGCAAGTAAATAGATAAACAACGCCCATTACGTAATTACCTGTAAGGAATTTGTGTAATCCGAACTCACCTGTGAATAGAACTATTAATATAGCAGCTAATTTTCCTGGATTTTTCATTCATTTCACCTCCTCTAAAGTTTAATAATAAATTATTCCAGAGTTTCAAAATAAATTATATTCTGAAAATTCCGTTATATAGATGTTTGTATTGCTGACCCTTTTCCCTAGAAATTTGGTATAAACATAAACTATGTAATTTACATTTCTCACAAATTTTTGTTATAAGATTAACTTACATTATCTATAAGTTGTATAATTTTCTGTTTACATTATACTACTTAATTCAAATTTTGGCAACAAAAAAATTCATTTTTTTGCAAATTTTTAATATTTAACATAAATTTAATTAATTTTATATTTATATATTATTCATTTTTTTAGTTTATTTGTATATTTTTAGATAAATATTCTTAACTTTATTATGTATTTTAAGCAGAAAAGATGCTTAATTCCAGTTTATGCACAAATGTGAAAAACTGAACTGAAATTTTCTAAAAATTATATATACTCTGATTTATATAAAATATAATATGACTTAATTCCTATATCTAGAATGTAATTTAAAAAATTTTAGTGATTTTCAACAAAATAGTAACAAATGTTCAAAACATATATTTCTATATGTAAATTAATCACTTTTTCAGGCTGAATTTGACACATTTTCTACAGTTAAATTACAATACTTTAACTCCCAGATTCTCAATTCAATATAAGTGCGTCTATTGAAAAAAATATGGGCTAGAGCACACTCTATTTCTATTTATTATTTAATACAAAAAGACACAAGCTTAGTGCTTTCTAACTAAACTCATGTCTTATCTACTATATTTTATTGTTTTTACTCTTTATTCACGTATCAACAGTGCTACACTCTCACAATGCCTTGAACGGTGGTTTAGAATGTCACTTGGTGGCACTAATCCCTTGGAGTGACCTCCGATTTTTGTAAAAAGTTTCATTTTTGATTTTTCAAAAAAGACTGTTTCTGCAAACTTCTTTTGAAATTATACAGAATAAAACTTTCAATGACATAGGGCATTGAAGGCTTTATTCCATACAACTATCTTGATGGTAAACCTACTTCAAAGTGAATTTTGGCAAGGTGTAAACATTGGTAGAAGATATATACAGAGTTATATCACTAAATAAAAAAAGATGCAAAACATATAGTTTTGCATCTCCCAACACGGAATATTTGGTTACAGGCCTTACCCATGCCTTCCGATGGTACATATAGTACAACATTAGTATATGCAACTATAGCTTATTTATTCTATCATATCTGTTTTCCCAATCTCTAGGTAATATCTCAAATAAGTAAATATCAAATTTAGCTTTTCCAATAACTTTAGCAAGATCCTTTTTTAGTGCCTTGCCATCATTATCATTTAAAATTTTCTTTAATGCATACATTCTAGAAAATAAGTCTGTATTTGCAACTAAAATATTTTCATCATCATAAGTAGGCAATACTATGGATGATGTTTTACCTATTAATATATTATGGTGAGCACAGACATTTCTTAAATTCCTAATAGCATCTAGCCACGTATCCATTTGCTTAGTTACTTCTTTGCCATACTTAGGCTTAGAATATCCATACCGAAGAACTTCTTTCCTTAGATCGCCTCGTAAAAAGGAATATATGTTAGTCACCATTCCAAATTCGAAATAGGAAAAGGCTGCCCAGCATGGAATTTTCTTTTTCGAGCGAGAACCTCCAACTCTGTATTCTTTAAGTTCAGGATACTTAACTACATTTTGACGCAATTCTTTTTCTTGGTTTTGAATATTTTTAAAAAATTTAGTAGTGAAAAATTTTCTGTTTGATATTCTTTTATTCTTGTCATTGTCACCTTTGGTATCAGTATAATATGCTTTGTTTAAGTAAAATATATCATCACTTGTTTTCAAAGCGATAGCATTTGATAAGTGACTTTTAAATTGAATTTCTGCCTTTTTAGAATAATTAAAAAACAATTTTCTAAGTTCTACATCAAAATTATATACATCAAATAGTAGTGATTGTTCAGGTTTTGCTTTCATTTCATTTGTAAATGATAGTAGATATTTTCCATATCTACTCAACCTAAAATACCCCGTATAAAGCAGTAACTTCTTTACACGAGTTTTTCTTTGAAAGACTATATACTTCCTCATTAACTCTGCTTGTGAGTCAAGAGTTATTGGTTGATCTTGATTCATCATAATTTATCCTCTAAAATAAAAAAAAGAATGGTATACCATTCTTAATCCCGCTAATGGAATACTTGGAATCAGGCATTACCCTTGCCTTCCTACGGTTAACTATATATTAACATAGATTTTCTTATTTGTCAAATGTGTTTTTTGCTTTTTGGTGGATTATGTCTTATTATCCCATGATATACTATATCAGTATATGCTCAAAAACTTATTTTGTCAACGCAAAAGACAGGGCGAACCCTGTCTTTCTCTACCTATTCTTACTACCATTCCTCATCATCAATCTTCTGCTCTATGATGATTCCAGAATGGAACTGTATGGTCAGCTTCATATTGCGATGTACTTTGATGCCTTGGATTAGTCTTTTGACCAGTTCTTCATCAAACTCTCTGATTTCTGGGTTTACTGTGCCTACCAGTTTATCTACCTCATTTATGCGAGATTCGAATTGATCAGCCTTGCTTTGTTTTCTGATATCTTCGATTTTAGCTTGCTTGAGGTTTTCGATTTCCTCTGATAGCTTTTTATATACCTCATCAAATTCTTCGCTGACAGCACCTTGTTTTGCATTTTCTTCTATGAGTGTTAGCATCTCTTTTTGAAGCTTGCTTATCTGCTCGTCATATCTCCCAGTGGATTCGGTCGGTGTGTAATTTCCTATGACTCTTATGACATTCTCTCTGAGTATGCTTATCATGCCATCAGCATCGTCTACTACGGTGTTTACGGCTGTCATAATGGCTCTGTGAAGGACTTCTTCTCGTATGGTAGGTGATGCTTGGCACTTTGATTTCTTGCCCAGTTTCAGCCTGTCCTCGCATCTCCACACTGGGTTCTTCTGACCATACTTCGTCCATATCTGTCTGCGATAGGAGTGTCCACATTCGCATACCATTAGGTTGGTTAGCACGAATTTGGAGCTGTGTCGGCTTCGTTCTACTTGCTCTTGTCTTTTCTTCTTTCTAGTGACCGCAGCCTTATTTGAGTTGGCTCGTCGTTGTCGTTCAGCCTGTACCTCGAAGAATATCTCCCTTGGTATGATTGGTTCATGGTTATGCTCTATAAAATATTGCTGTACATGACCATCGTTTTTCACTCGCTTCTTAGTGAGGAAGTCCTCTGTGTAGGTCTTTTGCATAAGGGCTGCACCCATCATTTTTTCATTTTGCAGTATCTTTTCTAGCACCGATTCATGCCATTTATCTTTGCCTGTGACGGTCTTAATACCATCTGCTTGCAGACCTCTTGCTATGCTTAGTAAACTTCTACCCTCTAAGTATTCTCGGTATATTCTTCTTATGAGTTTGGCTTCTTCCGGGACTATTACTAGGTTGCCATCTTCATCTTTGGTGAATCCCAAGAATTTGTTATGGTTGACTTGTACGATACCATTTTCAAACCTTCTGATAACACCCCATCTTGTATTCTCGCTGATGTTTCGGCTTTCTTCTTGTGCTTGGCTAGATAATATGGTGATGAGCAGTTCACCAGCACCATCCATCGTATTGACACCTTCTTTTTCGAAGATGATGGGGATTCGCTTTTCTTTTAGCTTTCTGATATTTTCAAGGCAGTCAACTGTATTTCTTGCAAATCTTGATACTGATTTAGTTAGCACCATGTCGATTTCACCATCCATGCAAGCCTGTATCATCAGATTGAAGTTATCACGATGTGCAGTTCCTGTTGCACTTTTGCCCTCGTCAGCAAAAATTCCGGCGAGAGTCCAGTTTGGGTTTTGATTGATTTTATTGGTAAAGTGTTCTACTTGTGTTTCGTAGCTGTTTTCTTGTTGTTCTAGTAGGGTACTGACACGGCAGTAGGCTGCTACTCTGAGTTTTTTCTTTTCTGCTTTGATACTCTTATCATATTTCATTTGTGGTGGTATGATTGCCACATTCTTCTTAGCTACTGCCATTGCTATCTTCCTTTCTGCGTTTTTGCTCTGTTATAGTAACTCCATTTATAAATCTCACTTGCACCTTGCCATCTTCATAGATGGTGATTCTATCTACGATTTGACTGAAGACTTCTTCATCAAGCTCTGTGAGTGGTTCAGTGCCTGTTAGCACCTCTTTGATGATATCGGTATGTACTTCGTAGCTGTTTATTTTAGATTCGTTATAGGTCAGTACAGCTCGTTTGAAGATTAGGTCTTTTAGTGTAGGGGATGCAAACTGCTCATCTTCTTCCAGTTTCTCAATTTCTTGTTCTACCTCTACAAGCTCATTGCTTTTTCTAGGCTTATATTCCATTGGTTTTTGATCCAATAATTGGGGATTTGCAATTACCATGTTAATTGCCTTTATGGATATCTCGGTCAATTCTTCTTTGGTATAAAATAGGTTTTTACACAAGGCTCTGTTTTGGTATATGTACTTTTTGCACTTCCAGTATCTCTTTTCATAAGGCTTACCACTGTGTTCTACATAAATTCGATATACATCACCACAGGTTCCACAGTAGACTTTGTTTGAAAATACATTTTCATTTTGGAAGCTGTTGTGCGAAAATTCTCTACCTAACTTTTTGATTCTGTGGGTTCGTCTTTCGGCCGCTTTATCAAATAACTCTTTGTCAATTAGTTTTGGGTGAATGTCATCTCCTAAGTATTTCACGTTATCCATTATTCTACCGACAGCTCCGTGTGTCCAATTCGTTTTATTACTAGCATTTGGTACTTGGTTTGCTGTTAGCTCTTTGGATAGGGCAAGTATGGTTTTTCCACCTACATACTCATTGAAAATCTTGAGCACCGTTTTCGACTTCACCTCATCAATAACTATTTTTCCGTTTATCATCTTATAGCCGATTGGCATATGTGTTTGCATCTTCTCACCTCAATTCTTCTGTAAGCTCTAGGCCGTTAATTAGTTTGAACGTAATGTCTTTGCCGATATAAACTTTATCTACGACTGCCTTGAATAGTTCCTCTTGGTATTCCATCTGCACCAGTGGGTTGTAGCGTATAATTTGCAGTATCCTTAATGTGCCTGCGATTTCAGTTTCATAGGCGCTTTCATCGGCTATCTGATCCATCTCTTTTTTACACTCAGCCACTTGCACATTGATAGCAGTTTGTTCAGATATAAAAAGAGCAGAGTCCATATATCCTTTCGATGCTACTCTACTTAGGATATGACTCTGCTCATTTAATTCCGATATTTTGTTTTTTAGTTCTGTCAGTCTATTTTGCTCATCTTCGCTCATTCTTAGTTGTTTGAGAGAGGCAAGCATTGGGTTTAGGATTTCCTCGTGATTGCTTACTAGCTTATTCCACATGATATGGAACGCATTTTTGATGACATCATCTCGCACTGCTTTTAAATCACATCTCTCGATATGAGATATATGGGTTTGGCAACACCATTGCACCTTTTCATAAGGCTTTCCGATATAGATTTTTTGTCTACGGAAGCTACTGCCACATTGTTTGCAGATGAGATTGCCACTAAATTCATATAGGTTCTGATTTTTGCCACTGCCATCTATCTTTGCTTGTTTTCGTCTGTATTCAAAGATTTCCTGTACAGCTTTAAACTCTTTTTCTGATACGATAGCTTCGTGGTTTTCCTTAATGCTATACATTGGAAGCTCACCTTTGTTTTTCTTTTTGATAAATGGCACACCTTCTGTAGTGTAGGTCTTTTGCAGTACAAGCTCTCCTTGATAAATGGGATTTTGTAGAATTTCTTTTACTACATTTTCATTCCATTGTTCGGCATCTCTGATCACTGGGATATCATCTTGATTCAAGCCTTTGGCGATTAAGTAGCAACCTTGGCCAGAGAGGTATTCATCAAAAATTCTGCGTGCTATTTTGCATTCTTCCTCGTGAATGATAATCTCGCCATTTTCATCCTTGGTGTATCCGTAAGCAACACAAGCTACTCGGAATGTGCCATCTCTAAATCTCTTTTGGGTACTCCATTTTGAGTTTTCAGAGATATTCTCAGATTCTCTTTGAGCGAGGGAGCTGAGTATGCTTATCATCAATTCGCTTTGGGTAGATAGGGTGCTGATATTTTCTTTTTCGAAGTAGACATCTATACCCATCGCTTTTAAATTCCGTACCGTATCGATAAGGTCTACGGTGTTTCTTGCAAACCTCGTGATAGATTTTGTGATGATGAGGTCTATTTTACCTCTTTCACAATCTCGTATCATTCTGCTAAAATCATCACGATTCTTTACTTTCGTACCACTACTTTCGTCTGCATAGATGCCAATAAATTCCCACTCATCATTAGCTTGGATATAAGACTCGTAATGCTGTGCTTGTGCAAGGTATGACTTGTGCTGTTTGGTACTATCGGTACTGACACGACAGTAGGCGCAAACTTTAAGTTTTGGTTTTAATTCCTGTAAAATTTTCTTTCTTACAGGCTGAATGGTTTGTACTATTTTTTCCATTTCTTTTCACTCCTTTCTACAAGCAACAATACCCTATAACATAACTAATAGCTAGTGTTTTTACACATATACTTCCTTTAGGTGTGG
This sequence comes from Clostridia bacterium, assembly GCA_044426345.1. Classification (GTDB taxonomy): domain Bacteria; phylum Bacillota; class Clostridia; order Oscillospirales; family Butyricicoccaceae; genus CAYJLC01. The sequence continues at coordinate 19,101 of JAWXUP010000002.1, read as the reverse complement.
AGAAAAACTCTCCCTATTAAGTGCATCTATCTGGGCATATTCAACATCATCTATAATACCTCGGCGAAGAAGAATTTTAAGCATTTTAAGAGAACGCTTATACTCCACTTCCTGTTTATCTTCGTTACCGGTAATAACTTTTTCTTTTTCTGCTTTTCTCGCCATTTCTTCAAGCTCGGCTATCATGAACATATATTTTCCTCCTATAGACTAACACTGATTTTCAGTGCCTCATTCATTTTTGCTAATTGCGTATCGTTTAAGTGTCCTACATACTCTAAGACACGTGATTTATCAATGGTTTTAACTTGCTCCAACTGGATATATGATTTAGCAGTTAATCCAATTACTTCGCCAATATGTACGTGAGTGGGGAGGGGACATTTTTGTCTACTGGTGATAGTTGCTACAATCACAGTAGGACTATAGTAGTTTCCGATATCATTTTGTAGGATGACAGTAGGGCGCACACCACCTTGCTCCGATCCTACCACTGGGTCAAGGTTTGCATAGTATATTTCTCCACGTTTCATTTTATTAACTCCTTTCACACTTAATTTCACAATGGTAGGGACTTGCAGTTTTAATCGCTTTACTTTTGATGTAATGCGTATCGCTGCAAATCCCCACTTTCTGAAATTAAATCATTTTTATAATTTGCTGTACTTGTCCACGACATCCGAAGCACGGCATTATCAAAACTGAAGCTGATTAGACTTCATCACAGGAATTTCACCTCCGCTGGGTTCTCCACCGGCTGCCCCCATTGCGTGATCCCTCGACTAAGAGGGGCTGTGGCTGGGCAGGAGTATCATTATAGGCTTAAGGGATTATTGCAACACAATCCATCACAGATTGTTTTTGAGGTTTCACAGTTATCGCTCGTACCTTTGATGCTATCGATTTGACAAGCTTTCGCTTGCAGGTAGTCTTGGCGTGCTACTCACATTGCTTTTCCTTTCGGGACCTTAAGCTAACGTATTTTGATAATGGTATATTCAATTTTCAAAGAGCAATTGAGTGGATAAAAAATACCCCCTCACTTATAAGCCGAAAAAGTGAGGGGGTTGAGCGAAATTATTTTTAAATTTCCATAAGTTTTTTTAGTTTAATCAAAATACGCCTTTTCCTGTCATTGATCGTTTTTTGAGCAATGCCACACTTTTGAGACCATTCTCGCTCTGATAATCCATCAAAAAATAATGCTTGAATTAAATTCATCTCATCATCTGTGAGGCGATTTAAGGCTTCATGCAAATTTTCGTGCATAATATGTTTGATTGCTGAATCTTCTGGTGTTGGTGCATATGGATCGTGTAGTGTTTCTTCACCAGTGATATCCTCGCTTAGAATATTCATCATATCTTGTGAGTGATAGGATACTACACCATTCGCCTCATCACGTTCTTCAAGATATAAAGTTCTGCGTTTTGTTTTATAGTGTAACTTATAGACATCCTGTGACACTTCAACGAGTTTCTTTTCAATTCTTAGATAGTACCTTTTTTCCTCTGACATTTGTCTGTCCTCCATAATTTCTAAATTTGATTTGATTCAAATTCAGAAAGTGGAGGAGAGCGGCACCGTGGTTCGCTAGTATAAACAATAAAAAAAGAGCAATTATCTTTACACGAATGTGCAAAGGTAATTGCTCTAAAGACACAAAGAATAGCAAGCGAAGCCATCTTAATGTCTATAACTCTTTGAGCCATAGCATTAAACCCCTATCTGCATATAGGTCGGCTTACATACTCTTTTGATTGTTCGATATTCAGTTTGCAATGCCGATATGCCGTTTTTTGCACACTCAAGCACAGGGCTTGAATTATAGAATTCGTGCAAAAAACTGACCTATCAGTTTTTTGATGCCTTATTGATGCCTTATCAGCTTTTTGCTATTTTAGAATAGCAACCCAAAATAACATAGCCATATTCTGGAGATAACATGAGCATAACATGAGGTTAAAATTTCCTGCTCAACGCAAAAAAGTCATATTTTTTTCAAATTCACTCCTTTGTTCATCTGTAAGTAGGTGCATTTTTTTATAATAATGCTTGGTTGCTATTGAAAAATTTCTTTGCTTTTGAAGCACCTCTATCAATGTATAATTGAGTTCGCCATCTTCTTCGTCAAACTGCAACGCATATGTAGTTAAACGATGTATTTCTAAAAAAGACTCTGATTTTTTTAAGTCGGCAATGCAAGTTTTGACGGCATACATAAACATTCCGTGTAAGAATGTGGAGTAGTTCATAATCCAAGACAGATTTTCATACCTTGGCAAAAACGATCCAGTGTACATATCTATAGCTTGCCGATAATATTCCACCTTATCGGCAGAATCACTTGCAGCATTACCTTGAGTGCATAGATTTTCAAATTCCTTTACATCTGATCGAAATGTATAGTTAGGGTTCAACTCATAACCAAGAGGGGTCGATATGACGATATCACCATCTAATATTTGTGATAGTATCTTTTTACTCCGATAGACCAATTGTCTTAGTGATTGTATAGGATTATCTGATGTTTCGTTTGGCCATAATATGTCTATCAATTTTGAATTAGAGATTTTTTGATTGAAATTAAAAAACAAATACGCTATTAGCTGACACGTGAGATCTGATTTAATACTCATCTCATTCATCGCTCCAAGCGAAGTGATAATTTCAAAACCACCACAAAAATTTAGGATAATTTCATTTTCTGATTTTATTGGGTATGACTCCATTTTATGTTTATTTGTATTGCTTAAATGATGCTCTTTCACTTCCGAAGCTACAGCATAGGACAATGCCCTTAAAAAATTCGGCTTATCTTGAAATCGTTTTGGATTATCAACTCCTACAAATCCGGAGATTTTGTTATTTAACGGAACTACAATAAAATTATTTATTCCTTGGGAGTGGAGTATATCATATTCTTCTTTTTCTGTTTCGAGTAGCTCGTTAATATCCAAGGTAATAATGGACTCTCTGGTTGTAGCTGCTCTTTTCCATCGGGGGAATGGTATCATGTTCAAATCTGTCAAAAAAACCTTTTGGGATTCTATACCGTCATCGCACAGCTCGAAAGTGTTAGAGCCTAAGTGCAAATCCCAGTCCACTTCGATAATATATGCTCTATCTCCTTGATAGAAGTCCATAATAGCATATAAGAGGTTGTTCACATTTTCTTGGAAGTTTTTACTCTCAAGTCTATGTGTTTCTATTTCGTGTACATGTTTTTCGAACATTTGCAAATATTCCAAATGTGATTTTTCTTTCTCTAGCTCTAACATTTTGTATCCCCCTTTCGTCTTATGTTGAGGCTCTTTGTTATGGTAAGCGTGCAAGGTGTTTAATCATTTTCTGTTTGTAGTTTTCGTACACCAACAACTACATCATCAGTAATATCCGTAATAACATCAAGAATTTCATCTAAGGTGATTTTATCTGTGGTTGTAAGTGATAGATATATCGGCTCATTATCTATGAAGTTTACTTGACTTGTCGCAAAAGCATTACCTTCTTCAAGTTCTGTTGCATTGATAGAATACGAAAAGTCCTCGCCATCGGCTTCACAGCCTGTAGCTAAAGCACCCACAAATGGGTTAATCAAACCATGTAAATCTTCACCTTTATAGATTTTAGAAGCATTTAGCACAAATGCTCTTTCGTTAAGGATGAATGTGATACTTACAATATCTGCACCAATCATCGAGTATTGGGTGTCGGTACTGTTTTCAGGTGCATCTACCGGGATACCTAAATCCTCAAAATCCTCGGTACTTTCTAAAACTACACCCACATCCTCAGAAGAAGTATCATTATCTGCTTTATGCCATATACCTCGCTCATCTTTCACGAGGACTAAAGTGTAATTATCATCGCCGCTATAAAAGTATATTTCTTCACAGTTTGATGGTACATCAATTTCAAATTCATTCTTTGCACCTAAGCTACTATTAAGACCTCCAAAACAAGGATAGAAAGTGATAAACTTGCTTGAGCCATCTGTTTGGACACTTAAATCACGAACATAACCCATAGAGCTTGAAACTCCTACATTCAAGGTGATAGAGTCGCTGTTCTTAGTATAGTCTGCTAAAAAGACATCAGAACGCTTTTGGAAGCCAGTTCCCAAAAAGACAGATAAGGCAATTAGAAAAATTATTATTATAGGTATAATAACTTTTTTCTTCTTCATTTTAATACCTCCAATTACTCATCATTTCGTATTCTATTGCCAAGCGAATTTAGTTCTTCGCACGGCCTATATTTTGTCTTATATGAAGTACCATCAATTATTAAAAATGGATTATACGCATTCACCTCTAAGACAGATCCGTCATTTTTGGTGATTTCATAAATCACAGCTTGCCCTGCGTATTGATCATAAGAGTTATCTTCTGCGTATATAACAATTAAGTTTAGTATATTGGTAAGCTCTGTTATTTCATCAGATGACAAACTAAATGTTTCATCGGGAGGTACTAGCTTTACGGAAACACTCTGGATTTCATCTACTGATAAATCTTTAAATGGTTTTTCTCCCCAAGGTTTATATACCATAAGTAGTACCGCCGCTATAACTAGAACAATAGCGAGTATGATTAACTTCTTCTTTTTCATAAAACCTCCGTCTATTCTATCTCAAATTCAACATAGTAAGTTTGTTCTTCGTAATTTCCTGCTTCAATCAAATCCATAACAGATTTACCGATTCTGTATGTACCAGTTGGTAGTTCACCATACAGCCACTCCCAGTCTACTTCCCATTCGTTTTTTTCATTAGGGAAAATCATCCATCCCTCACTAGTCCAACCGATATTAACCTCCTGTACTATGTAGTCTACTTCTTCCCATCGACTATTTTCATATACTTGTAACCAATATAGAGAGCCTGTCATCAGTTCGCCTTGCTGCTCGCCATCTGCCTGTTCGCATATAAGGGTAAGTCCGGTAGGAGTAACATCTGAAGCTGTAAATGTGATACCCCAGTTTTGTTGTGTCGTTGCTTGTTGTGTGCTTTCCATTTCGTCACTTTGCATATGTCCGTCCACTTCTAGCATATCTGCTCCACCAGACATATGTTCGCCGCTCTCCACGGATATATCTTCTGTTGTGCCACTTGCATCACCAAGCCCACCATCACTTGCAGGTGTATCATTACACGCAGCAAGTGCCATCATCATTATAAACGCCAAGCTTAAACTAATTATCTTTTTCATTTCACTACCTCCAATTATTTTGTCGGAACACTCCTATACTATCTTAGACGCATTTTTTACTCATTTGTGACTTGATTTACGGAAAAACTTGTTTTTAATAGCTCTTTTTACAAAGTGGAACAAGTTCACGTATTATGGTATAATGTTTCTATAGGTATTTTTTTAAAATAAATGTCACAAATCGTCTTTTTGTTCGTTTATGATTTATATGCAGTATATCAAATTACAACTACTACCACACTTTATATAAACTAAGAGGAACTACATATGTTAATGTTATATTTAAATCTGTGTGAAACTGACAGCGACAAGCAGAAAATGGAACAGCTTTACAACAGATATAATGGTCTAATTTACAGCATTGCATTTGGTATGCTTTCTAATAAGCAAGATGCCGAAGATGCTATGCATGAAACTTTTTTAAGAATTTTGGGGCATTTAGAAAAACTTTCTATAAATGACAGTCACAAAACGAAGGCTTATATCGTTATAGCTTGTGAGAACATTTGTAGAGATGTTTTAAGAAAACGCAAAAAAATTGATGTTGTTAGTCTTGATGAGTGGGACCGTGGAATTCATTCTCCCATAGACACTGAAGATGAAATTATTGAAACTTCATCTGTATCTGAGATGCACTCTGCTATCCACTCACTTGCTCCTATTCACAAGGAAATCATCATCTTAAAGTATGCTAAGGATTTATCCGACAAAGAAATTGCCACATTTCTTAAAATCTCTGCATCTGCAGCACGTAAAAGACTTGAACGAGCAAGAAAGGCTCTTGCAAGTAAACTTAGTTCTGATGAGGTGATTTGAAATGAAAACAAATAACAACGAAAATCTAAGAGAGGCTGCAAGGCTCTTTGAAAAAGATTTTGCTGATTCCTACCCAAATGAGTTGGACCTAAGAGGAAAAACTACGTATTCTAAAAAACATACTAAACGAATGGAACGAATGTTTAAGCGCCATGACAGCATTTTTTATATGCTCACAAGCACTACGAAACGAAGTGTTGTCACTTTGGTCATGACCCTGCTTATTTTTTCAAATACTTTGATCCTCACAAATGCAGAAGCAAGAGCGGCTATTTGGGACTTTATCCTTGTGACCTTCGAGGAGTATTCAGATTTAACTTTCAAGAGTACAGATGAGTCACCAGACTACCTTGAAGCAATGTATTTCCCAAGTTATATACCAAATGGCTATGATGTCTATGCTGAGAACTTCGAAGATGTATCTTTAGCCTTTGTAGCAGAGTTTGTAAACGAGAATACTGGGGAGCATATAAGTTTTGCCCAAACTGTTCTTACAGAGTCGGCCTGGGTAGTTGACACGGAAGATACGGACAACGAATATCTTTCTATAAATGGTGACGATGGACTACTCATACACAAGGCTGAACATGATTCTTACTCTTTGCACTGGAGCAATGGCTTGTATCAATTTGTGCTTATGGGCAATGATCGAGATACAGTGCTTAAAATGGCTGAGTCTGTAAGTTTATATGACGGTAGCCTAGACATAAAACCACTGGACTTGAATTCCGTTGGTAGTGCTAACATTTCGTATGACTACAATGATGATGGAACTGTTACCTTGACAGTAGGACTGACCGGGGAATTTAGCATTACTCTTGAAGCTATACTACCATTTAAAAAAGGTGATGAAATCAGCATAACCTTGGGTAAAGGTAGTGGGGATGTAGGTATAGGTTTACATCAAGCTTTTGAGCCAGTGTCCTCAAATCACATTATCTTAAATGAAAACGAAGAAACCATTGTAATTCTCACTATTCCGGAAGATGGCGAGTATGGTATTTATCTCGAAAATTTACAAACAGATGATATTTCGTTTGTAGTAACACTAGATAAAAAATTCACGACTTTGGAGTAGGCTTAGGAGGTGAACAAATTAATATGCGAAATAAATTAAAACATCTTGCAAGTATTGGACTTTATATCCTTTCCATAGTCATATTTTGGGTAGTAGAGTCATCTATCGTATCGCAATCCTTTATGGGTGACAGTGTTTTTGCTTATAACTATCCTTTAAGAATTGCTGTTGAATGTTTTGCTATTGTTTGTGCTGCAGTTGCACCTTTCTTTGGCAAATCAAATAAATGGCAAATGGCTATAAAAATTCTGTTAACTGTTTTCATTATCGCCTTTATACTCATTTTTGGAATGAAAAATAACGTTATGTCCTAAGTCGATTGTCGCAATTACAGGTTGCCAATATGTGATTAGTGGGTAGCATTAGGCTCTGGTATTTAACAGATGTTTGGTGCTATCCTTGGTAATCTCATAGATTATAGTGTGAAAGGTAAATAAAGTGAAAGAAAAAAACAATAAATACATAAGTGCAATTTTAGCCGTTATTATTCTTATCATCACTATTTCGATTCTTTCGATCTTCGGTGGAACTATTATGAAGATTTTTGGATTCGAGTATCATTCTATCGGTAGCATTATTATGTTTTTTATAATTGTAGGACTATTAGGCTTCCCAATAGAGATGCTTGCAAAGGGGTTGCCCAACGCTCTCTTATCCTTAAACAAAATCAGTTTAAACATAGGCAAACTACTGTTTTTAATACTAGATACCATAGCAACTGTGGTGGCGATGACCATTGTAGACTACTTTATGGAAAGTATTTCAGCAACAAGTATTTCTATTTTTATGATCGCAGTTATAATGGCACTTATAGGTGTTAGAGATATAAAACCAAAGCAATAAAATAGTATCTTCTGAAAAAACGATAAGTTTGAATGAACCATACAGCATCCTTTCTTTGAAATTTAACCACGCAACCACAATGCAACCTATATTATCCTAATAGTTGGTGGCTGCAGCAGAGTACATTTGATATAATTTAGTTAACAAGAAAGGAGTTGTCAATTATGATACTTACAGTAATAATAGGTTTGATTAGCTTAGTGGCTTTAGCATTCTTTATTTGGTTGATTGTTTTGATTGTGCGAGCTTTACTTAAGTATATTAAATCCAAAGATGTTCGTTATGAAAAATCTGAAACAAGGAAAACACTTGGGGAAGCCTTAAAACAACACCGAAATTCATGTAAAATGACACAAGAATTTGTTGCTGAAGCTATCGGTGTAAGTAGACAGGCAGTATCAAAATGGGAAAGTGGAAGTTCTGATCCAAGCACATCAAACCTAATTGCACTAGCAAAATTGTTTGATATTTCCCCTGAGGATTTAATAAAAGAACTTCAATAATAACATTGCATTTAAACATCAAAAGGTATTCTCAGAATCACACTGGGAATACCTTTTGTTTTATTCTGAGATGGTAATTAAAATATTATTGTTAGCTACATTGCTTTCAAACCTATATGTCATAGCTGAAGTTAAGTTGGTAAATAAAGCTGTATCGTTTGCCTCTAAATCAAAGTTATCAAGGGTCGTCTGCTGTAAAATGGTATCGTTGTCTTTGGCATCAAAGAGCACAATTTCAAGTTCAAAACTTTGCTCGCTTTCCATTTTTACCGAAATCTTTTCGCTGTTTGTTTTAAAGGTGTATTCATTTAAATCTAGCAATGGCACTGTAACGCTGCCATCTTTAGATAGGTCGTGAAAGATCTCTATATTGTTATCATGCACATCATCTTCGTAAGTGATATCTATTGCCACATCTGTTACCAACGTTGAGGAAACGGAATTAGTCACAATCATAGAAACAATAAACAAAACCACTGAGACTGCCATTACAATCAACGCAATAACTACCACCTTTATGGCTTTTTTATATACCTCTGGGTTGCTTCGTTTGTTTTTTTGCATGAAAGCTGTAACACCCATTGCGGCATAGGTGATCATAAAATACGTTACAAAGTATATCCATATATCAAAACTTGTCATAAGGCTATTCGCCACATATATCGCTGCAATGTATATGATAGGCAATGCCCATACAAATTTTGATTTATAACGTTTCCCCAAAGTGATGCCAGTGATCAGAAAATAAATGGGGCAAAGCACTATCCATAAAAATGCAACTATACCTATTCCTGTATGAGTATACGACTTATCAATCCAAAAGCCGATATGTGGTATCACAGCCAATATCGCTGCAAAGACCCCAAGTGTTGTTATTTCCTTTTTCATCAGTTCTTCTCTCCCTCTAAAATGCAGTCAATTGCAAGGACTAATGCAACGAAAAACTCGCTGTGCTGCTCTGTGTTAATGTTTAGGGCATAGACATCGCCCCAAGTGAGCCACTCCTTTGACACAGTACCAAAGAGCTTGCCATCGCACGTGATGGTGTATTCGTGATCCCAAAAACTTCCGTCAATCACAAAGCTCCCAAAAGTGCTTTCCACATTGATTTTCTTGTAAAAGAATGTGAACTCCTTTTTCACCGTTGCAAATAACTCACCACGGACATACAACTCAAATGCCGGCAAAAATGTCATAACTCTCTGTTTGATAAATACAAGTTCTTCGTCATTTGTAGTGCATAGATGGAGCTTGTTTCCAATGGTGAAAACTTCTCCAAATGCTTTGTAGACTGGATTTTGCTCAGCGTCATAAATATCGTATTTATCGCCAAAAGAAAATAGTTTTTGTTTTATGTATAGGTTCATTCTATCCTCCGTTTTCCTTTAATATTTAGCTATCAGTCACTCACTCTCGTTAATCATTTTAATCATTAAGGGATACATCATATTGTCATTGATATTGTTTGTATTTACGTAAACATCAACAAGATAACCTACAGAAAAGTTTTCAATAGAGCTTTCTTCTTTTCCAGTTATAAAGGTTGTGCTTTCAACATCAAGTGTAACACTTGGGGTTAGTACACTACTACCATCTATAGGCTCGACTTTCATTGTGTTGTTTTCTCTGTTGATTTCAATAATCGTAGCAACAATTGGATCAATGCCACCTGCATTTGTAAAATCGTCAATACTTTGATTGTGTACTAATCTAATTGCAACTAAACTCAATACAAGCAGACCGAAGGCACTTATAAAAAATCTTGTTTTTTTACTTCTTATAGGTTTTTTCAAAATTAAACCCTCCAATCATTATCAATTGCACTTTTGCTTGTATTTCTTCTACATAGCCTACGAAGTAGGGTATCGTTTATAATGGTTGATTATTTGTTATCTTTTATGCTTGTTTTTCTTATGGCAATCAATGCAATCAGTCCACCAATAATAATTATCAAGCTTGATGATAACAAAATACCACCCCATACAATTCTTGATATTGGTTCAAAGTTAAAGTTAAAATAAGCCATGTGAATTATTACACCGATACAAATCATCCCATATGGAATGAAAAAATGCTTGATTTTAAGGTCACTCCTAAACAGCAGAATATTGAGTCCTAATAAATAGATGGGTACAATAACTGCATCATACATTACCCAAAATGGTAGTTGTGAATTATTTGCAAAAAAGTATAACCATATACTTCCCAAAATCGGTATTGCATTAGCTAACAACAGCTTCTTTTTCATAAAACCTCCAATTATCCCCAACCATAGTAGTCGGCAGTGTAAAAAATCCCATGTTTTGTCACGTACCAGTTTATAAGTTCAGCTTGGGTAGCTTCCTCGAAAGGTGGGTTATGTAGTGAATATCCAGTTTGATTATCATCTAAAACCATGTGATAAGGTTCGTCCATGATAGCGAGGTCAAAGGCGCAGGCAGGGTATCCATGTGCAATGACCGACAGCCTAAGTGCGCCGATAGGTGTCATTGTAAAATATATCGCAAATAGTAGTATGATGCTTGATGGAATGATCCATTTTAGTTTTTTCTTCATAGTAGAGCCTTCCTTTGCTTCAACAAGTTGCTTTCATCTCTCGATTAGTCCTTGATGATTATTCGTGAAATGTTCATAATAGATGGTAAAATTATTTATCGTCATTATCTTTTTTATTCTTGCTATGGTCAATAGCCATTCCAATGACAATGCCTAATAACATACCTATGCTTGCACCAATAGCTAATCCAAATCCACCTATAGTCATTCCTAAAGTTGCTCCAGCTAACATACCGAAACTTATCCCATAGCTCAAATATTTATGTTCGTTATTTTTCATGATAACCTCTTTTCATTATATAAATAGGTTATCATCTAATTATTCGCTGCGTTGCGAGCTGCACTGGTGGCCGCTATCATAGTCACAAGGGCGATTTGCTGTGCGATAATAATTGACATCGCAGTACCCATAAATGTCGCATTACTGGTTTCGCTATCACTTCCATAATGTTTGAGAAGTATCATGGAGGTGTGCATATATCTTTGCTTTTCAGGTGCGCCAAAGAAACCATATCCCTTTTGCTTTTTGAGATAATCGTTTACAGCACCAAAGTTTTCTATCAGTTCTTTTCTATCTACATCAAGAGTCGCAAGCAGACCAAGGCTTGCAAGCTCAAAGTTTGTGCCATATTTATAGCCGTTTTGCTTTAGGTCATTAAACAAGTCCATAACCTTATCGCATTTATCTTTTGAAGATCCGTCCTGCAAGGTGAGTGCGTGACTAAGAGCTTGTACAGCATTGCCGGAGAAGAAATGTGGCTTCAATAGCTCATAACATTCCTCGGTGTGCTTTAAGATTTCATCTTCACCTTTGCCACTGGCTGCAAGGAGCAGACAGAAAACAGCATCTTCACTAGAAGTCAAAAATGGGTGTACTTTTTTGATAGACTTATAAATCCCACTTGCTTTCATAGCGATAAAATCATACTGGTGTGGCTCTATCATGTCAGCTAGAACCATAGCACCCAAAGCAAGATACTCACTGCTCCAAAAATGCTTTTTCAGTATATCGTAAAGTGATAAGGTGTTTTGAATTCGGTTTGCAGGGTCATGGGATAGTGACATCATAGATATGACAGGTAGCCTTGTGTTAGCTCTGAAATTTGAGAATGCACCTGTGTTATCTCCCAAAATCTGTTTGCACGATTTCAGACTTTCGCCATTAGGGGTTTTATCTTTTTCTACGAAAATCATTGAACACGCAGGGAAAATAAGGCTATTATCCCACGCAAAGTTTTCTCGGATAATATCTCGATTTTGTATAAATTTATCACATAGTGATTGTAAATTTGGGTTCATTGTTGTTCCTTTCTCGTATGTTCGTAATAGGCAGTTGCTTTACCTTTTTATTCAATACTCTTTTCCATTATTTCATAAACTAAGACAACATTATTATCCAAAGGATACTCGTGGTGCTTCTTTGTTTTATATCCTCGATTTTCATAAAAAAGTGCAGCTGGTAATGATGAATCAATATAGACAGTGGAATAACTATATGAAATACTTTCCTCCAATTTATCCATCACATAGCGACCATAACCTTTTCCTCTTGAATTATGTAATACATATACTCTTGTTATGTGATTATCAATATAGCTTCCAGTAGCTACCAAAGTATTATCTATCAACAAAATATAAACATTCCCGGCTTCTATATCTTTCAATATGTTATCTTCACTATGAAGTTCACAAAAAAATTCTACAGTTGTTTGGGGATAATAATTAGGATATACACTTTTAATTGTTTCTTGAACTAAACTATATATTTGTGACAAATTTTGTTTAGTTGCTTTTATATATTGCAACAAATCACCTCTTTTCTAATTGTGTTTTTATTTAATTTCATATAAGACAGAACTACCTGTTGACATATCGTCATTTAACCATTTCCATGTTTCATCAAGTCGTATTTTCCCATCACTCATTATAGTGGGAATACTATGACATTCTCCTGCTCTTATGATGTGATGGACATTTATGTGTTGATAAAAGAATTTCAACTCACCTATATTATTTACAGTACCTACAATAGTACCCTTTACAATATCGCCACCACTGTAATCACCCCAAATGATATTGTCTTTTTGATAATATGTAAATATTGTACTATTATTTACCTCTCCAGTTTCGCTATTGTATTCTGCTTTAAATTGCTTGTTATTATAATTTATTTTGTATAACATATGTGACACCCCGTCTATTATATAAAATTTGTATTTCTTTCACACATTCATTAATATGCATTGTTCACTTGCGTTGTAATTGGTAGTTCATTACTCCATCTAAATCGTGAGAACATCCACTATATAAAATCACTTCATATTCATCGACTAGAAGATCATCAAGAGAGAGTATGCCACACTCGCTACCTGTTGATAATTCTAAAAAATAAATATTATTACTTGCACTTACTAGTCCGATGTACAACGATTCTCCTGTTGGAGTCCATGTGCATTGAAAAATCAACTCATTTACAGTTTCAGTATTTATTAGTTTTTCATCTGAAAAGGGAATAACTAAGTTATTTATATCAACATACTGCGCTGAATATATTGCCTCATTTCCATTGAATGAAATTTCCTCACTAACAAACGAATTAGTCATGTTACTTGAATTTTCAAATAAAGATATAACACTATCGTGATCTTTTGTTTCACAAACGATTATATCTGCACTTGAAGTTTCTAAATCTTGCTCACTATTTTGACAGCCTACCAAAAAAAGAAAGACTATCAATATTATTGCTATCAATCTTTTCATTCCAAGTTCTCCTAAGCTACTATATATTTCGCTCATATTTTTATCTATTTATTGAATAGGGCGATTTTCATTTTCTCCATTCGACAATATCGTTTAAGTTGTTTCGTGGTCTTGAATGTGGTGCTTCATCTGCATATCCAATAGATAAAGCGGCACAAAGTTCGCCATCGATATTCAACCACGTTTTTAATTCGTTATAGGCAAAATAAATATCACAAATCCACAAACTGCCTAAACCTAACGCAGTGGCTGTTAATCCCATGTTCTGAATAGAAGCACCGATCGATTGAATATTACATATTTCAAAAATTCTTTCTTCTGCTGTTAATGGTGAAAACAAATCTAAACCTAATGTATTAACAATGAATATCGTCACAGGGGCTTGGCTCATAACGTTTAAGCTATATTCTGCACCTGATATCCATTGATTGCAATTTGGCATAACAGGGTATTCATGCTCTCGCTTTATTCCTTTTTGCATAGCTAAAATCATAGTATTTTTTTCCTTACCAGATACAACGATATATTTCCAAGGTTGTCTGTTTTTTGATGATGGTGCTAAAATTCCTGCATTGAGTATTTCTTCAATCATATCTTGAGGTATTTCATTTGATTTAAACTTACGAATACTTCTTCTCTTTGAGATAATATCTATCATATATTTTTCAACACTCCCCATAACTGCTATATAAATTTGAATTTATCTTCCCTCAGTTTCCATCGACACTGAAACTTCTTCAATGCTCAAAGCACTAATCAAAAATTCTTCGACTTGCTCAGTGGTATCAGCCGAAGCTAAATCCTCATTGATCACTATTGTTACACTTGCGTTTACGATGTTTTCATCATTTGGTACAAACGACACCATAAAGCAGTAGTTGCTGTCAAAGGTGTATAGGTATGTGGTAGTCGAGGTAAGTCCTTCATAGATAAAACTATCTGCATAAGCCAAAAGCGAAGTTGCAGCAAGGTTATATGCACCACCCATTGCATTGATCTGCGATGGAATCACATTTGCAAAATTACCTTTTATAAGGTCGTAAAGTTCGTCTGAAATTGTCTGCCCTGTAAGCAGTACCATACTATCAAGTATAATTTCGTTCAAATCCTCCATTATAAAGACTGACTTTGGTGTGGTATAATCACCACTTGCTATGTCAGCTATTATGTCGGTTAGGTCTGGACTTGCACTTAAAAGTGTAATGTATTCTTCACTTTCTGCAAGAGTATCTACCACGGCAATAAGCTCCAAGCCTTTGCTTTCAAGGGTAGGGGTGTTTGTTGTTTCGGTGCTACAAGCCGTAAGCAGTAGAAAGCTCATAGCTAAAATCACTATTATTGTCTTTTTCATTGTCAGCCTCCATTATTTATCAAGTTCGCCAACTGTTCTTTGGCTGAACATTACGGTAATAGCATACACTTTTTCGTGGTTTTTATAGTCCTCTGTATTTTCAAATCCATACTCTGGATTCAAAGACGATATGACATTGCTTGTGGTATGAATTTGAATTACCAGTGGAATTTCTTCATCATACACAATATCGTATGGATTGCTTAACATAGCTGTACTACTTGCCATTCCGTCAAAACTCATATCATGGTCGGGGGTATAACTCTGTGAACCACCGTTGTTTTCGCTCTGAACGCTAGTGGTTACACCATCTGCGATATTATCAAAGACCAGTGCAATTCGCCCCTCTAAATCTTCAAATTGTTCGCTGCCATATACCATTTCGCTCCAATTACCATCAATAAATTCATAGGTTATTATCGTCATGCTTTGCACAGTGTCATCGAGGATAAAATCCCATAAATATATATTTTCATCTGCATTTACAAGGTCTAAAATATCTTGCTCTTCCTCGGTAAGTTCAGCAGCATTTATGTTCATCGGGTCACTTTGTATATCAATGTTGCTACAAGCCGTAAGCAGTAGAAAACTCATAGCTACAGCCATTGCCATCATCTTTTTCATATTTATAATACCTTTCTTTTCCTCCTAATTATACTTCACATGACCTAATGTATATTTCGTGTTATGTTCATAATCTTTGTGATAGTGCTTATAGGAACATTCCCATAAGTATGAAAATAATTAAAATAGCAATTGCTATTCCACCAAATATAGCCAGTCCGTTAAAAATGCTCATAAAAGTTTTTTTAGCATTATCTACATCGTTGTAAATTGATGATAATTTTTCCTCATTCAAATTCTTATCTCTGACATCTTGGACATTAACGCCCTTTACAAGTTCATCCAATGTTAATCCAAAATAATCACTTAACAAAACCAGTCGTTGAAAGTCGGGGTAACTTTGTGCCAACTCCCATTTAGAAATTGTTTGGCGTGATACACCTAATTTTTCTCCTAATTCATCTTGTGTTAAGGACTTCGATTTTCTTAAATCAATAAGTCTTTCATTAAAATTCATAACTACCTCCGTATTTGATATTTTTGTATGATATAAGCATATCAAATACATATTTCTATCTCAACCAACTACCATTGGCAATTTGTCAACTACTATTTGCATTATATTTGTCTGTATGTTTTAAAATGTTGTCTGTACTAAAAAAGATAATACTATTTCAAATAGTGCAATGATTCTTACAATAATTCTACATTTTTGTGGAGTGTATTTATTTTCTAAACTTACTGGATATACTGGGAATACTAGTAATGATATCCCTAAACTTGCAAAAACCAAATTATGAAATAACGAGCTTTGCAATGTGAAGCTATTAAGTAGACATAATATAATCGTAGAAATAAACCAAGTCGATAATATCTTATTAAAAGTTATTTTTTTCATCTAAATTCCTTCCATTTATTATAAATTTTATTTGTTCTTACTTTTATATATTTGAGCAATTATTCCTACTATTAAACCAATAGCTAATATTATCATATTAAGAAATGCACCAGACAGATTCGGGTTGTCAGCACTTATTAAATGAAATATATATTCTGCAATTAAACCTAATTCTGCTGATATAAGAAAGATATGTCCGATATAGTATTTTTTGAAAATAATAAGCAAGGCTGAAATAATAAATATTGGTAAGTATATAGTCATCACCACTGACAAATCAATATAATTTATCACACATAATATTGTCATCAAAGCAATAAAAACAATAAATTCTATTGCAATATATTTTATAGATTTTTTCATTATCCACCTCAAACTAATATAACTAATCCTGTGTATTGTCTAATTCCTTTTATCTGCATTTGGTTTTCTTTTTCTATTTGATAGCATTTATTCAAAATATCTTTCATGTTCATCTATTAAATCTGATGACAACCGAAGATATACTTTATAGAAATCCTCATCATTGTGAAAAGCAGTAACTTCATTGATATTTCGCTTACCTAACCAATCTCCAATAATAATTAAATCGCTAACAACAGTGTCTATCTCATAATTTTCATTTTTCTCATCAAGAAATGCTTGGAGCTTAGACATATAAGTGTTCATAACGGCTAAATAGGCTGTCCTATGACCATCATAGGTGATACCAATATTATAATATACCATAGAAGATTCTAAAGCTTTTAACAGCGAAGATACTGTTTCTTCGGATATTTCGCTGCTTTTTATATCATCTGTTCCATTTGCAAATGCTAGTTGATAGAAATGGACCAGTATTTCTGTTTGCTCTTGATTTATTGCTCGCTCCTGTTTCAGCTCGTTTGCCCAATAAAGCGATGTTGTTGTGCTAACAATAGATATTATTAAAAGTATAGTTAGGATTATTTTATCTTTTTTCACATTAAGCTCCTTTTCTCCTTTTTCTAACTCTCCACACAACAAATATTATCACCACAAGAGCAATTACGATAAACGGAGAAAACATCATAAGCATCATAGGTAAATATGGACTTCTTAGGGTGCTGAATATATTTTGAAACCAGTTTTCGTCTATTGTTATCTCTAAATTTTCCGTTGGTAACGTGTCTGTTGTATATTGATATGTGCGACTTGCCACCTTTTCAAACTCTAAGTTGCTGTGTGTGATAACCGGCATATCTTCGTTAAGTATCAGGTTTATTGTTAGGCTTTCAAAATCTTTCCACATGGTAGCAGGTGCGAGATAATAATAAATTTCACCACACTTTACATTAAAGTCATAGTCTGGGTATCCACCTAAGTTATATGTATAGGACACCACCACATCATACTGTTCATTCGGAGCAAATGTCATTTCAAAGGTGACGGTATCAACCGTGTTTTCATCGGTATCAGCAATTCCACGCTCGGTTAAAACAACATACTGCCAATCATCAGTGTCGATTTTCGTGCTATAATCTAAATCATAACTTTGAGATAAGAAGTCAGCCGATGTACCATTTAGCAAAACTTCCGTGCCACCGTTGACGATATTCGGAGAGAGGAACATCGAGGTCGTAGTGACTGTGTGATATGTGGTGTTTTTCATAGTATATGTAGCCGTGATTTCTGCCTGTGTACCAGTTACCACAATGTCCAAGACCTCGGAAAGAACAGCTATGTCCTCATTTTTCTCGAACGTAATAGATGATCCAATATCAGAGTCTTGTGGCGCTGCCATATTTGCATAGGCGGTAGTCGGCAGAAACATCGTCATGCATAGTATGATAAGCATACTTAAACTTAATTTTTTCATAACGAGTTCCTCCTAACCCTTTTTGAGTAAATTTTTGTATTTTTTATCTACGACCAAAGCAAATACGAGGGATGGCAATGATATCATAATTAGCATTAAAATTTCGTATGCAAGACCTAACCTGTTATTGCTTATCACGATATAAAAGATTAACCAAGGCACTCCTAAAAAAATATAAGAGAGACCTTGTTTTCTAGTGTACTCCATTGTCCACTCTCTATCTTTGTATTTCTTCGGTATTTTTTGAACTCCAAAAAGACCTAAAACGCCATATAAAATATAAAAAATGCTTATAATCAATAATGCTTTCATAAAATTCCTCCTTGTTACATTCACATATGCTCTTTAAATCTTAAACGAAGGAATATCTATTTTGTGACATATATTCTTAATCTTTTTTCTCTATGGTATGTATTAAACAAGTAAAACCAGTAATGATAGCGAACAAAATAGCACCACCGAAAGCATTATTCGCCATAGCACCTATGAAAAAGGCTATCGCAATCACCCACTGACCCCAGAGCAAAAGGAAAACAACCGCCAAAAATCCAAAATTAGAGCTAGGGTAGAACACGTTTTTGGATTTATGACAGGCTCCATGAAGGGCATCACTGTGCGTTCCATCGGCATAGACCGTGCGATATTCAATATAGGGCTGACAAATCTGGTGTATAACATTTGT